>JALWFE010000079.1 GCA_027039975.1 Flavobacteriales bacterium
AATTTCTGAACAGAAGACGTATATAAATACTTCGATGTGAAGAAGTTAAAAAAGGGGCGTGCTTCTGAGCAACAATAAAATATTCCATAATAAATCACAAAAATGCATACCTTTTGAAAGAAATGTAGTAAAAACCTTGCACTTATAGCCTTTAATACGTAGGTAATAGGTTGAATATTAGTATTTTATGTGTTTTTCAGCAGACCCTATTTATGACTGAGTGTAATCACAGCATTAGTCATTGCTTTGATACCGTTATAAATACTGGGTTCTGCATCGGGAAGCATTTTGTCACTGTGTAATGAGGGTAATTTTTCACCTGTTTTTTTGGCGTGTTCCATTTTTTCGTGACTGACGATACCTAAACCATACATAAATACCGGCACTTTTTCACCAGTGCGGCCGTAACGGCTAAAATCTTCACCACCCATTACCGGTTTGGTTTTGATAACATTTTCTTCTCCGAAAACTTTTTTAAAGCCGCCGATTACTTTTTCAACGAGTTTAGGGTCATTGTACAGGGCAGGCGTATATGTATCTTTTAGTTTCAATACCGGATAATCTTTTTTAGGAACATTAAAGGCGGCAGCCGTAGCATTGGCTTTACGTTGCAAAGCTTCAAGGAGGTGGTTCCGCACTTCATCGGTATATGAACGGATGGTAAATTCCAAATCGACAGTTGAAGGAATGACATTGCCTTTGGTACCACCGTGAATGGAACCAACGGTAATTACAGCCGGATCCACCGGGCTGATTTCCCGCGATACAATGGTTTGCATATCGGTAATGAATTGAGCTGCCATTACAATAGGGTCGATTGTTTTATGAGGATAAGCACCGTGACCGCCACGTCCGGTAAAAGTCATCCTGGCCATATCGACATTTGCCATAGCATATCCCGGACAATAAGAAATTTTTCCTACTTCCAAGCTTGAATTTACGTGTAAAGCAATGGCATAATCCGGTACAAAAAACTTTTTATACAATCCGGCTTTCAACATAGCAGCGGCACCGCCACCGCGTTCTTCCGCCGGTTGTGCAATCATCATCAGCGTGCCGTGCCATTGTTTTTTGTGAGTAGCCAGATACTTGGCGGTACCTAACCATACGGTCATGTGGATGTCATGTCCACAAGCATGCATAACCGGTTGTTCTACGCCTTCAACATCTACCTGACGCTCCTTGCTGGCATAAGGGACACCTGTTTTTTCCAAAATAGGTAGAGCGTCCATGTCAGTTCGAATAAGAATCTTTGGACCTTTCCCGTTTTTAAGAATTGCAACGACTCCCGTACCTCCAAAATGTTCGGTAACTTTGAATCCGAAACTGCGCATTTTATCAGCCAACAATTTTGAAGTCTTAAATTCCATATAAGACAATTCGGGGTGTTGGTGGATATGTTTGTAAATTTTGACCAATTCCGGTAACATTTTTTTGATATCATTGACATTTTGGGCTTTAATTTGGATGCCGGCAAATACCAAGGCAAGTAATAAAACAAGTTTTTTCATAGCTTTTCAGTTTTAGTTTATTAATATATAGTCTTTTCTCGGTGATTGTAAAATGTTTTTCCAGGTTTCAGTTTCAAAAGCCGTACCGGAAATACCGCTGGTTCGTAAATGCCAAACCGGTTTTTCCGAAAAACGATCGGCTAAATCCGTCCAAATCGGATTGTGACCGATCAAAAAGACGTGATTGTAGCGATCCGGTATGTTTTTTATTTGTTCCAAAACTTCTTGTTCGGGTTCGAAATAAAAAACCGGATTAATTTCTATTTTGTCAACCGGATAATTTAGGATTTCCGCTATAATTTCAGCGGTTTGCAAAGCACGTGTTGCCGGACTGCTGATGATTAAATCCGGTTTAATATTTTGTTCCGCTAAAATACCGGCATACTTTTTTGTACGTTTGATACCTTTGCCTGTCAGATATCTTTTGATATCCGGCATAGGTTTGTGAGTGGCTTTTCCGTGTCTGATTAGATAAAGATGTTTCATAATGTTTTGGTCTTTTGCAAGAGATAAAAATCAGCTATTACCATAGATGCCAAAGCTTCGACAATGGGAACTGCCCGTGGTACAACGCAAGCATCGTGGCGTCCTTTGCCTTCCAATTCAATAATCCTGCCGGTATTGTCGATACTTTTTTGTGGTTGCATTAAAGTTGCGACCGGTTTGAATGCCAATTTAAAATAAATATCCATACCGTTGGAAATTCCACCTTGAATACCACCGGAAAAATTGGTTTTGGTAGAACCGTCCGGATTAAAAATATCATTGTGCCGGCTGCCGTACATTTTGCTTCCTTTAAATCCGCTGCCGTATTCAAAACCTTTGACAGCGGGTATATTCATCATAGCGTAAGCCAAGCGGGCTTGTAATTTGTCAAACAACGGTTCGCCAAGGCCGGCCGGTACATTTTGAATAATACAGCTTATCTGTCCGCCTACGGTATCACCTTTTTTTTTGGTTTCTTCAATCAGCTCGATAAAACTTTGCGCTGCTGTTAAATCGGGACATCGAACCGGTGTTTTATCTATTTGACTGAAATCCAATTCCGTATAATGTTTATCTAATTGTAATTTGCCAACGGCATTGACATAAGCCGTGATTTTGATACCGGGAATGATTTGCCGGGCCAAAGCGCCGGCTACAACAATGCTTGCCGTGGTGCGTGCCGAACTCCTGCCGCCGCCGCGATAATCCCGGTGACCATATTTTTTATCATAAGTATAATCGGCGTGTGAAGGACGGTATGTATTTTGTAAATGCTTGTAATCTTGTGATTTATTATCGGTGTTTTCTATGATAAAACCGATCGGAGTACCGGTGGTCTTGCCTTCAAAAATACCTGACAAAAATACCACTTTATCCGGTTCACGTCTTTGGGTGGTAAGTTTTGATTGTCCCGGACGCCGTCTGCTTAAAGCCGATTGGACAGCATCAATATCAATACTGATACCTGACGGCATACCGTCTATGATACCACCAATGGCCGGTCCGTGAGATTCTCCGAAACTTGTCAACCTGTAAACGTTTCCAAAACTATTCATTCAAAAAAATAATTTTTTATAATTGTTAAAATTACAATTTTTTTTTACTTTGGCAAAAATTTATCACATGAACAGTTTATACATTTTTCTTATTTATGCCGTTATCATTTTTTTGGTATTATTGTTTATCGAATTTATTTACCGCAAAACTTATTTGTCTGCTGAAATTACCCGAAAGATTGCTCATATCGGTTCAGGTATAATAGGTTTGACATTTCCTTTATTTATAGATACGCACTGGGTTGTGTTTGGTTTGGCATTGGTTTTTTCCATTCTACTGCTTTATTCCAAATATAATGGTTTTTTTCCTTCGATTTTTAATGTAAAGCGCAAGTCAATAGGAGAATTACTTTTTGTTTGGGATACTTGGTTACTCTTTTTGCTTTATAAAAATTTTGAAAATGACATTTATTTTTATTTGCCTTATTCCGTAGTGGTTTTTGCAGATTCATTGGCAGCTGTCGTAGGCAAAAGCTTGCCTGTTGAAAAATACAGATTTTTGGGATCGCAAAAATCTCTCGGCGGTTCAATGTTTTTTTTTGTAATTTCAATGTTTTTTACATTATTATTTATGCCGGCCGCCAATTATGACGATTCGTATTTCTTTTTGTTTGTATTTGTTTTTTCCGTTGTTGTTACTTTTGTCGAGGCTATTTCTTTTTCGGGTTTTGACAATATGAGTGTGCCGGTTGTTGCGGTAATAATGTTGTATTTTTATTTTAATTTTTAATTTTTAATGGATTTTTATCTATCAATTTTACACACCGTTGGAGAAAGTAAAAAGTATTTTGAATAAATATTATACCGGGCTGGACGGTATTTATGAGAAACGGGAAATAGAGGCTGTTTTTTACAGATTGTTGTCGTTTTATTACCAAATTGACCGTGTTGATGTAAGTTTAAATCCGGAATTGACGATAGAGACTGACCGGCTAATGACTGCTCTGGAAGTACTTAAAGATTATAAACCTTGGCAATATATAACCGGTGAAGTGGAATTTTACGGTTTGCCTTTTAAGGTTAATCCTTCGACGCTGATACCACGTCCCGAAACCGAAGAATTGGTTGATTGGATTATTAACGATTTGCCAAAAAATAACGGTTTACGGATTTTGGATATTGGAACCGGAAGTGGCAATATTGCTGTCAGTTTGGCGGTCAATTTGCAGGCGGCATCAGTCACTGCTGTTGATATTTCCTCTGAAGCATTAAAAACAGCCCGGGAAAATGCACACCTTAATAATGTTGATATTGAATTGAAGCAAATTGATATTTTGACACTAGAAAATTGCCCGGAGCATTATGATGTGATTGTCAGTAATCCTCCATACATCAGAGAATCGGAAAAAAATTTGATGCATAACAATGTTTTGCATTACGAACCGCACACGGCTTTATTTGTAACGGATGAAAACCCTTTGGTTTTTTATGATAAAATTATCCGTTTGGCTCAAAATAACCGCTCTTCTTATGTGTATTTTGAAATTAATGAATATTTAAAAGACGATTTGGAACGCCTTTTGAAAAAAAACAATGTTTATTCTTATGAATTTAGAAAGGATTTGTTTGGAAAATACCGGTTTCTTAAAATTTTCTTTCCGCTCAATTTCTCAAAAAATATTACCTTGCAAACTTAAATAATGTAGTGCGATTAAATAATGAAAATTTCATTGAGTTTAAAATCCAAATTATACAAGGCAACGGCACTTTTATTTTTGTTGTTGGCGATGGGTGTCACCGGTTTTTACACTTTAACCGGTATGAGTTTTATAGATGCTTTGTATATGACGGTTATTACAATAACGACAGTCGGGTTTGGTGAGGTAGTGCCACTCAGTCAGGAAGCACGGTTGTTTACTGTTTTTCTGATTTTAATTAGTGTTATTGTTTTAGGATATGCGGTTACCGTCCTGACCGAATATATTATCGAAGGTGAATTTTTTAAAAATATAAAATATAAAAGCGTGCAAAAGAGAATAAAACAACTTAACAATCACACAATTGTTTGCGGTTACGGACGAAACGGTAAACAAGCCGTGTCCAAATTGCTGCAATACGGAAAAGAGGTGGTCGTTATTGAAGATGATGAAAAAATCATCGAAGAACTACAAGAATCCGGGTTATCTTTTATTGAAGGAGATGCTACTAAAGACGAGGTTTTATGTAAAGCTGGTTTGAAAAATGCCGCACATTTAATTACGACTTTACCTTCTGATGCCGATAATTTGTTTGTAGTTTTATCGGCAAGGCAGCAAAACAAAAATATCAAAATCGTCAGTCGGGCTTCGGATGATGCTACCGATAGAAAACTGCGTATAGCTGGTGCCGATAATGTCATTATGCCCGATAAAATTGGTGGTGATCATATGGCTTCACTTATTGTAACACCTGATATTATTGAGTTTGTAGATAAACTGTCCACCGATACCGGTCACAATACTTATATTAAAGAAATAGCTATCGATGATTTACCGGCGGAATTTGCTTCAAAATCCATCAGGGACTTGGATTTACGCCGTAAAACAGGTTGTTTGATTATCGGCTATAAAACACCGGACAATGAATATATCATCAATCCCGACCCCGGCATAAAAATGATGCCTCATGCCAAACTTATTGTTTTAGGGAATGAATCACAAATACGTAAATTGAATGAGATGTTGAAAAGCTTGTAAGAGAAAAGTTCTTGAAAAATTTAAAGGTATTGGTGATAAAATCTAAAAAAAAAACATATCTTTGCACACTGCTACCGGTAAGACGGAATAGGGTAGCAAAGCAATTGAAAATAAAAGTCTAACGTCTTTCATTTCAATTTGCCTTAAACTATTCCGGTTGAAATGAAATACAAAAAACATATCAGCATGGCTGAAAATAAAGAAAACAAAGAAGTGCAAGAGCAAGAAGCGGCGGCACAAAACGAGGTGCAAAATGATGCACAAAACCAAGCACAAGATGTGCAAGAAGAAGTAAAAGGAACAACGGAAACAGAAGAGGAATCACAAGAAATGCCGGAAGAACAATCTGAATCGAAAGCTACGGCGGAAATACCGGAAATAATGCCGGAAGAAGCGACTTCCGAAAATGTTCCCGCACAAGTGGAAGAAGTACAAGAACCGCAAGCGGAAGAAACGGAAGAACAAGATCCGCAAAAGTTTTTGGAAGAATTCAATTGGGAAGCTTATGAGCAAGGCATTGAGCCTATTAAAGATGAAAAACTTTTAGAGTTTGAAAAAATGGTTGAGGAAAAAATCAAAGTCCTCGACGAAAATGAAGTGATTGAAGGTACCATTATCGGATTGACCGACCGCGATGTGATTATCGACATCAATTCCAAATCCGAAGGTGTTATATCCCGTAACGAATTTCGTTACAATCCCGATTTGAAAATCGGTGATAAAGTGGAGGTAATGGTCGTTCGCAAAGAGGATAAAAACGGTCAATTGGTGTTGTCACACAAACGTGCCCGTCAGCTCAAAGCTTGGGAGCGTGTCAACGAAGCACTTGAAAAAGACGAAATCGTTAAAGGTTATATCAAAGCCCGTACCAAAGGCGGTATGATTGTCGATGTATTCGGTATCGAGGCGTTCTTACCGGGTTCGCAAATCGATGTGAAACCTATTCGCGATTACGACCAATACGTCGGCAAAACCATGGAATTTAAGATTGTCAAAATCAATCCCGAATTTAAAAACGTGGTTGTATCGCATAAAGCCCTTATCGAAGCGGACCTTGAAGCTCAAAAACGTGAAATTATCTCCAAACTTGAAAAAGGTCAAGTTATCGAAGGAACCGTCAAAAATATCACCTCTTACGGCGTGTTCGTCGATTTGGGCGGTGTGGACGGATTGATACATATTACCGATTTGGCTTGGAAACGTATCAATCACCCGAGTGAAGTGGTCAATTTGGATGATAAGTTGAAAGTGGTTATTTTGGATTTTGATGAGAAAAAATCCCGTATTCAGCTCGGTTTAAAACAATTGGAACCACATCCTTGGGATAATTTGGACGAAAACTTAAAAGAAGGCGATAAAGTTAAAGGAAAAGTTACCGTGATTGCTGATTATGGAGCATTTGTTGAAGTAAAACCCGGTGTGGAAGGTTTGATACACGTATCGGAAATGTCGTGGAGTACGCATTTGCGTTCGGCACAAGATTTTGTCAAAGAAGGCGAAGAAGTTGAAGCCGTTATTTTATCTTTGGACCGTGACGAACGCAAGATGTCTCTGGGTATGAAACAATTAACCCCGGACCCTTGGGAAGATATCGAGAAAAAATATCCTGTCGGTTCCAAACATAAAGGCATTGTTCGCAACTTTACCAATTTCGGTGCTTTTGTCGAATTGGAAGAAGGAGTGGACGGCTTGATTTACATTTCCGATTTGACTTGGAACAAGCGGGTAAAACATCCTTCGGATGTATTAAATATCGGAGACGAAGTGGAAGTTATCGTTCTCGATGTGGATAAAGAAGGACGTAAATTGAGTTTGGGCTTGAAACAATTGCAAGAAAACGTTTGGGATAAATACGCCGATAAATATACTGTCGGAAGTGAACATGAAGGTGAAGTAAAAGAAGCCGCAGGCAAAGGTGCTACCATTCTTTTGGATGGAGAAGTGGAAGCTTTTGCGCCCGGACGTTATATGATTAAAGAGGACGGTACCAAACTAAAAAAAGGTGAAAAAGCCAAATTCAAAGTCATTGAATTTGATAAGGATGCTCAAAAAATAGTTGTGTCACATACGGCTACTTACAAAGAAGAAGAAGCCCGCATCGTTAAAGAAAACAAAGCCAAAATGGAAAGCGAAGAAAAAGCCACATTAGGCGATTTGGACGCTTTGGCTCAATTGAAAAAAGATATGGAAAAAGGCAAAAAATAATTTTTCACGTATCAATTTAATAAATAAAAAGCCGGTTGAAACAGCCGGCTTTTTTAACATTCAAACAAGGTCACTGAGCCTGCCGAAGTGTGGTCACTGAGCTTGTCGAAGTGCAATCCCGCTCCCCCGATAGTCATCGGCGGTACGGGATGTCGCTACGCTCCACTTTCAACTTTTAACTTTTAACTTTCAACTAACATGAGAGTAGTCATACAAAGAGTCAGTCAAGCCAAAGTCGAAGTAAACGGCACCGTAACCGGACAAATAGGAGCGGGGTTGTTAATTTTTTTGGGAATTGAAAATGCCGATTCACAAGAAGATATCGATTGGTTAGTACATAAGATTAAACATTTGCGGATATTTAATGATGAACAAGCTAAGATGAATCTATCATTGTTAGATGTTCGTGGTGAAGTGTTGATAGTCAGTCAGTTTACATTGCATGCCAAAACTAAAAAAGGACATCGTCCATCTTATGTACACGCTGCGAAACCTGATATTGCCATTCCGTTATACAAAGCATTTATCAGTAAATTTAAAGAAAATTTTGAACAAAAAGTGGCTACCGGTCAATTTGGAGCGATGATGAAAGTCAGTTTGGTAAACGAAGGACCGGTTACAATTATTATAGATACTAAAAATAAAGAATAAAATCTTTGAAGTTTCATAAAAAATGTATTTTACAAATTTTGATTTTTATTAAATCACCGGGAATACCGGTTGATTTTACGGATTTTTACGGGTTAAAATTTGGTATTGTATCTTTTTTATGTAATTTCGCCGCTGAAAATTTTAATAAATATGGCAAAAATAAAAGCTGAAATCATAGGTATCGGAAGTTACATTCCAACCAAAGTTGTTCCGAATTCTTATTTTTTAGATTGGGATTTCTATGATGCTAATGGTAACAAGTTTGAGACCCCGAATGAAGTAATTATTGAAAAGTTTAAAGCCATAACCGGCATAGAAGAGCGGCGCTGGTTGGAAGATGACCAAGTTGCTTCCGATATGGCTGTGGTGGCTTCACGACGGGCAATGAAAGATGCCGGTATTGATGCAGATGAATTGGATTATGTGATTGCCGCGACCAATTTTGGCGATGTGGAAAAAGACAATTATTTTTCCGATTTTATGCCGGCAGTGGCTTCGCGTATCAAACACCGTTTAAAAATGTCCAATCCCAAAACGATTGCTTTTGATGTTATTTTCGGATGCCCGGGTTGGTTGCAAGCCTTGATAATGGCCAATCAATTTATGAAAGCAGGTGATGCCAAATATGCTTTGATTGTAGGTGTGGAAGCTTTGTCGCGTGTGGTGGACCCTCACGACCGCGATGCCATGATTTTTGCCGATGGTGCCGGTGCTGTGGTTGTCAAACTCAATGCCGAAGAAAACGGAAGCGGTATTTATTCTTACAAAACGCTTTCACATGCACATCCGCAAGCTGAACTTTTGGTAAACGACCGTTCTTTTAATCCCGCTCACAATAGGGATGGCAAATACATCAGAATGCAAGGGCATAAAATTTATGAATACGCTCTTACCGAAGTACCTGTGGCAATGAAAGCGGCTTTGGATGATAGTGAATTTGAAATTGACGATATCAAAAAAATATTTATCCACCAAGCTAATGAAAAGATGGATGAACAGATCGTCAGACGGTTTTACAGATTGTTTGGCAAACAAATGCCCGAACATATTATGCCGATGAATATTCAAAAATTAGGCAACAGTTCGGTAGCCACTATCCCGACATTAATGGATATGGTTCGTAACGGAGAGCTGGAACATCACCAATTGCACAAAGGTGATATTATTATGTTGGCTTCCGTTGGCGCCGGTATGAATATCAATGCCGTTGTGATGAAGTATTAGAATCAAGTAACAAATATCAAGTTGCCGGTTTAGAGCACAGTATAAATATAACCCCGGAGCTGTTTTATTCCGGGGTTTTTATATTGCCGAAGGACAACCTTCAAATTATTTTTTAAACTGTTTAGCAACAACCTCAGCTTTTTTGGTCTCGGAGTAATCGTAAAAACCTTCACCCGATTTGACACCGTATTTGCCGGCTTCCACCATTTTGACCAGCAAGGGATTGGGAGCATATTTCGGATTTTTAAAGCCGTTATACATAACGTTTAAAATAGCCAAACAGACATCCAATCCGATAAAATCCGCCAGTTGAAGCGGTCCCATAGGGTGTCCCATCCCTAATTTCATAACCGTATCTATTTCTTTAACGCCGGCAACACCGTTATATAAAGTTTCAATAGCTTCGTTAATCATCGGCATCAAGATTCTGTTGGCTACAAATCCGGGATAATCATTGACTTCAACTGGTACTTTTCCGAGTTTTTCAGCCAAATTTTTAACGGTTTGATAAGTTTCATCAGTAGTGGAATAACCACGGATAATTTCGACCAATTTCATAATAGGCACGGGATTCATAAAATGCATGCCGATAATTTTTCCGGGACGGTTGGTAACGGCGGCGATAGTGGTTATTGAAATAGAGGAGGTATTGGAAGCCAAAATGACATGTTCAGGCGTCAATTCACTCAAATCTTTAAATATTTTTAGCTTTAAATCAATATTTTCAGTAGCGGCTTCCACTACAAAATCCACACTATTCACACCTTCTTCCAAATTATCAAAAGTAGTGATGTTTTTAAGCGTTTGTTCTTTGGTAGCCTCGTCTATTTTTTCTTTTTTGAGCAAGCGCATCAAGTTTTTGGTTATGGTATCCAATGCTCTTTCCAACGCACTTTTTGAAACATCGATGAGATTGACTTCGTATCCGTTTTGGGCAAAAACATGAGCAATACCGTTTCCCATAGTTCCGGCACCGATAACAGCTATTTTTTTCATAGTTAATGATTTTTTATTTGTAAAATAATTTGATTTTGATTGGAAACAAATTTACATTTTTTTATGGATTTTTCCTATGAAAATGTTATTTTAGGGGCTAAATTTGAAAAAAAGTATGAGAGATACACTCAAACATCAAGGTTTGCGGAACCAATTGGTGCAAACGCTTATAAAAAAAGGTATTACCGATAAAAATGTTTTAAAAGCCATTGCCAAAGTACCCCGGCATTTATTATTGGATTCGGCTTTTGAATACCATGCTTATCAAGATAAAGCTTTTCCCATAGAAGCCGGTCAGACTATATCGCAACCTTACACGGTAGCTTTTCAAACACAGCTTTTGCAAATCCACCCCGGTGATAAAGTTCTGGAAATAGGTACCGGTTCGGGTTATCAAGCCGCTATATTACATACTTTGGGAGCACAAGTTTATACAATAGAACGTATCAAAGAATTGTATCTCAAAGCCAAACAAAATTTGGAAAAAATCGGTATCCGGCCAAGATATATGGGTTACGGTGACGGATACAAGGGGTTGCCTCTATATGCTCCTTATGATAAAATTATTGTAACAGCGGCAGCGCCTTATGTACCGGAAGCTTTGATAGAACAGCTCAAACCGGGCGGGCGTATGGTTATTCCGGTAGGGGAGGACCTGCAAGTGATGAAACTGATTATTAAGGATGAAAACGGACAAATATCCGAATCGTCACACGGAACCTTTGTGTTCGTACCGATGTTGCAAAACAAGGAATAAAAAAGAAGTTATTTTATTATTACGCACCTTCGGTGCCGTTTTTCTAAACATATAAGGGGCTGTCTTGAAAGATAGCCCCTTCTTTTTTTCCGGAATTTTTTTAAATCTTAAATCAAGCTTTGTATTTCTTTTTCTTATTAGCCTTTTCTTCTACCAAATCATACATAACCGGTGTGGCCACAAACAAGGATGAATATGTACCGACAATGACACCGACAATCAAAGCGAAGACAAATCCTCTGATACTTTCACCACCGAAAATAAAGATGGCAATCAAGGTTATTAACGTGGTTAAAGAGGTATTTAAGGTTCGGGAAAGTGTCGTATCCAAAGCTTTATTGATTTTTTTATTCATCGGCCAAGACGGATGTTCTTTAAAATATTCACGGATACGGTCAAAGATAACCACCGTATCGTTCAACGAGTATCCGATAACCGTCAGGATAGCGGCGATAAATGCTTGATCGATTTCCATATTGAACGGTGCAAAACGCCACGTTAATGAAAATATACCCAAAACAATCAATACATCGTGGAATACGGCGATAACGGCACCGGCACTGAATTGCCATTTTTTAAAGCGGAACAGGATATACATAAAGACTACAAACAAAGACCCTATTACCGCATACACCGAACTTTTTTTGATATCGTCGGCTATGGTAGGCCCGACTTTAATCGATTGCATACGGCCTATTTTCTTATTTTCGTCACTGCTGATAAAGTCTTCGTAAGTATAACCTTTCGGAAAGAATGGTTTTAAACCTTCAAATAGACGTTTCTGTACTTCGTTATCGACTTCTTCACCTTCTTTGTCTATCATAAATTTGGTAGTGATTTTCAATTGGTTATCGCCACCGTATTTTTTAACATCAGGGGCAAATTTGTTGCCTTTTTCATCTACAAATTGGTTGGTAAGGGATTTACGGACCTCTTCGACATTGATATTTTTGTCAAAAGCAACGATATAAGTGCGTCCTCCGACAAAATCCACACCCGGGTTCAATCCGTTGGTAAAGATAGATATCAATCCGATTAAAATAATTGTGCTTGATAAAATGTATGCTTTTTTTCTTTTGCCTAAGAAATCGATATTAACCTTTGTAAACCAATTGCGGGTAAATTTGGTATCGAAGGTCAAGGATTTACCTTTTCCTAAATACCATTCAATTAAAATACGGGTGATGAAGATGGCGGTAAAGAGCGATGTACCGATACCGATTAACAAGGTAGTAGCAAAACCTTTGATAGGTCCGGTTCCGAAGAATAACAAAATCAAACCGGTTAGTGCTGTTGTCAGGTTGGCATCTATAATGGATGATAAGGCATTACGGAATCCGTCGTCGATAGCATCGCGTAAGGTTTTACCGCGACGCATTTCTTCCCTGACCCGTTCAAAAATAAGCACATTGGCATCTACAGCCATACCGATAGTTAATACAATACCGGCCAAACCGGGCAAGGTCAAAACGGCGTTCAAACTGGCCAAAATGCCGAAAATAAACAGGATGTTCAAAACCAGAGCAATGTCGGTGAACAAGCCTGCTTTACCATAATAAGCAAACATCCATAAGAAAATCAAAAGAAAAGCAAAAATAAAAGATAATTTACCGCCTTCGATAGCTTTTTTACCCAAAGAAGGTCCGACTATTTCCGATTGTACGATATCGGCTTTGGCAGGCAGTTTACCGGCTCTTAAAACGTTTGCCAAATCTTTGGCTTCTTCCAGTGTAAAGTTTCCGGTGATTTCGGAACGCCCCCCCGTAATAGGACCATTGTGAACACCGGGTGCCGAATAAACAATATTATCTAAAACGATAGCAATACCGGTTTTATCGTTGAAGGCTTGTGTGGTCATTTCTTTCCACTTTTTAGCCCCTGCACCGTTCATTTGCATAGTCACGGCCGGTTTGCCGAACTGATCATAAGATGATTGGGCATCTACAATAACATCACCACTGATAGGAGGGATGTTGTCCCTGTTGCCTTTGATGGCGTATAAGTAAACGGTACCGCTTTTTTTGTTAGGTTTGCCCCATAAAAATTTGATGTTTTTTAATTCCGGCGGTAATAATTTTTTTGCATCCGGGCTGTTGAGCATTTCATCAACGCGACGTTTGTCTTTAATATTGACAATGCCAACTCTTGAATAACTGCCCGGTTTCAGGTACTTAAATAAAGTTTCTTTTTGTTGTTCGTCAACCAATAAGGTATCCACATCTTTTTTGGCAGTATCTTTTTGAACTGGCTGTTTTTGAGCGTAATATTTGTCTAATTGTTGAAGATATGGCAAAACGTCTTCTGCGTTATAAGCATGCCAAAATTCCAATTGTGCCGTGCTTTGCAAGAGTTTTTTTACCCTTTCAATATCTTTGGCACCGGCTAATTCGACCAAGATACGTCCCGATTTGCCAAGACGCTGGATGTTTGGTTGTGTCACTCCGAATTTATCTATCCGTTTACGCAAAACTTCAAAGGCACTGACCATGGCATCATCCACTTTTTTGCGGATGATTTTTTTTACCTCGTCATCAGACATATTAAATTTGATTTCATCGGACAAATTTCGGTTGCCGAAAATTTCCGGTGAACTTAATTTTACAGGCTTGTCGGCTTGTTTGTTTAACTTGTCAAAAGCTTCGAAAAATAAATCGATATAAGGTTTGTTACTGTGTTTTTGCATCTCGCTTGCCTCGGCAAGTGCTTGATTAAAAACAGGATTTTTGGTGTTATTGGCCAAATTTTTTAAGATATCCTTAACCGATATTTGCAGAATCACGTTGATACCACCGCGCAAATCAAGACCGAGATTCATTTCACGGTCCTTGATGTCATTGTAGGTAAAATCGGAACCTAAAATGCTGAATACCGGTTTGTTTGCCAATGAATCCAAGAATTCTTTTTCCTTATTGAAATCACCTTTGGCAAAAGCTTTGGCTTCTTTTCTGATTTGGTTTGCTTTAAATGTAAATGATAATGTATAAATACTTATCAATCCTAAAATAGTAGCAAATACTATTACAAGTCCTTTATTTCGCATTCTCTTCTGTTTTTTTCAGTTCATTTTTATTTTGACGGGCAAAGATAATTTTTTTACCCTGTATTTTCAAATTTTTTAATTTTTTTATTACTTTAAAAATTGAAAGCCAGCATTAATCCCGGATATTGATAGCCGGGTGTTTTTATGATATTTAATCCAAATTCAAATCTCTTAGGAGCATATTTATATCTGATACGGGTTTGTTTGTCTTCCAACGTATATTTACCGTGTATCCAATCATAAAGGTAACTTCCTAAAATTAACCCCAAAGAACCGTAAGCTATAATTACATCTCTTGCATTTAAAGTTTGATCCAATCCGGTCGCATCCAACATAATGATACGGGTCATCGATTTATTGGAAACCGACAAATAACCCCAGCCTAAATAACCTAATGACCGTGTGCCTAAAATGTAGTATCCCTTCTTCTTTTCTCCTATTTTAAAATGAATATGACCGGGAAAAACAGTTGCAATCATCATATCTTGCATCCGTAAGTCGGTACTTAAAATTTTAAATTCTTCATAAGTCATTTCCTTTGGAATGGCCGGCAATTCAAAATTGGAATTTTTTTGATATTTATAAATATCCAAATCTTGTCCGGTCATAAAACCGTAAATGAAAAAAATAAAAAAAAGTCCGATTAAATATTTCACAACTGATTATTCTTTTATTAGTGTAATTATTAATATTCCAAAGAATTTAAATATTGCAATTTTTTCTTCCAAAACTCCAATATTTCTTTGTTTTTTTCGATTTTTTTCTCTACTTCTTTTTTAATAGGGTTGTTTTCGTCATTTGATTTGATAAACAACATATTGTTTTCTAATTGTTCTATCTCTTTTGAAATATTCTCAATTTTTTGACGGACATATCGTTTTTCGGAATCCAACTTACGGAAATTACCTTCTTCATAGAATTGATCGACGATATTTTTAAATTTTATAAATGACAGTTCGCGTTTATCAATTTGTAATTTGTCATAAAGAGAATTGATAAATTTGTTGAATTTTACATTAATATATTGTTTTTTGTCGTGAACAGAACCTAAATTTTTCCACTCTGAAATGATGTTTTGGATATCTTCTATGGTATACCCTGCCGTGTTATCTACATCTTTAAATTGTTCTTTAAGTTTGTTTAAATATTCTTTTTTCTTGATGAAATTGTTGTATTCTTCATCTTTTTCGGATCGGATATGGGCGTGATAGCGGTCGAAATAATGATCACAAGCGTCGCGGAATTGTTTCCAAATTTTTTCGGAATATTTACGCGGTACGTGACCTATTTTTTTCCATTCTTCTTGTATTTCTTTAAACTTTTGTGTGGCAGTTTCCCAATCTTCACTGTCTTTGAGTTCTTCGGCAATTTTTATCAAGGACATTTTTTTATCCAGATTTTCTTTCTGTAATTCTTTTAATGTCTTGTAAAAATTATTTTTGTGTTTGTTAAAATCTTTAATGACCGTTTTAAAACTGCTCCAAATTTCTTCCCGGTTCTTTTTAGGCACAAATCCTATTTTGTAAAATTGTTCCCGCAAATCTTCCACTTCTTTGATTTTTTGTTGCCATTCTTTGTGATTTTCAGGTATTTCTGCGGTTATTTCTTTGAGTTTTTCAATAATTTCTTGCTTTTTAACCAAATTTTGAGCAAATTCTTCTTTCAGTTTTTTATAAAAATCACGTCTTTTATCGTGAATTTGTTTCGTAATATTTTTAAATTCTTCCCAAATTTTCTCACGATATTCACGTGCAACAGGACCGGTTTCTTCTTTCCATTTTTTGTGTAATTTTTGCAGTTCTTTAAAAGCTCTATGGACATCGTCATAGTCCAAAAGTTTTTTAGCTTCCTCGATGATAGCTTGCTTTTGTTCCAAATTTTCTTTGAAAACCTTGTTGCGGTAATCCTTGTCTAAATCCAATAAATCGTGAAAACGTTCTTCGTGGTGTTTGAATGTTTCCCAAATATCGGTATAGCGGGAGCGGGGGATACTGCCGGCTTTTCGCCATTGTTTTTTGATTTCTTTGTATTTTTTGATGCGTTCATCAAAGCCGTATTCCGGCGAATCGATAATGTGTTTTAATTCTTCGATTAAAGCTTGACGTCTTTTCAGGTTTTCTTCCAAACGTTTTTGGACTTCCTTGCGGTAAGCTTGTAATTTGACTTTATAGTCTTTTATGATGTATTTCAATTCGTTGATTTCGGGAATGTATAAATCAACTTCACTAGCATTAGGATTTTCCTTTTTATATTGTTCGGTTAGTACATCAACTTTATCTTCAAAGACTGTTTTAATGGTATCAAAATGTTTTTTGATTTTTTGAACGGGATGTGTTTCCAACAATTTTTTGGCTTCATTTAAGAGTGTTGGAATGTCAAAGTTTTTGTAAGACAAAAACGGAATATTTTCTTCGTGTTGTTCTTTGTCTTCTTCCGATTCAACAGCCACATTTTGTTCAATTTCATCAACAATTTCATCAACTGATTTTTCGGATAAAAGTTTTAGACTGTCATTATCAGCTTCCAAATCCGGAGTCTTTTCCGATATTTCAGAATTTTCTTCCGTTTTTAAAACATCCTCGTCAGCTTGTTCGATTTTTGCGGAATTATTTTGAGTTTCCGCCGGCTCGTTCATTCCATCTGCGGGTTGCAGGTTTTCGTCTCTTTCTTCTACCATAATAGAGTAAATTTACCGGTTAATTTTTAGAAGCGAAATTTAACATTTTTTTTTGAATTACAAGGCGGTTTGTTCCGTCCAAATTTGCCAAGATTTTTCTGCTTGTAAATGTAACATTTCCAATCCGTTACAAACATTTGCGCCTTTTTGACGGGCTAGATGTAAGAATTTGGTTTCGGGTGGATTATAGATTAAATCGTAAAATAAATGCTTAGCGGTAATAAAATTGTAAGGAAATGACGGGTATTTTTCTACATCCGGATATTGTCCGACAGGCGTTGTATTTATCACCAATAAACACGTTTTGACAATATCTCCGGTTAATTCGTTGTAAGCCAATTGCCGGTCATTTACGGGGTGACGTGATACCATAATATATTTTATTTTCAACTGCTGCAAGGTGTAGGCAACGGCTTTGGCGGCACCTCCTGTTCCGAGTATCAAAGCTTTACGGTGCCGGGGTTTTAAACAGGGTAATAAACTGTGTTTAAATCCGTAAATATCCGTATTGTAAGCTGTTATATGTTTAGATACGGGATGAATAAGCAAGGTGTTTGCCGCTCCAATGGTTTTAACTTCCGGAGATAATTCATCAACATATTCCAAAATTTGTTCTTTGTATGGAATAGTTACATTTAAGCCGGTCAAACGGGGCGTGTTTTTTATCAAATCTGGCAATTGTTTGATGTCTGACAATTCGAAATTACGGTAGATATAATCCGTAATCTTTTCCTTTTGAAATTTTTGTGTAAAATATTGTTTAGAAAACGAATGAGTTAGCGGGTATCCGATTAAACCGAGTATTTTAGGTGCCATTTGTTTCAGATTACTTCGTTGTCCGACACTTTTTCAATCCACACAATGCTGATAATACCTGCAATAATTAGCAGAACAGCCAGCCAAAAATTTCCATCGAAATGATCCGGAAGAATTTGTTTATAATAAGAAACGACCGGTTTGCCGTGTTTCATAATGATTTGGCCGTTGTGTGTGAGGTAAACGGCTTTTTTCCAAGGCCATAAAATACTCAATGAACCTAAAATAAATCCGGTTAACAGGGCGATTGTTTGATATCGGTACCGTTTGAAAAGCCACGATAATATGTGTGAAAATCCGATTAATCCGGCAATAGCACCAGCGACAAAAGGTAATAGAATTTTTAAATTGAAATGGTTGATGGCATCAATAGCGATGAGTTGGTAATTGCCGAGTAGAATTAAGACAAACGACCCGGACAAACCGGGCAAAATCATACTGATAATAGCAATAACACCATTGAAAAACAAATACCAGGGATTATCATTTTCAACAGCAGGATGCAAGACGGTTACAGCTACGGCAATTAATGTTCCGGTGATAAAACTCAAAAAAGTGATGCCATGCCATTTTTTGACATTTTTTCCGACAAAATAAACCGAGGCCAAAACCAATCCGAAAAAATAAGCCCAAATAAATACGGGATATTCACGAAACAAAAAAGCAAATAATTTAGCCAAAGAAAATACTGCGGCAATTATTCCCAAACCAACGGAAAATAAAAAATAAAAATCGGTATGTTGTACCAGTTGTCGCCAGCGGAATTTTATGAGTAATTTTAGAGCAGTTGCATCAAAAGATTTGATAGCGTTGATCAAACGTTCGTAAATACCTGTAATAATGGCTATGGTTCCACCGGATACGCCGGGGATTACATTTGCCGCACCCATCGCCATTCCTTTTAAAAATAAAATGGGATTGAACAATTTTTGAGATTTCATACATCATCCTTTAAAAACCTGACATCAAACTTTGTATCTCTTTGGAATCAGGAAATTGTTGTTTGGCTTTGAGAAGCAGGTTTCTGAATTTTTCGATTTGCTTGGTGCGTTTGTATAAATCCGATAATTTAATAATGTCGGGCAGATTGGCGTCACCTAATTTTAAACTCATTTCAAATGCCGAAATAGCTTCGTTCCAATTTTTAAAATGTATATAAATGTCGCCCAAAAGCTTAAATAATTCTTGGTGACTGACTATTTCCGAAGCCCTTTGGGCAATTTCCAAAGCAGATTGCCATTCATTGTTTTCTATTTTAAGTTCTATCAGTTTTATCCAGGATTTGAAATGTCCCGGGTCTTCATTGATAGCTTTTAAAAAGTATTCCGTTGCATGTTTTACATCGTTCATACGTTGATAAATTCGGGCAATATGGTAGTAAGTAAAAGCTGTCGGGTCGGCAATGTCCAAAGTGATTTTATAAAAAATCAAGGCTTCTTCGTATCGTCTTAATTTTGAAAAGATATATGCTTTGTCGTAATATGCCGCTAAAAACTTGTCATCAATGGCGATGGCAAAATCAATAGCTTCCAAAGCTTTGTGATATTGTCCGTTATCGATATATTTTTTGGCAAGCAAACTCCAACCTACTTCGCTAAAAGGATTTTTGTCAAGGAAATTTTCAAGAAAAATAATAGCGTCGTCCGGTCGATTAGTTAAATCGTAGCAAGAAACGGCATTAAATAATGACATGGAACTTTCCGGGTCGTGTTTGAGCGCTTTTATGGACGTGTTAAGGGCTTCATTATATCTATCCATATACAAATATTCGACTGTCATCATTTCGTATATTTCTACTGGATCGGCACCGGGTAAATTTAAGGCACGCTGTAATGTTTCAATGGCTTTTTCGTGTAAATTTTGCCTGGAATAAATTTCGGCTTCCAACATTGGAATTTCTAATCGCTCCGGTTCCAAATCACTCAGATATCCTAAAAGTTTTTCGGCATTTTCCAATTGATCTTTAAGAGAATAGAGTTCGGCTTTATACAAAAGGATATCAATATTGTTGTTGTGTTGGTAGAGACCTGATTTGATGGCTTTTTGAGCTAAATTGTAATCACCGGAATTGATATAATGTTCGATAATGGTTAAAAAATCTTCTAAATCGAAAAAGTAAATTTCATTTGTTTGTAACATTGTCTCAAAACGGCGAATTAAATCTTCATAGTTGTGTGCATTCGACATAATAAATTTATTTACGATAATGCAAAGTTACAATGATTAATGTTAAAAAATACGGTATTTTGCAAAAGTTATTAACAGAGTTATTAAAAAAAAGTTGTTTATAATTGACAATAATGAATATTATCAACCGAATATTGCTTTAAATAACAAATTGGCCGTAGCGGGATTAGTTGCCAGTGGTACATTGTGAACATCACATAGTCGCATTAACATGGAGATATCCGGTTCGTGCGGATGTTTGTCAAGCGGATCACGAAAAAATATGACCATTTTGGTTTTTCCTTCGGCAACACGGGCGCCTATTTGTGCATCACCTCCAAGTGGTCCCGATAACATCCGGTTGACTTTTAAGCCGGTTTCTTCGATGTATTTTCCGGTCGTGCCGGTAGCTATGATTTTGATATTTTTTTGCAAAAGTTCTGTTTTATGTTCCATAATAAAACGGACCATTTCCGGTTTTTTACCGTCGTGTGAGATAAGTGCTATTTCCATAAGTCTGTTTTTCGGGCGGTAAAGATACTAAAATTGCTGATGATTTGTGCTGATGATTTGTTACGGTTCATAAATTATCTTGTTTTTTGATGATTGTTTTTCGTTTCATACCATATTATTCGTTTTCTGAATTGAGGAATTGAGGATTATATTAGTTGAAAGTTGAAAGTTAAAAGTTGAAAGTTCAGGTTCATAGAGTATTATTTTCCTTGATGATTGTTTATTGGTTCATACCATATTCTCGTCTTATAAACTGAGGAATTGAGGATTATATTAGTTGAAAGTTGAAAGTTAAAAGTTGAAAGTTCAGGTTCATAGAGTATTATTTTCCTTGATGATTGTTTATTGGTTCATACCATATTCTCGTCTTACGAATTGAGGAATTGAGGAGTAGGTCGCTGAGTGATTTTGTGAGGAACGAACAAAATCGTACCAAAGCGCACTTCCTCACTTCTTCACTTCCTCACTTCCTCACTTCCTCACTTCCTCAACTCCTCAATTCCTCATATCATTTCTACTTATCACTAATTATTTTTAAAATATTGCTATCGAGAAACATTTCGTCGGACAGTGGATATTCTTTGTAGTAAATTTCGTTTAAAACTGGTGTGTTTTGACGGGGAATATTTCCGGTTCCGCTATTGATATAATTTAAAGCGGTTTGTAATAAGGTTTCATTGACATCTCCAAATGGCCTTAAATTAAAATAGTCTTCCGCTTGATAAATGTCCGGGGTCAATCCGTCGACAAAATCACTTTCACCACTGGCATTACTGACTTTTAAAACGATAGGTTGGATAGCCCAATGGTGGGATTGGTTGACATTGTAACCGGAGAAATCGGGCGAATCAAACATCGTAATTGAGGCGGTATATTTTCCATGCGTATTCGTTCCGATATGGGTAAGGTTCACATATGGTTTTAAACAATTCATCAATGATTCGCTTGCCGATGCACTATTTTGAGTAGCTATAAAAACCACATCATTAAGCTCTAAATGAGCTATGTTTTCGCCGTTTGTCATTTTGCTTGCAAATTGACGGGTTAAATACTGCGGATATTTTTCACGCATCCATTCTTGCATTGCCGGATGCCATTGATATTCCAAAAAAGTTTGTCCCGGAAATTGTCCTGTAATCATACTGCCCAAATAAGTCATTGTTTGCACGCTTCCTCCCGGATTGTAACGTAAATCGACGATTAATTTATCGACATTTTGCGATTTGAAATAATTAAAAACCGCATTGAGTTGACTATCATAGTTGGAAATAAATCCGTTATAGACCAAATATCCGGTTTTATGTTGACCGTTGGTGTATATATTATAATAATGTATAGGATTTTCACTGACAACGGTTTTGTTGAGTAAAACAGTATTACCGGTGTCCACTAATTGAGAACCGTCCCAAGTTGCCCATTCGATATCCAGTTGTTCTTGACTTAACAGCTCTTTGTAATTGTCAACTGTCATTCGCTGTCCGTTGATTTTACGGAATAAATATCCGCGTTGAACACCGTGATGCGAAGCTTCCGAATCGGGGATGATGTATTTGACATAAGCAAAAATATATGTTGAACTGCCCGGCTCATACACCAGTCCAATCCGCATACCAGTCGATTTACGGACACCTTGGAACATTTGCATCAAAGCGATATAATCATCTACAATCCAAGACCACCGGTCAAACTCGTCACGTTTGTAAATCAGATGTTCAAACAAATCACCCGGATTATCGTAATTTTCCAAAAACCGGTTTAATTCGCTTTGATTTTTAAATTTGGTATCAGACAAATCCGGCACTTCGTCTTTCCATAGATATAAAGCGTTCATAGCTTTCCAAACAAAATCGTTGATTTCCAATGTCTGAGCATCTATTTGGTATGTTTCTTCTTTTTTACAGCGGGTTAAGGTTAAACTCCATAAACCGAATAAAATGTATAATAGTTTTTTCATTTTTGGATGGTTATTTGGTTATTTGGTTATTTGGTTATTTGGTTATTTGGTTATCTGGTTATTTGGTTATTTGGTTATCTGGTTATTTGGTTATTTGGTTGTTTGATGACGGGGCTTCGATACATTCCAACGTCTTCATCATCTTAATATTTCCTCACTTCCTCATTTCCTCAATTCCTCAATTCCTCAATTCCTCGACAATCCTCCGTGTTTCCACGGCTTGTTTTACATCGTGAACTCTTAAAATGTCAGCACCTTTCATAAGAGCAACCGTATTGACAACCGTAGTGGCATTGAGGGCATCTTCCGGGCTGATATCCAATAATTTGTACAACATCGATTTTCGTGACATTCCGGCTAATACGGGATAATTCAAACCGGTAAATTCATCCAGCCGGTTTAAAATTTCATAATTCTGTTTCAAAGTTTTGCCAAATCCGAAACCGGGATCCAAAATAATTTTATCAAAACCCGATTTATTCAATTGTTTGATTTTTGCTTTAAAAAAATCTTTTATTTCGTTGACAACATCGGAGTAAACGGTCATTTTTTGCATATTTTCCGGTTTACCTTTCATGTGCATTAATACATATGGTACTTGCAAGCGGGCTATGGTTTCAAACATTTTAGGGTCCAGATTGCCTCCCGAAATATCATTGATGATTTGAGCGCCTGATTCAACAGCTTCTATGGCAATTTTATGACGATAAGTATCGACGGAAATAATTGCCCTTGGATAGTGTTTAACAATGCTTTTAAGTATAGGCATTAAGCGTTTGCGTTCTTCTTCATAACTTACCAATTTGGCACCGGGTCGTGATGAAAAAGCACCTATATCAATGATGTCGGCACCTTCATCGAGCATTTGTGCTGTTCTTTTGAGTGCGGCAGTCTCCGTTTTGTAACGGTTACCGTCGTAAAATGAATCGGGGGTGAGGTTTAAAATCCCCATGATTTTTATACTGTTGAAATCCAATGTTGACATACCCGGTTATTTGGAAGCGACTGTATGAACCAGTTTGGAAACCTTAGGCGCTTCGTAATTTTGCATCATTTCAAAGAGTTTTTCGATTTTATCACTGACCAAAACCATATTACGGTTTTCGGGTTTTAAAAATCCTTCTTTAACCATCAAATCGAATTGGGCTATTAACGGGTCGAAAAAGCCGTTGATATTTAAGATACCGACAGGTTTGTGTTCTATTTGCAGTTGTCCCAAAGTCAGCGCTTCCATCAGCTCGTCCAGAGTGCCGAAACCACCGGGTAATGCAATATAGCCATCGACCGTTTTGCTGATAATCATTTTTCTGTCGGCCATATTTTTACTTGTAATCATTTTTTGGACACCGGTATGTTCTATTTCGACAACTTTTAAAAAATCCGGAATAACACCTGTAACTGTTCCACCTTCTTGCAAAGCGGCATCGGCAAGAGCACCCATCATCCCGAATTTGCCGCCACCGAAAATTATTTCAATATTTTTACGGGCTAAAAAAATCCCTAAATCTTTTGCGGCTTTGGCATAAACCGGATTAAAACCGATACTGGCACCGCAAAAAACGGCTATTTTTTTCATATAAAAGATTTTTTAATGCACTTTAAAACAAAATATTAAAGCAAAGATATAAAAACAAATGTTTATTTGGGGTGTAATTGAACAATAGGCACTAACATTTCTTGCAGGGAAACGCCTCCGTGTTGTAATGTATTGGTAAAATAATCCACATAATAATTGTAGTTGTTAGGATAAACAAAAAAGTAGTCTTCTTTGGCAAAAATAAACGGACTGTTTATACCTACACTTGGCAATTTGATATTTTCAGGTTTTTCAACGGCATAGACATTCTTTTTTTCGTAAGTCAAACTTTTGCCTGTTTTGTAACGTAAATTCAAACTGGTTTCTTTCGGTCCGATGACTTTGGTCGGTCTTTTGACATTAATCGTGCCGTGGTCGGTGGTAATAAATAGCTTCATTTTGTTAGCCGATGCCAGTTTGATAATATCAAACAAAGGTGAATTGTCAAACCATGATTTGGTCAATGACCGGTATGCTTTATCGTCGGGTGCCAGTTCTTTAATCAAATCCAAATCGGTTTTGGCGTGTGACAACATATCGACAAAATTGTAAACAACCACATTCAAGTCGTAATTTTTAAACCGGCTGAATTGATTGATGATCTTTTGTCCGAAATTGTAATTTAAGATTTTGACATAATTGGTTTTAAAATTTAATCCCAAGCGTTGGATATGAGCTTCGAGAAAATCTTTTTCGTGGAGATTTTTACCACCTTCGTCGGTGTCATCTTTCCACCATTGGGGGTAGTGTTTTTTTAAGTCCAAAGGTAATAATCCGCCGAAAATACTGTTGCGGGCATATTGTGTAGCAGTGGGTAAAATAGCATAATACAGCTCTTCTTTGACCGGTTTGTAATAATCTTTTATCATCGGGGCTATGGTGAGCCATTGGTCGTAACGCAAATTGTCAATTACTATTAAAAGCGTGTTGCCTTCCACTTCGGGAAATACATATTTTTTCAGTATCCGGTGTGACATAACAGGTGCTTCGCCACCATTGACCCAATCTTCATAATTGTTTTTGACAAAACGGAAAAACGCCCGGTTGGCTTCTTGAAATTGACCTTTAAGTATTTCACTCATTTGACTGTCTTGAATGGCATCCATTTTCAATTCCCACTTGACCAGTCTTGCATAAAGTTGTTTCCATTCGTCAAATGTGTCTATCATATTGATATCCATAGAAATACGTTGAAAATCTTGTTGGTAAGACAGATTGGTTTTTTCGGATACCAATTCTTTTTTGTTGAGAATTTTTTTCAAGGTCAACAGCACTTGTTTCGGATTGACCGGTTTAATGATATAGTCGGTGATTTGTTGTCCGATAGCTTCTTCCATAATATTTTCTTCTTCACTTTTGGTAATCATTACTACGGGCAAATCCGGGAAACGGGCTTTAATACGGTTTAAAGTCTCCAAACCGTCGATACCGGGCATTTGTTCGTCGAGAAAAACGATGTCCACATCTAGGCGGTCCAGTTCGTCTAAAGCTTCCAAGCCGCTTTGTGCTGTTACTACTTCATAGTCTTTTGATTCCAGAAAAATTATATGTGGCTTTAACAAGCCGATTTCATCATCGACCCAAAGAATTTTTTTCGGCATAATTTGTTTTTCTTATGATAACGTAATTTAGCGGGAATAATTATAATTTGATGTCGGATGCCGGATGTCCGGTGTCGGATGTCTGATGTCTGATGTCTGATGTCTGATGTCGTATGTATTATTTATTTTCAATTATCCCTTATCTCTTATCCCTTATCCAATCACACTCCCCACTTTTCAGCTTCGGTTACTGAGCTTGTTGAAGTGTCCACTTTCCACTTTAAACTTATTCAACCCCATGCATCCACTTTTTCAAAAACGGATTGAGCAATAAAATCAATATACCGGCAATAAAAGGTATGATGGTAAAAATCAGAAAAAAACTTGATATACCGAATTTATCCGCAATACCTTCCGATGCTTCGGCCATTAACCCGGAGAGTTTGTTAGCCAAACCGGTAAAGATATACCAGATACCGAACATAAATCCGGTCATTCGCAACGGTGCCAGTTTACTGACGTAAGACAATCCGACCGGGGAAATGGCTAATTCTCCCATAGTATGCAAGAGGTAAGCCAAGATAAGCCAAATCATACTGACGGCGGCTGTTTGCGCACCGGCAGGAATACCTGCGGCTCCGTAAGCCAACATACCGAATCCTGAACCGAGGAATAAAAAGCCGATAAAGAATTTTTGAGCGGCGGAGAGTTTGTAACGTTGCCAAATTTTAGAATACAAAGGAGCCAAAGTAATGATAAAAACCGGATTTAAAATTTGGAACCAAGTGGTATCGACTACGGGTGTTTCAGCATAAATTTTATCATATACACGGGCGATAACCAATCCCCATATAACGGCAAAAGACAGGGCGGTAAACAAAACAGTTAAAGGATATTTGTTGGTGATGGATTTAGCTAAACTGTAAATCACATAAGTTAAAACCAACATCGGAACCACCGAAATGACCGTATCGACTATTTTGTAAATCATTGCCCAATTGCCGGATAAGACACGTGAGGTATAATCGCGGGCAAAAATATTCATCGTGGTGCCGGCTTGTTCAAAACTGGCCCAAAATGCAATTACAAAAAATGCGATGATAAAGATAACTTTTAAACGGTCCCGCTCAATGCGTTCAAATTTAGGCAAGCGTTCAAGTCCTAAGAAAATTAAAATTATCAACGATAAAGGAAAGAATATATCGGCCAATCCGAGATTGAAATCTTCATTAAACAGATGTAAGGTGTAAACATTCTCCGGTAAGAAATGTCCGCCACGGGTAATCACTTTATAAATACCGTGCACAACCCAAATTAGTGCCAAAACAATACCGCTAGCCGCCAATAATTGTTCCAATTTGGAAAAAGGAACGATTTTTTGACGTTCTTCTTCCGGTAAATCTGTGTTTTTAGGTTGCGGTTTGTTGGCTTCGTCGCCAAAGATTTGACGGGCAAAATAAAATTGTAACAAGCCGAACAGCATAAAAACACCGGCCAATCCGAAACCGAACTTCCAACCGTAATGTTCGCCGATCCAACCGACCAACAAAGTTCCGATAAATGCCCCGGAATTGACGCCCATATAAAATATGGTATAAGCCCCGTCTTTTTTGGGGCTGTGCGGTGGATACATTTTTCCTACGATTGAAGACATATTCGGTTTAAATAAACCGGTGCCTATAACCAGAAGTAACAATCCGATATAAAATACAAAACTCAAATCGATACCGATATCTAAATCAGCGATTGCCAAAGCGGCGTGACCGGCTGTAATAATTGAAGCACCGACGATAACGGTTTTGACATGCCCCCACTTGTTGTCGGCCAGCCAACCGCCGACCATCGGCAAAAAATAAACCAGCATCACATACCAGCCGTACAGGGCATAAGCTTCTTTTTTATCCCACTCCCAACCGCCTTCAATCAGTTTGGCTGTCAAAAACAGTATTAACAAAGCCTTCATACCGTAATAACTGAACCGCTCCCACATTTCGGTAAAAAATAAAACGAACAGACCGACCGGATGACCGAGCAATTGCGGTTGGTTTTGACTTGAATATTCTTTTTGTGTCATAAAATTCGGTTTGCCGGCTAAAATACGTTTTTTTCATAGAAATACAAAAGGGAGATAAATTTAGATAGAGATTGAAACTCATTAATTGATTGTAAACTGTTTTTTATTGAAAAAAATATCAATTATTTCATCTTTTTTCCTAATTTTAACAAATTTTAATTTGCAATGTTATGAGGCCTATTCATAAAATTATAATTTTATTATCACTTGTTATTATTCCGGTAAGTTTGCCGGCTCAAAAAAAACACAAAAAATCAACAAAAGACACTTTGATATCACAAGCCGTAAGCGGTTTAAAATTCCGTAGTATCGGACCGGCTTTTTCATCGGGGCGGGTAGCGGATTTTGCCGTTAATCCGGATAATCCGGCGGAATATTTTGTAGCTACGGCGGCCGGTCACGTTTGGAAAACGGAGAATAACGGTATCAGTTTTAAGCCGGTTTTTGATAAATACGGGGCTTATGCGACCGGTTGTATCACGATTGCGCCGCATAATCACAATATCGTTTGGCTTGGTACCGGTGAAAATAACCACCAACGCGATTTGGGTTACGGCAATGGTGTCTATAAATCGGTGGACGGTGGTAAGTCTTGGAAAAATATGGGATTGAAAAAATCTTTTCATATCGGTATGATTGATATAGACCCGCGCGATGACAATACGGTTTTGGTGGCGGCAGAAGGAAGTATCTGGGGACCGGGTGGCGACCGCGGTTTGTATAAGACGACTGACGGCGGTAAAACTTGGAAAAGGGTTTTGTATATCAGTGAAAATACCGGTATAAACAATGTGGTCAGGGACCCTCAAAATCCCGATATTTTGTATGCGACTTCCGAACAACGCCGGCGTCACGTTTTTACACATATCAGCGGTGGTCCGGAATCAAAAGTCTATAAATCCGAAGACGGTGGTGAAACTTGGCGTAAGATTATGAAAGGTCTGCCAAAAGTTGATATCGGTGGTATGGGTATAGCCGTTTCGCCGGTTGACCCGGATGTCGTTTATTTGATAATGGAAGCCGCCGAAGGCAAAAGCGGATTTTTCCGCTCTACGGACAAAGGTGAATCTTGGCAAAAAATGAGCGACTATCACAGTAGCGGACAATATTATAATGAAATCTTTTGCGACCCGAAAGATGTGGATAAAGTTTATTCCACCCAAACTTATACCCGCTACACAGAAGACGGCGGTAAAACATGGAAAAGATTTGGTATCAAAAACAAACACGTTGACGACCATGCTATGTGGATTGATCCCGACAATACCAAACATATTTTAATAGGCGGTGACGGTGGTGTGTATGTCACTTATGACGGCGGGCAAACTTTCAGGCATGTTTCCAATTTACCGATAGTACAATTTTACCGCGTCTATTTGGATAATGCTACGCCTTTTTACAATGTTTACGGTGGCACACAAGACAATAACAGTTACGGCGGTCCTTCGCGAAGTATCAGAGCCGAAGGGGTGAATAAATGTGATTGGACAGTTACCGTCGGCGGAGACGGATTTTGGGGTGCCGTTGACCCTGTTAATCCGGATATTGTTTATTCCGAATATCAATACGGTAACTTATACCGTTACGATAAAAAAAGCGGTCAAC
Organism: Flavobacteriales bacterium; assembly: GCA_027039975.1. GTDB lineage: Bacteria > Bacteroidota > Bacteroidia > Flavobacteriales > Flavobacteriaceae > WGBX01. The sequence goes on from JALWFE010000079.1 coordinate 29,523, forward strand.
GTTTGAAAATCAAACCAATTCCCGGCAAAGACGAAAAAACATTCCGTTGGAATTGGGATGCACCTTTTATCATCAGCCCGCATAATCATAAACGTTTGTATCTCGGTGCCGAACGCTTGTTTAAAAGCGAAGATATGGGCAATTCGTGGCAAGAAATCAGTCCCGATTTAACCGCACATATCGACCGCAACACTTGGAAAGTTATGGGTAAATATTGGTCTGCGGAAGCCGTTCGCAAAGATGTATCGACGTCTTTATACGGTACTTTGGTCTCGCTGGACGAATCGCCCGTCCAAGAAGGTTTGATTTATACCGGCTCTGATGACGGTGTGATACAAGTCACGGAAAACGGTGGAAAATCTTGGCGAAAAATCGACAAATTTCCGGGTGTACCGCAGTACACTTATGTCAGTGATGTTTTTGCCGACCGGTTCGATGCCAATACGGTTTATGCAAGCTTTGACAACCGCAAACGTAACGATTTCAAACCTTACCTGCTCAAAAGTACTGACAAAGGCAAATCATGGAAAAGTATAACCGGCAATTTACCTGACAATCAAGCGATTCACAGTATTTCGCAAGACACGAAAAACAAAAATTTATTATTTGCAGGCACCGAGTTAGGCATCTATTTTTCGGTGGACGGTGGAAGTAACTGGACACAACTTAAAAATGGCATTCCCGATGTGGCCGTGCGTGATATTGCCATTCAAGCCCGCGAAAACGACTTGGTTTTAGCAACCTTCGGACGCGGCTTTTATATCTTAGACGATATCAGCCCTTTGCGACAAATTTCAAAAGATTTCTTACAAAATAACGACAGCTATTTGTTCCCTGTCAAAGATGCTTTGCAATATGTCCAGACTCATAAAAAATACGGTCAAGGCGAAACGGATTTTTTTGCACCTAATCCGCCTTACGGTGCCATTTTTACCTACTATTTGAAAGAAACACCGCTATCTACCACCGAAGCCCGTCGTAAAAAGGAAAAAGAATTGTTTAAAAAAGGCGAAAAAATCAAACAGCCGACTTGGAAAGAACTACACGATGAAAAGTTGGAAGAACCGTCGTATTTGTTGTTTACCATAACAGATGATGAAAACAATGTGGTCAAAAAAGTGGTAGCCAAACCGCAAAAAGGCATTCACCGCGTCAGCTGGAATTTGAAGTATGACAATCCTTTCCCGGTTAATGAAGATTTGAAAAAATTCAATCCTTTCGAAAAAGACGATTTCGGTATTCCCGTTTTGCCCGGGACATATTATGTAAAGATGGATTTATATGATAAAGGACAATTAAAGCCGCTGGCCGGTCCGGTGCGTTTTCAAGTCAAACGTTTGAACAACACCACTTTGCCGCCGGCAGATGACAGGGAATTTAAAGTTTATTTTACGGATTTGCAACATACGATGAAGCAATTACACAAGTTGGATCACCAAGTAGCGAGAATGAAAAAGACTATTACTTTGATGAAGCAAACAGCTTTAAAATCCGCCAAAGCGGGACCCGGTTTGATGAAGGATATTCAAAAAGCCGAAAAAGATATCAACAAGTTGGTTTTTGCTTTGCACGGTGTCCGTCCGAAAGCCAGTTACGAAGAGATTCCGCCGCATAAACTGCCGTTAGTTGAACGTTTTTCCCGTTTGGTTTGGATTCATATCAATTCCACCGACCCGGTAACGGAAACGGAAAAAACACAATTGAAAATCGTTAAGGAAGAAATAGATGAATTGAAACCGCAAGCGGATAAGATTCAAAAAGAACAGATTGATAAGATTACAGAAAAATTAGATGCGATTGATGCGCCTTGGACACCCGGACG
>JALWFE010000080.1 GCA_027039975.1 Flavobacteriales bacterium
GTTGATATTGATGTAATAATCAGAAAATTAATTGTTTACAGCGATGTGATTGAAGAAAATGGAAAATTAGCAAAATCGTTAAATATTTGTAAATTAGCATCATAATAGCAAGTGCGAAACTTTAATAATCTTATAAAAAAACTACCCGGAAAAGGGTAGTTTTTTTTTGATTGTGAAATTTTGGTTTAATAAGCAGGATTAGGAGGACAATTCGGATTGTTAGCCCGTTCGCTATCAGGATAAGGATAGAAATTATTTACACGTTCCAAAGAACATCTATCTACCGAGTTCCAATCGACGTTATCCAGGTAATGAGGATAAAAACGACGGTGAATAGGGAATCTCAATCCTTGCATATACAATTCAGCGGCATAATTTTTATAAATTTCATCCAAAACATCAGCTTGTGAGGTAGGGTCACCTGTCCAAGCCGGTAATGAAGCCCCTACTCCAAAACTATCAGCTGCCGGAGTTTTAGTTCTTACTTGATCAATCAGTGCTACGGCATCGCTTAAATTGGCATTGCCACCCAAGCGAGCTTTGGCTTCGGCTTTAAGCAACAATACTTCACCGGATAAATAAACGGGTATAGGTGAAGAATCAGTAGACCAAAAACCGGCAGGGTGATACAAATCATTATTACAATCGATATCTTGCATAATAACACCGGTTGCATTATCCAAATAAAAATCTGCACGAGTATCTCCGGCTTCAAGCGGATGAGCCGAAAGCATTCCTAATTGATCAATAGGCAAATAATTCAAAGTTGCATTCGCATCTAAAATCTGCTCATAGACAGGATTTTTAATAGAACCGCCGTCATAATCCCATTGAGATTTGGTTGTCATATCAACAGCATTAGCTTCGTCATAAGCAGATTGATATTCTCCCAATTCCATATAATAACGGGCTTTTAATACGTGTATCACATCCACAATAGAAAAACTGGAAGAAATAGTACCGTTTATCAAAGCCGTCGCATTGGCATTATTGTCAAAAATATCTTGTGCATCGCTTAAATAACTAATAGCGGCTTGATAACCTTCCATTCTGTCAACAAATTGTGCGTTGTTGTCAGAATCATTATTCAAAGTAACTTTTTCCCAGTATTGAGACATATACCCAATAGTTAATCCTTTGAAAAACATGGCATAAGCTTTGTAGGCATCAGCTTCGTCAGCGTCAACGAAATCCACATTACCAATATTTTCCAAAATCTTTTCGGCAATACCACGACTACGGTGTAAGCCGCTCCAAATAGTTCCAACGGTAGGGTTATCATCTGTGATATCTTCACCACCGTTTGATAATTGGGTCGTTGAAACATAAGTATTGGCACGTCCCAATTCTTTTGCTGTTAATCCTGGACCTTTGACAATATATTTATATGTAGTCGTTGTAAAAATTTTGGTCATTCCCAAAACAATACCTTTGTATGCTTCGGGGGTATCATAAGCGGCTTTTTCCGTTACTTCATTTTTATCTACAAATTCTTTCTGACAAGCAGACAGGGAAAGAATTAATAATATTAAAAGACTTAATTTTTTCATTTTTTTCATTTTTTAGAATTTTACTTTTACTCCGAATGTATAAACCTTAGGAATAGGAATATTGGCATAATCTTGTGAGCGGGCGCCGTTAGACTTGCCCCAAGAATTCACTTCGGGGTCATAACCCCAGTAATGATCCCAAGAGATGAGATTGGAACCGCTTAAATTAAATTGTAAAGACTTTATGCCTTTAAACGGTTTATTCCAATCATAACTTAATGAAACATTTCTCAATTTGACAAATGAGCCGTCTTCAATGTGAGATTCATATATGTAGAAACGACTACCATACCATCCGTGTCTGCCGGTTTTTAATTCTTCACCTGCAAATTCCCAACCTGTAAAGATAGCACCGGCTGCAGTCATTTTGGATTGTGCCATACGTTTGTCCCAACTAAAAATATCGAAACCTTGAATTGCATCAATGGTTACAAACAAATTGAAGTTTTTGTATTTAAAGTTGTTGTTGAAAGATAAAATATAATCAGGATTCGGGTCTCCGATTATTTTTTTCAACTTAACACCCGTAGGTTGTCCGTTACTGTCAAATTGTTGTTCATAACTTTCAGGGAATCCGTCACCATCTTTATCAATTTGAATACCTCTTGCCCTTTGCGGATTACCGTTGGCATCCAATACCCAATTACCATCTTCATCAGTTGCATAAAAATAACCGTAAAATACACCTAACGGATAACCGTTAGCGGCAATTGAAGTACCGTAACCTCCTAGGGATTTAAAACCTCCGGAAATATTGGAAACTTTGTTTTTATTGGTAGAATAATTAAACGAAACATCCCAACGGAAAGATTTGTTTTGATAAGGTACGGCTTTCAATGATATTTCCATACCGTCGTTGGTCAATGTACCAACATTATCCACACGTGAGCTAAAACCTGAGGAAGGTGCCATCACGGTGTTGAGCAACAAGTCTTTTACATCTTGGTGGTACTTGGTAAATTCCAATCCGATTTTTCCATCTAAAAATGAGGCATCAAAACCGAATTCCATTTCACGGGTAACTTCGGGTTTGATATGTTCATTTCCATTTTTGGTATTAGGTAAATAAATAGTTTCACCCAAATAAGAATCAGAGGTATACAACGAACCGTATTTTACATTGATATTACTGGGACTTGTTAAAGCGGTCATATTACCTGCTTCACCCCAAGCACCTCTTAATTTGAATGAATTTACTTTTGTTCCAAAAGTATCTTTCCAAAAATCAAAATCAGATAAAATCAAAGAACCACTAACTTTCGGATAAAAAGATTTAACATTGTCCCCGAAAGTGGAAGCTTTATCCCAACGACCACCTAAGGTTAAATGAAATTTGTCATAAAAATTAAAATGTTGTTGAATCCAACTTCCCCAAATGGCATATTCGTAAATGGCACTGGTTGCTTCAATTGAATTGGAACCGTTCATGACATCCAAATTATCAAATATTGAAAGCTCGGGATTGTGTTGAACGTTGAAAAGTTTTTTGTTATATAAATATTGATATCCGGCACCGGTTGAAGCTTTGATATCATCCGTGATTTTATAATTGTAATTAGCTTTGATATGCGAACTTAAAATATCGTATTTATTTTGAGCTAATTGTAAATCACCATCAGGGTTTTTTCCAAAACCGTAAGGCACTTTAAAGTGACTGTTTGAACCGGTGTGATCATAACCGAATATATAGTCAATATTCAAATTATCAACCGGTTTTAAATTAATCGTAAAGTTATTAATAATCCTGTCAATTTTTAAAGAAGAATCCACTTTATCAATACTTTCATACGGATTACCCATCCAACCTAAACTGTTATATGTACCATCATCATTTTTAGGATTGATACTGTTGTCTGCAAATAAGATAGATTGCAAAGGTGCATATTTATAGCTTGAAGCGTGAGCATAAGGAATCTCATTGGTCTTGTTATTAGAATAAATAACACTGTAATTAAGTTTCAACCAATCCGTTATTTTTTGATTTAATTTTAAATCAATATTTTTTCTATTGTAATTTGAATTTCTGATTATACCTTCATTGCTTAACATCGAACCGGACAAAGAATAATGTGTATAATCGGTTCCTCCGGTAATTTTTACATTATTATAAAACCCATAAGCTTTGGTAAAAATATAACTTTGGTAATCATACCTTTTATCGATAGGAACCGTAATTAAATTACCGTTAGTGTCTTGTCCCCAGGTTAATAAGACATCATTATAAGGTTTAAATTTCCTTACTTGGTTGATATTGAAACTTGAAGTAAATGTTACGGTCGGTTTTCCGGTTTTACCTTTCTTGGTAAAAATCTGAATAATCCCGTTACTTGCCATAGAACCATACATAGCGGAAGCCGCGGGCCCTTTCAAAATCTCAATATGATCAATATCATTCATATCAATATCTGATAAAGGATCGGAACTACCGCCGGAACCAAGTGCACTTCTCGGGTCATTGTTAATAATAATACCATCAACCATAATCAAAGGATCAGAACTTCCTAAAACGGTTGAAGGTCCTCGCAAACGGATAGAAATACTCGGTGCAACGGAACCCGAATTTCTCATAATACGAGCACCCGGCAAAACTCCTTGTAAAGCCTCAGCGGCATTCGACACGGCTCTATTGCCTATTTTATCCATTTTTACAGTATTGATAACACTACCTAATTGTTTTTTGGTAACAATACCGCTTTGAGCGGTTACCACTACTTCATCCAATCCGAGTGCATCGTCTTTCAGGACAAAATCCAATTGCGGTCCGGTAACGGTTTTAACCTGTGGCGACATACCGATATAACTTGCTTTAATCTTGTCACCTTTGTTGGCTTTAATAGTATAATGACCATCAAAATCAGTTACCGTACCCTTTTGTGTCCCAACGACTGTAATTTCGACACCCGGTAAAACTTCACCATGCGAGTCGGTAACCGTACCGCGCACAGCAATTTGCGCAAAACTATTCATACCACCTAATAATGTAAGCAATATAAATAGTAACTTAAAATTTAGTTGTTTTTTCATCATAGTTTAATTTTAGTTAAAATTAAGTGCTGTTAATTTAATTTTTTTTTCATAATTTAATAATGTCATTTTGCTATAAAAAGATATTTTTTATTTTTTTTGTGAAAATTATCTTTTTTATTGATATTTGGTTTAAAATTATATCTAATTTCTAAGTTTTTTTCAAAAAAATGAACAATAAAAGACTAATAGGTCCTGAATTTTATGAGTTTATAAAAGATGTTGCGGCTAATAATAACCGGGATTGGTTTAATAAACACAAAAAACGTTTCCGGAATGATGTTTTTCTACCATTTAAAGAACTGACGGAACAGGTCATAACTTTGATGCAAGAAATTGACCCGGACATCAAAATAGATTACAAGCTAGCGGCTTTCAGGTTTTACCGTGATACGCGTTTTTCAAAAGATAAAAGTCCTTACAAACTATGGATGGGCGCTGCCGTGAGCCGTATGGGACGGAAAAATACCCGTTATCCTGAAATTTATTTTCAATTCGGACCGGGAGAAAATTTTATTGCCGGAGGTTTGTACCGGCCTGATAAAGATACATTATATAATATAAGAAAAAAAATTGCTCAAAATCCGGAAGCCTTTGAAGCCGTTTTGAATGATAAACAAATTCTTAAACAATTTCCGGACGGTTTTAAAGGAGAACGCAACAAACGATTACCTGTAAAGTCTTGGCAAGAGTTGTCAAAAAAATATCCTTTTTTATTGAATAAGCAATTTTATACAATTATATATTATACGCCGCAAGATATTTTAAAGCAAGAAGATTTACCGGTATTTATAGTACAGCATTACAGAGCAATGCAAAAATTTAATGAATGGTTACTGCATTTAGTATCAAGCGGTACGAAGTAACGTCTTCCCGACAAGTGTCTGGGTAGAAAACAGGATAGCAAGTGGAAATGTAGTGATATTTTGAAGAGTAGAATTAATTCTCTGATTTTGTAACATAAAAAAAATAATTCAATGATTAGCTTTTAGTAATCTGAATTTTTCATAGTCTCGGATATAGTCTTCTTCTGAAAATTTATGTGAGCTGATGACCATACAGACACTTCCGTGTGAAAAATCTTGAAGTTCCCGCCAAATGCCGGTTGGAATGAGCAAGCCTTGATCAGGTCTGTTGAGTAAAATAATCTTTTTTTGTTTACCATCATCGAGTACAACTTGAAAACTACCGCTGATAGCAATTACAAAAGCCAAATGTTCTTTGTGGGCATGTCCGCCACGATATGCACCTGCGGGTACATCAAATAAATAGTAAACACGCTGCATATTGAAAGGCAAAATATCATTTTCAACAACCGCTAAATTACCTCTGTGATCCTTTATTTTGGGAATATCAATCAAAACACAATGTTCCAGACTGTTGGTTGTAAAATGAAGTTGTTTGATATCGACTTTACTCATATCTTAATGCTTGAATCGGGTCTAACTTGGCTGCCTTGTATGCCGGATAAAGTCCCGAAATAAACGCTACTACAAATATAACAAAAAATGCTAAACAGATTGCATTCCATGGCATACTAAATGAAACGTGCATTAGTTTTGAAACTCCCAAACCTATCAAAATACCGAAAAAGATACCGGTAATACCGCCTAAAAAAGTAATTGTCAAAGTTTCAATAAAAAATTGCAACATAATAAGTATTCTGTTGGCGCCCAGAGCTTTGCGAATACCTATTTCGCGGGTCCGTTCAGTCACCGAAACCAACATTATATTCATCAAAGCTATTGACGAACCTAAAATGGTAATCAGTCCTATAATAAAAGCAAATACCGTCAAACTATGAGTCACCTTATTGAGTTCTTCTGCAAGTTTATCACTTCTATTTATTCCGAAATTATTAGGCTGGCTGGGTTTTAACCGCCTTACATTCCTCATGATAGCTACGGCTTTTGAAACCAAGGCATCATATTTTTCTTTATCTTTAACAGCCACATAAATGCCATAATTTGGTTTTCTATTTGAAAAAATACTCCGTGCCAAATTTATAGGAATAAAAATCCTGTTATTTTCGCTACCACCAAAAGTCGCTTGTTTTTCTTTTAAAACACCAATAACCTTAAATCTATTTCCTTTAATAATTATTTCTTTTTGAATCGGATTTTCATTTTTAAATAATTCTTTGACCAAATCGGTTCCGATTATAGCAAAATGATGATTGTCATCAATATCCTTGGCTGTAAAAATTCTTCCTTCTTTAACTTCATAACCATTTACAGGCAAATAGTTAGCATCTACTCCGGCAACCGTATAAACCGGATCTGATTTTTTCATATCGTTTTTGACAGCCAAATTATTTGCGGCAATAAAAGAAATTGAAACCAATGCTTCCGGGTTATTAAACCTTTTTTTAAAATCAATAGCATTTCTATATGTTATCTTGGGATTGATTTTTTTTCGCCCGCGTGGGTGCCGTTTCCCTTGTAAAAAATTATTGGCATACCTCCTGAAACTGAATTTATTGGAACCTAAACTTTGCAAACTCGACGAAAAACTATTATCAATTCCTTTAACCACCGTTAATGTTCCAACTAATGCCATAATACCGAAGGCAATAATCAAAAGCGTTATTAAAGCTCTGATTCTTTGACTTTTAATAGCATCAAATGCAATACGGATATTTTCAAAAATTATTTTTAGCATCTTAAATAAATTCAAAAGTTAAATTTATAATAAAATACGATTTAGTTCAGTTATTATTACAAATTTATTTTTTAATTTTACAAAAACAATAGATAAAAACTAACAGGTTATGAAAAAGATAGTCATTGTAGGAATTTTAATAAGCTTGATAATCTCTTCTTGTGTCAGTAAGAAGAAATATGAAATGCTAAAAAAAGGAAAAGCACAAACCGAAAAATATCTGCGCGAATACAAAGACAAATTTTACAAATGTACCAACGAAAAAGAAAATTTAAAACTCAGGATACAATCCCTGGAAGATAATAATAAAACTTTGCAAGATGCATTAGACCGTTGTGTCAATCTCAATAAGGAAGGCAATGTCAATATCAGTAAATTGTTGGAAGAAATCAACAAATCCAACAAATATATCAAGATGTTAATCCTTGAAAATAAAAAGAAAGATTCGCTTAACAAAGTTTTAACCAATCGTATCACACGTTCACTTAAAGATGTAGATACCAAAGATTTGGATGTTAAGGTTAAAAAAGGTGTCGTGTTTATTTCGTTATCGGACAAAATGTTGTTCAAATCGGGTAAAACGGAAATTTCAAAAAAAGCCGACAATGTTTTATTAAAACTAGCCAAAATTATCAATGATTATAGAGATTATGAAGTTTTAATCGAAGGTCACACCGATAATGTACCTATTCATACGGCTTGTATCAAAGACAATTGGGATTTAAGTGCTTTGCGTGCTACGGCAATTGCCCGCAAACTTCAAAATGATTTCGGAGTTGACCCTGCACGTTTGACTGCAGGTGGTCATGGAGAATGGTTACCCAAAGCTTCCAATGATACTCCGGAAGGCCGTAGTATAAACAGACGAACGGAAGTGATTTTGCTGCCTAAATTAGACCAATTCAACAAACTTATGGAACAAGGTGTTAATGAAGGCAATTAATATCAGTCAAAAAAAACAAATAAAAAAAACTGTCAAATTAAATTTGGCAGTTTTTTTTATAAAAACTCTATATTAAATGAGAGATGAGGGATGAGGGATGAGGGATGAGGAATAAGGGATGAGAGTTGTGACTTGTCCTGAGGTTGACTCTAAAAATAAATCGGGACGATGCATCACCATTTCTTTGATTAAAAGAAAATTCAAAATTTTATACCAAAAAAATCGTTTTATATTCCAATAAATAGTTATTATCGGTATTAATACCGGACAAACATCAAAAAATACACAATTACTACGAAGCACAAAAAGTCTTTATTCCCTCAATAATAAATTAATGTGTATCGGCATCCAAATAATCAGGTGTACCGTCACCGTCAGTATCATCATTGGTCGGATCGCCGTCACCGTTGGCATCTTCATCTTTGGTTAAAACGCCGTCACCGTCATCATCATTATCATAAATATTGTATGTACCGTCACCATCCGTATCATCATCAAGTGCATTGCCGTTTTGATTGACATCTTCATCGGTATTTTTGACAGTATCATTATCTATATCATCATCTGCCAAAAAAGATTTAAATATAAAAACCAAAGGAGAATACGCCGGAATTTTATGTTGTGCCAAATCGTAATAAGCCAAACCGGAAGGTGTAATCAACATACCGGAACCATAATCGCTAAATGTAAAAGTGCCGTCACCGTTATCGGTATAAGTACCGTCTTTAAAATGAGGAAAAACTTCTTTCCAAGCTTGGATAAGTGTTCTACTGTTTAAATCAATCCAAACAGGCATTACATCAATCCTTTCGTCAAAAATTTCCAAGTTTAACAACAAGCCTTGGTAAGCTACCAAAACATTATCCATTTTTTGGATAGGTTTATTATCGCCTGTTCTAAAAGGGATATAATAAAGATCGTATACCAAACTATCCACTACCGGATCTTTCACCTGCAAAGTTACCAAACCGGGATCGTCCCAAATAGAAGTATGCGTTGATGACGAACCGAGACTTGCTATTTTAACATTGTACTGGTTATCAATATAATAAAAATGAGTTTTCATAAAATTTTCAATACTATCCTTTTCCTCTTCGTTATATTGTTTGACACGGTCTCTTATTTTAATTGTCCCCCCTCCTTCATCATCCTTCTTACAAGATGACGCCATCAAAAACAAAGACAAACCGGTAAGTAATAAAATCTTGATATTCATACGATTATTATTTATTTTTCTTGCATTTTCTATAAAAAGTTCTTTCTGCAAAAATATTTTTATTAATAATTCGCAAGATACAAATTTTATTTATTTTTGTATAAAGGTTAACAAAGTTTTAATATTTATGCGGATTGATAAATTTTTATGGGCGGTGCGTTTTTACAAAACACGGAATATGGCCGCTAATGCTATAAAAAAAGGCCATGTACGGATAAATGGTGTTGTTGCCAAACCTTCAAAAGAAGTTTTCGGAGGTGACCGATTGGAAATCAGAAAAAATCAAATTAATTACCGGATTTTGGTCTTAAATACTCCCGAAAGTCGTGTCGGTGCCAAACTGGTGCCTCAATACATCAAAGATCAAACACCGAAAGAAGCTTTCGAAAGACTTGAATTGCTCAAACTAGCCAAAAATTATTACCGGAAAAAAGGCACCGGAAGGCCGACAAAAAAGGACCGGAGAGATTTGGATGAATTTTTGGAATGATCTTCCACAAAACATTTGGTATGTTTAATAATGATAAAATGATGAACTAGTGACTTTTTCTCAATTCCTCAATTTAAAAGACGAAGATAAGGTAAGAGGTAAAAAACAATCATAAGAGAATAAAACATTCAATGAATTACAAAAATCTGAAATCGAAAATCTGAAATCTGAAATCTGAAATCTGAAATGAATAACAATACTCCAAAAGCAGTAAAAAAACCTTACAAACTTATTAAACACGGGGATGTCAGGATAGACAATTATTATTGGTTGAGAGACAGAAACAATCCGGAAGTCATCGATTATCTCAATAAGGAAAACCTTTATTTTGAAACTAAAACAAAGGCATATAAATCTCTGGAAAAAAGCTTGTTTGAAGAGATGAAAGCTCGTATCAAACAAGAGGATGAATCCATTCCCGTATATGAAAACGGTTATTATTATCAAACCAAGTTCTACAAAGGCAAAGAATATCCGGTTTACACCCGCCGGAAAAGGAGCTTAACCGCCCCCGAAGAAATTATATTAGATGTCAATAAAATGGCCAAAGGCTATGCTTATTACAAATTGACAGGTCTTGAAATCAGCCCTGACAACCGGTATGCCGTTTTTGGCGAAGATACCACCGGAAGACGACAATACATTTTGAAAATCAAAGATTTAAAAAACAATAAAATTTTAAATTTACAAATACCTAACACTACCGGCAGTGCCGTTTGGTCCAACGATTCCCGTTATTTGTTTTACACCGTAAAAGACCCTGTGACCTTGCGAGCATACCGGATATACAGACATCGTTTTGGAGACGATCCTGCCAATGATGTGCTCATTTATGAGGAGACCGATGAAACCTATGATGTTTTTGTTACCAAAAGCAAAAGCAAAAAATACATTTACATTGCCTCATTTAGCACTTTAACAACCGAATACCAATTTTTGGATGCCGACAAACCCGAGGGAAATTTTAAAATTTTTGCCCGCCGGCAAAAAGGTATTGAATACAATTTGTTTCACCGCAACGGCGAATTTTTTGTCCTGACCAACAAAGACAACGCCGTAAACTTTAAATTGATGACCGCCAAAATCACTAAAACCGAAATGAAATATTGGCAAGAATACATTTTACATCGTCCTTCGGTAATGATTGAATATGTTGAAATTTTTAACGATTTTATCGTATTGCAAGAACGTGAAGAAGGTTTAAACAAACTGCGGATTTTGATGAATTACGATGATTTTTATATCGGTTTTGACGAAGAAACTTATACACTTTATACCGCATACAATCCCGAAACAGACACACGGAAATTCCGTTTTGTTTACAATTCGATGACAACCCCTTCGTCCGTTATAGAATTTGACATTGATACCCGCAAAAAAAAGGTTTTAAAAGAACAAGAAATTCCGGATGGTAAATTTGATAAACACAATTACCGTTCGAAACGTATTTGGGTTACGGCACGCGACGGCGAGCGTATTCCCGTTTCAATGGTTTGGCATAAAGACACCGTTTTAGCACATCCTAATCCTCTGTTATTGTATGGTTACGGTGCCTACGGTATCACTGTCGATCCGGGTTTCAGCACCAATAGATTATCTTTACTCGACCGCGGTTTCATTTTCGCCATTGCACACATCCGCGGTGGCGAATACTTGGGCCGCCCTTGGTATGAAGCAGGGAAATTACTCCACAAAAAAAACACTTTTAACGATTTTGTCGATGTTGCGACACACCTCATTGAACAAAATATCACTTCAAACGAACAACTTTTTGCTATGGGAGGCTCCGCCGGTGGCTTGTTAATGGGAGCCGTTATCAATCAGGCACCACAACTATTTAAAGGTGTTGTGGCACAAGTTCCTTTTGTCGATGTGCTTACTACTATGCTCGACGAAAGTATTCCCTTGACCACCGGCGAATATGATGAATGGGGCAATCCGAACGAAAAAAAATATTACGATTATATCAAATCTTACTCACCTTATGATAATGTTGAAGCTAAATCATATCCCAATTTATTGGTCACTACCGGATTACACGATTCGCAAGTGCAATATTGGGAGCCGGCCAAGTGGGTTGCCAAATTGCGTGAATTAAAAACTGACGACAATCTCTTACTTTTACACACCGATATGGATAGCGGGCACGGTGGTGCTTCGGGCCGCTTTAAATCACTGAAAGATACAGCCCGAGATTTTGCGTTTATCATCAATTTAAATCAACAAAACCTATGAAAATAGTTTGTGTAGGACGCAATTATGCCAAACATATCAATGAATTGAATAACAAAAAACCCGGTGAACCGGTATTGTTTATCAAACCCGATACTGCCGTTTTGCCCTACAGAAATCCCTTGGTTTTGCCGGATTTTGCAAAAGATTTTCATTATGAAGTAGAATTGGTTGTCAAAATCAATAAGTTAGGGAAACATATCGAACCGAAATTTGCCCAACGCTATTATGATGAAATCGGATTGGGACTGGATATTACGGCAAGGGACTTGCAAACCAGGTTAAAAGCCGATGGACTGCCTTGGGAAAAAGCCAAAGCTTTTGATAATTCGGCTGTTGTAAGCAGGGAATTTTTGCCTAAAACCGGTTTTAACAATTTGCAAAATATCCGTTTCAGCTTACAAAAAAACGGTGTAACCGTTCAGCAAGGCCATACAGCGGATATGTTGTGGCACATTGATGAATTAATCAGCTATATTTCCCGTTTTTTCACTTTGAAAAAAGGGGACTTAATTTTCACGGGTACACCTGCCGGGGTCGGCAAAATTCAAATAAACGATATCTTTACCGGCTACATCGAAAATCTTGAAATGTTCAGAGTAAAAATAAAATAATTGATTATTTGTAACGTAAAGCTTGAAAAATATCTTGTCAAAAATTATAGCATACAACCAAAATTTATCAACATTATTTTTTCTTGCCGTTACCTGATTTTTCGTTACGTTGGCGCCTTTTATCTTCTTGGCGTCTAAAAATAATCACGATTAATGCCAATAAAACAAAACCGGTAATCATACCGCTTAATGCTTGTCTAATCATTTCCATAACTGGTAAAAATTTGTCCGGGATACTTAATTTCCGTTAAAAAAAGACCTTTTGCCGGAACGGAAAAACCGGCATTGGAACGGTTACGTGATTCAATAATTTGCCTGAAATCCGTCAGTGATGTTTTATGCAAGCCCACCTCTACCAGCGTTCCGACAATTGCCCTTACCATATTGCGCAAAAAACGGTCCGCCGTTATACTGAAAACAATCTGATTATCAACCATTTGCCATTCAGTTTGTTGTACCTTGCAAATATAAGTTTTAACATCGGTATGTGTTTTTGAAAAACTTTTAAAATCATTGTATTCCAACAAAATCCGTGCGGCTTTGTTCATTAAATCCACATCCAAATCTTTGGCAAAATACCAGGAAGTCTGCGTCAGAAAAGGATTTTTGTACCGGTGAATATAATATTTGTAACTTCTGGATATAGCGTCAAAACGGGCGTGAGCATCGTCCTTAACCCTGTGTATGCGGTGTATGGCAATATCATCAGGAAGAAAAGAATTAAGTTTGTAAGTCAATTCAACCGTATTAACAGTATCTTTACTATCAAAATGTGCAAACATTTGGCGGGCATGCACACCGGTGTCAGTACGTCCGGCACCTGTAATTTTTACAGGCATTCGCAACAACAAACTCAAAGCTTTTTCAATACTAGCTTGTACGGTTGGTGCATTAGGTTGTGATTGCCAACCGTGATAACGGGTTCCTGCATATGAAAGTTCTAAAAAATACCGCAATTTGTCGTAATTTTGTCCGGTAGTACAAAACTAATGAAAAAAATCTTATTACTTTCGGACACACACGGCTATCTTGACGAAAAGATGTTAAATTATATCAAAAAAGCAGACGAAGTATGGCATGCAGGCGATATCGGTACAACAGCAGTTACCGATGAAATCAAAAAACATAGTTTTTTGAGAGCGGTTTACGGCAATATTGACGGTGGTGTCTTGCGAAAAGAGTTTAAAGAACAATTGTTTTTTGAAATAGAAGGCGTTAAAGTTTTGATAATGCATATAGGCGGCTACCCGAAACGTTACAGTCAAAAAGCGCTCAAAGCAATCAAAAAACATTCCCCGGGTTTGTTTATCACCGGACATTCACACATATTAAAAGTTATGTACGACCAACAATACCATCTATTGTATATGAATCCGGGTGCTGCCGGTAAACACGGTTTTCATCAGGTACGGACAATGTTACGTTTTGTAATAGACAACGGAGATATTAAAAATTTGGAAGTGATAGAACTGGGAAAAAGATGATGCCTTGCAGGATGTCCGATGCGAGATGACCCGAATTTTCCTCTTTACCACTTTCAACTAAATCAATCCTCATCTCTTATCCCTTATCCCTTATCCCTCATCCCTTATCCCTTATCCAACTTACTACTTGTTACTTGATACTTGTTACTTGTCACAAAACTTTCAACTTTCAACTTTCAACTTTCAACTAATTATCCCTATCTTTGTAAAAAAATTACTCCGATGTTATTGTTTATCAGCTATGGTGAAATGTTTTTCATTTTGTTTGTAATGCTTCTGGTTTTTGGTCCGGAAAAATTACCTGAGATTGCTCGAAATCTTGGTAAAGGTATCCGGCAACTACGTGATGCTTCCAATAATATCAAAAAAGAAATGCTTAAAGAAACCCAAAAAGCTGGATTGGATATGGAAGCCATTGAAAAACTCAAGAAAGATATTAAGGATACTAAAAAAATTATGAACATCAAAGAAGAAATAACCAATACCGTTAAACGTCAATAATGGATCAAATTCTGCAATGGGACCGGCAAATTTTCGAATTTTTAAATAGTTTGGGCTATACCTCTTCTGATACGTTTTGGCTTTTTGTTACCAATCAAAAAAACTGGTTATTTTTATATGTTTTTATTGCACTGGCTTATTTTTATTATTTAGGGTGGCGGAAAGCTCTTGTTTCCATTCTGGTAATTGCATTATTTTTAGGCATTTGCGACCAATCGACTAATTTTTTCAAAGCCTATTTTCACCGGCTACGTCCTTCACAAGATCCGGCACTAACTGACCATATTCGTGTTTTGATACATCCACTTAACTATAGTTTTATTTCCGGACATGCTTCTAATTCAACTTTGTTCGTTTGGTTTAGTATTTACTTACTTCGACAAAAAACACGTTGGATTTACATCTTGATTATCTGGTGGTTGCTGTTTATGTATAGTCGCATCTATATCGGAGTGCATTACCCTTTGGATATTATAGGCGGAATCCTTTGGGGTGGCTTGTTATTTTATTTTTCAAAATATTCGTATCGTTTTATTTTGACTAAACATCTCTTTTCAGATCGCACTAGACGGCGCTAAATAAAATGTAATTATAGTCTATCTATACTTTTATATAATTTTGCTAAATAAAAAATTTTTTAACATTATCATTTTTATATTCAAAATAATTTTGTAAATTTGTAGCGTTATCACAAAAATAAATAAATATGAACTTTTTATTAATTTCAACAAATGATATAGCACAAAGTGCTATCAATCCCATCAATAATTTGATATCATCTGTTATTGATGCCGTGGGAAATTGGGCACCAAAAATATTTGGTGCCATTGTAGCTTTAATAATTGGCTTGTGGATAGTCAGTCTTTTAACCAGAATGTTTCGCAAAGCCATCGAACGCACAAAAATGGACAAAACTCTTGTACCGTTTTTGACAGCAGTTATCAATTTTTCACTTAAAATTGTTTTATTTCTCGGTATAGCACAAGTTTTAGGTTTCGGAATTACTTCATTTGCTGCCATTTTGGTAGGTGTCGGTGCGGCAATAGGAGGTGCGTTTAACGGTTCGTTAGGAAACATTGCTTCAGGTATTATGTTGCTGATTTTTAGACCTTTCAAAGTAGGCGACTTGATTGAGTTACCGGACAAAACTTTAGGATTTGTCAAAGAAATTTCCGTATTTGTAACGGTATTGCAAACATTCCAAAACAAAACTGAAATTATACCTAACGCTGCCATAACTGCCGGAAAAATTACAAATTATTCAACTTTGGGGAATTTACGTATTGACATGCCGTTTGCCGTTCGTTATGACAGCAATATTGAAGAAGCTCGAAAAATTGTACAAAAAGTTTTGGAAGACGATAAATTTGTATTAAAAGATCCTGCACCGAGAGTAGCAGTAAATAATTTGGGAGAAAATGCCGTCGAATTATTAGCCTTGCCTTATGTTACGGTTGATGATTATTGGGAAGTGTATTGGGATACTCGTCAAAAAATTGTAGAAGCTTTAAAATCCGCAGGATTTGAAGCCCCCTTACCGCAAAGAGTCATTACTATGGTAAATTCTTAAAAGAATATAATAAAGATTAACAACAACAAAAAAAAATCATAAACAAGGTCTTTCAATCTCACTTTTTTATTGATTATTGATAAATTAGGGTCTGCTGGAAAAGATAAGAAGCGGTTTACTGAATTTCCCAGAAGTATGCGTCAATTTTTTAATTTCTGAACAGAAGGCACACATAAATACTTCGATGTGAAGAAGTTAATAAAAAGGATGTGCACTTCAACAAACTCAGCACATCCCTTCTGAGTAACAATAAAATACTCCATAATAAATCAAAAAATGCATATTTTTTGAAAGAAATATAGTAAAAACCTTGCACTAATATCCTTTAATGTGTCGATAATAGATCGAATATTAGTATTTTACGTGTTTTTCAGCAGACCCTAAAATATCAACATTGTTGAACTACAAAATTTCTTTGATTTCCAATAAATGTTTTACTTTCGGAATGATTTTAAAATCGACATCATTCGTTCCCTCCGGGTCAAAATGAATGGCGTGCATTCCTACATTGCGGGCACCTAAAACATCGGATTGAAAATTGTCTCCAATCATATAGCTTTTATGCGCAAAAGTCCCGGCTTTCTTTAAAGCATATTTAAAAACCTCGGGATGTGGTTTGAGTTTACCTGTTTCTTCGGAAGTTATTAAAAGTTCAAAATAAGATGTTAATCCCGAATACCTCAATTTATCGGTTTGTACTTCGGTAAAGCCGTTGGTTAAAATATGAAGCCTGTATTTATCTATTAAATACTCCAAAATTTCAACGGCACCATCCATAAGAATACTTTCACGTTTGAGAAAATAGAGGTATTCATCTGCCAAAACTTTTATCATTTGAGGTGATACATCTACATTCAAAGATTTAAAAGTATCCGTTAACCTGTCATATTTGACTTCCGTTTTGGTTTTTTGACGTTTGGCATATTGTTCCCAATAATCACGGTTTATAGGTTCGTAAACATTCAAAAAACTATCAATTTCAACCGGAATTTGATGTTTACGGAGCAATTTTTCAAAGGCATGTTTTGAATTGGCTTCAAAATCCCAAAGTGTGTGGTCCAAATCAAAAAAAATATCAGTTATCCGCGTTTTCAACATCGCTAAAATGTTTAATGGTTTCAATATACAAGTCGTTCCAATCTCTCCATTCTTTTAAGTCAGAAAGAATAAAATTGTGAAAAACCGGATAAAAATGCCCTTTGTATTGCCGGATGATTTCACCTTGTTCCATCATAATTTTCCGGGCTTTTGCGGGTGTGAGTTTGTATTGGAATTTGAGCATAATATCCGAAATACTGACCGGGTGCAAAGTCAAATTCGTTTCGGTTTCGTTTTCGATATCGTAAAATTTAAAAGGTACGGCCGTGCCGGCTCTAAATCCTATTTTATGATTATAGCCCATCGAAAAATCCGATTTAAGCTCTTCTTCATTGTAAATTTGATAAGTTACCGGAATTTTTATACGGTTAAAATGCGCCCGGACTTTTTCAACTTTTTTATGAATGATATTTTCCAATTTATCCACTTCCCGTTCAATCATTTCTTCATCATCAAAAGCATAATAAGAGGTTAACAAACCCGTATCGGTATAATCGGCCAAAAATTTTATTTGTGATTGATAATCGTGTTTGTTAAAAGAAATATTGTGGTCAAATAAAGTGTAAGTAGCCAAAAGATGAAAAAAAGTCAAAGGATGTTTATATCGTAATTTTATTTTGAGAATTTGCTCAAAAGTATCGTAAGGGTCTTTTTTTCCGGTCAGATAAACCCGGTTGCGAAGCCAAAATTTGCGTAACCTGAGATGAAACAAATCGTCAAAACCGCCGAGTAAAAATCTAAAAAACGATTTACCTTGATACAATCGTGCCATGCTGACATTCATAACCGGTTCAAAATAAAACGACCGTTTCTTAAATGTCAAACCTTCAAAACGCTCTTGCAATGCCTGCTTAAACTTCTCAACCCAAATTTCTACGACCGGTTTTAATATCATACTATGTTGCATCAATACGCTGTTTTTATACGAATAGCGTTCATGCATATCTAACTGATAAGGCAAATATTCTTCGTAACGGGAAAGCAAATAAAAACTTGCAGCAAACAAGTCAAAAGGGATTGAAGAGTTCGGTACTTCAAAAAATACCGGTGTTGTATCCCAAAAACCGAATTTTACTTCGTTTTGCTTGATACCTTGTTGAAATAAAATAGGATGCGATTGGATATGAAATTCACCTCCTAATGCTTGTGGCGCATAAGAAAATTTCGGACCGTTAAAAGCAATAAATTCTTCAATTTTAGTTGTAAACTTAACTTCTTCAAGCATCAAATTGTTAAACAAATGCCTGAATATATAATTGAGCCTTGGTGTTATTTTGTGTGTATAAACCAGTATCATTTAGCAAATTTAAAATTTTTATGATAAACTTAAAAAATATCAGAAAAATATCGTCATCACATCAAGCTTTCTCTGAATAATACTGCATATAAAGTAAGTTTAATTAGTAAATGCAACTTTTAGGAGTACAAATTCATATTTTGGAAAAAAGCAATATTTATAAAATTTTACATTTTTTTATTTTATAAACAACAATTTTAATAAATTGCACAATAGAATATTTAAGGTTGTTTTACGTTATTATTTAAGTAAATTGCGATACAATGTTAAAAAAACTTGTTATAATTATTTTATTGTTTGTCAATATTTTAAACATATCCGGTCAGATGTCCGGACAATATTTTAATCCGGATACGGCATATATCAAAGCGGTAAATTTATATTCCGACAAAGCTTATAAAGCCGCCGAAAATGCGTTTGAAAAGCTGAAACATCAAATTACCGACCGGCAAAAACTGGGTGATGTATATTTTTATTTGGCGAGCATCGCCGTTCGAACGGGAAATGATAATGCCGATGAACTGTTGACTTACTTTACGCAGCATTTCCCTACACATCCCAAGCGGACGGTTGTATATTTTGATGCCGCTGATTACTATTTTTCGCACGGTGATCTCAACAAAGCACAAGAATATATTTTGCAAGTGGACCCGGGAAGTTTGTCACCGGACGAATATGAAAAATACAACTTTTATTTGGCTTACACATACCTTAAACAAAACCAATACAAAAAAGCAGCACGTTTGTTTGAAAAACTGCTCAATTCCAAAAATTACGGTACACAAGCACGCTATTATTACGGCTATTTGGCATACAAACAAGACAATTTTGCCAAAGCAAAAAAGTATTTTGATATGGTAGCGGACGACAGTAATTTCCGCAATAAATTGCCATATTACCGTGCCGATATGTACTTCAAACTGCAAAAGTTTGATAAAGCCATCGAAGAATCTTTAAAAATATATGACAAAGCCAACCGGAAAGAAAAATCACAATTGGCTAAAATCATTGGAGAAAGTTATTTCAATCTCGGTGAATATGACAAAGCTATTCCGTATCTGAAAGCTTATAAAGGTGTCAAAGGACGTTGGAACAATGTGGATTATTACCAATTGGGATATGCCTATTACAAAACCGGTGATTATGACAAAGCCATCGAAAACTTCAATAAAATCATAAACGGAAATAATGCCGTAGCACAAAATGCTTATTATCACTTAGCTGATGCGTATTTGGCAACCGGACAAAAAATGAAAGCTTTAAATGCCTTTAAAAAAGTGTCTGAAATGTCATTTAATAAAAAAATGCAAGAGGATGCATTTTACAATTATGCCAAACTGAGTTACGAATTAGGAAATCCGTTCGAAAACAGCTCAAAAGTCATTTTACGGTATTTAAAACAATATCCGGATACACCCTACCGTAAGGAATTGGAAGATTTATTGGTCAACTCTTATTTGACATCCAATAATTACGAAGAAGCTCTCAAAATATTGGAAAAAAACAAACAAACACACACTCAAACATATCAAAAAGCGGCATTTTATCGCGGATTGGAATTGATTAACGAAGGCAATTATCCCGAGGCTAAAAATATGTTTGAAAAAATTCTAAATGAAGGTTTTGACCTGCATTACCGTTTATTATCAAAATTTTGGAAAGCCGAAATGGATTTCCGTTTGCACAATTACGAAGCCGCACGTGCCGGTTTTGAAGATTTCCTGATGATTAACAAGGATAAATTCAGTAAAGAAAGCAAATTGGTTTATTACAATTTGGGTTATACCTATTTTAAATTGAAAAATTACCAAAAAGCCGCCGGTTATTTTGAAAAATTTATCAAAACAAAACCTGATAAAAAATTATTGAAAGACAGCTATTTACGATTAGGAGACAGTTATTTTGCTTCCAAAAAATACTGGCCGGCTATGGAAGCCTACAATAAGGCGATTGCTATGAAAGGTGCCGATGCCGATTATGCATTTTACCAAAAAGCTATCAGTTACGGTTTTGTTGGTAAAAACCGCAAAAAAATCGATGAACTCAACCAATTTATCCGGCAATTTCCACAATCCAAATTATTGCCCGACGCCTTATATCAACTCGGAAGCACGTATTTGATTCTCAATGAAGAAACAAAAGCACTTTCTGCTTTTGAACGGCTTTTATCGGCTTATCCGCAAAGTAAATATGTCCCGGTTGTTTTACTCAAAGAAGGATTGATTTATTATAACAATAACAAAAACGATTTAGCTCTCGAAAAATTTAAAGAAGTCGTGGATAAATTTCCGAACACACCCGTGGCATATCAAGCGGCAGAGAACATTAAAAATATTTATATCGAAGATGGACAAGCCGCCGCTTACAGCGAATGGGCAAAAAGATATCCTTGGATAAACGTCAGCAATGCAGAACTGGACGATGCCGTGTTTACAACCGCCGAAGAAAAATATTTCGAAGGCAAACCGGACGCCATTACGGCTTTGGAAAAATACCTGCAACAATATCCCGGCGGATTACACGCTTTAAAAGCTCATTATCATCTTGCTCGTTTGTATAAAAAGAAGGGTAAAAAGGGAAAAGTTGCATTACATTACGAATACATATCTACACAACCACAGAATGATTATACTTTGGAAGCTATTCGCGAATTGGCTGATTTTCAACTTCAAAATAACCAATGGGTAAAAGCCATTCAATATTTGGAACGCTTGGAATTACTCAGCAATTCACCGGACGATTTAATTTTTGCCCGATCAAACCTGATGAAAGCTTACTATCATACCAAACAACCGGACAAAGCTATGGAATATGCCGAAAAAGTTTTGAATAATAATAAAAGCAATAAACAAATGAAACACGATGCACAGGTTATCATTGCCAGAGTATCATTGGAAAATGGTGATGAAGCCAAAGCACGTCTTTATTATGAAAAATTGGCTGAAAGTGCCAACGGTAAAATCGCCGCCGAATCCTTGTATTATGTCGCTTATTTCCAAAATAAAGATAAAAAATACGACCAATCGAATAAAACCATTGCCAAACTGACCAAAAAATATGCAAAATACAAGTATTGGGCATCAAAAGCACTGGTATTGATGGCACGAAATACTTATGCCAAAGGTGATGCTTTCAATGCAACTTATATTTTGGAAAGTGTGATAAAAAATTTTAAACAATATCCCGATGTCATCCAAGAAGCACAAGATTTGCTAAAAGAAATTAAACAAAAAGAAAGTGAAAAAAATTCGGATTCCGGTAATTAAATGTTCATAAAATTTAAAGTTTGTAATGTTTGTAAAGTTTATAATGAAACAAATAAGTTTCCCGTTTCATCAAAAAAATAAGCCGATGAAACCGACATAATTAAAATAATCATTAAACACACAACGTAATGATTATTTTAATCATCAAAAGTTATCCCGACATTCGTCGGGAACCATAATGTTAAAATAAAAGATAAACAGATGAAAAAAATACTTATCATAATATTGATTTTGACCTGTTTGCCTGTATTTGCACAGCAAGTTAAAGACACCGTCAAAACGGAAGTCATCGAAGTAACCCGTTCATTTGAGCCGAAAGTGCAAGATGCTTACAAATTGGATATCAATCCGGAAATCAATGCTACACCGGAAGCCAAAATTCCGGTTAAATTTCATATCCAATCGGTACCGGTAGCTTCAACCTTTCAGCCGGAAAAAGGCAGTATGGCCAATTTTAATCCGGGCAGTATGCTTCAAAATGCTTACGGCAGTTATGTGTCGGTATCCGGAGGAAATTATATTCAATTGCAAGCCGATGCTTTCGTATCATATCCGGTGAACGACCAATTGGAAACGGCATTGATTTTTTCTCACTATTCGTCACAAGGGGGAAAACAAAACGCTACGGTTTATGACCCGTTTTATCATACGCTTGTTGATGCTTTGGCAAACTTTAAAACCGAAAAAAGCGATTGGAAATTCGATTTGGGATATGACGGTCATATAAATCGTCTAAATGACAACCCCTCCATTACAACAATTATTCCCGTACCGGTAGATACATATAATAATAATTTCAACAACTTCCATCTGGACATCAACAGCCGTTTTAAAGAATTGTTTTTGAAAAATTTATCGGTGAATTATAACTTTTTCCAAGATATATCGGACAATAACGAACATTGGACAAAACTCCAAACCGATCTGGTTTTCCCCATTGGCAATATTGATATTAGAACCAAATTAAAAACGGATATTGTTTCCGGACACACCGGCAAAGACAAACATCTGAGTCCGGCAACCGATTTAAATTTGACCTATACCAACTACGATATCGGCTTGCTACCGGCTTTTACCATTGAAAATGATAAATTAGTAGCAAATTTAGGGGCTAAAATCTATTATCAAAACGATACCGTTTACAAAAAAATGCAGTTTATTCCGGATATTAAAGTGCATCTGAATTTAATCTATGAAAAATTATCGGTTTTCGGAGGTTTTACGGGTGATTTACATCAAAATTCGCAAAAAGAATTGTCTCAAAAAAATCCCTATTTACAATTAAAACAAAATATCGTTCCGTCTTTAACACCTTATAATATTTTCGGTGGTTTTGACGGTGCATTCTCTACGGCATTTGCTTATGAAATCCGTCTCGGTGTCAAAAAAATAAAAAATTACGGATTTTACAATTATACCGGTTCGTCAGCCTTAGGAGGTTACGATATCATCTATGATGATATGACCCAGTCGTATTTTATGACCAAAGTTAATGTCGGTGTAGGCAAAAAACTGGATTTAAAACTCAATATGACTTATATGCAAAACAATCCTGACAGACTTGGCAAAGCTTTGTTCATTCCCGGTTTTGAATTTAAATCGATTTTGATTTTCAAACCAAATGATAAATTGAACATAAATGCAACATTTTACACGGTCAGTAAGCGTAAATACGGTACAGGACCAAATGACGTATTAAAAGCTCATAACGATTTGAATACAGGTATCCGCTACAATATTAACGAACAGATTACCGGTTTTGTTGAAGCATACAATTTACTCAATCAAGATTATCAAATTTATTATCCTTATCCTGTTCAAAAATTACAAATAATGGCAGGCGTTGCATACAGATTTGATATACCAAAAAATTAGTATATTTACGTTGTTAATAACTTAAAATGCCATCATTATGAAAAAGAATATCGGAAACATGGACAAGCTTATCCGTTTGATTATTGCTGTTGTGCTTTTCTTATTGGTATATACCGAAAAAATTCAACATCCGACTATGGAAATAGTTTTATTGGTTCTCGCCTTACTTGCGGCTATCACTTCGTTGATAAACTATTGTCCGCTTTATTCTCTTTTAAAGATTAATACTTGTAAAAAGTCGTAAAAAAAAACCTGGCGGCCTTTGATTAAAGACCGCCAGGTCACCCGACCGGGAATTAAATGGCGTAATAACACCATTTGTGCCTTTCCTATCTCGTCGTTTCCGCCCGAGACGAAAGGCTGTAGTTTTCCGGAAACCGGCTGATGGCATATAAATAAAGCCACCAGAACGTCCGATCTTAAAACAAACCGGACAAGCGAATGGATTAACCATTACACTTTTTCTCACATTGAACCGTGAGAACTTCAAGGACGTCCACTTGTAAGTTTAAACTTACAATGCAAATTTACAAAATTTTATAACGTTTGTCATGTGTTGACGTCAATTTTTTTTATGAAAATAAATCGTGTATCTTTTCAAAGAAAGATTTTTCCGATTTACCCGGATTAGGTTGAAAATTAGGATGATTAATATTCTTTTTAAAGAATTCCTTTTGTTCTTTGGTCAATTTTTTAGGCACCCACACATTGACATTTATCAACAAATCACCGGAACCGTAACCGTCGATATCAGGAATACCCTTATTTCGCAATCGCAATATTTTGCCGGGTTGAATACCGGGTTCCAACCGCAGTTTAATTTTGCCCGAAGGTGTTTCAATTATTTTTTCAGTTCCGAGAACCGCTTCGGGCATACTGATATACAAATCGTAATGAAGATTATTGCCTTCACGTTTGAAGTGTTTATCACTTTCTTCTATCAATTGAACAATTAAATCTCCAGGCATACCATAATTACCGGGGGCTTCATTGCCTTTTCCGGCTACCCTCAATTGCACACCGTTGCGGACACCTTTTGGTAATTTTACCGTGACAATATCTTCTTTTAATACCATTCCGTTAGCATCGGAATTTTCACCTCTTGTTCTTAATACCTCCCCGATTCCACCACATACATTACAAGTTCCTGTTGTCTGCATCCTGCCAAAAATAGTATTGGTGATTCGGGTCACTTTTCCCGTGCCATTACATTGATGACAGGTTTGATACGTGGTTCCAGGCGCTTTTACTTTTCGTTTAATCTTTATCTTTTTTTCCGCACCGTTAATAATATCTTTCAGATTGACTTTAAGTTTGACACGTAAATCGGTTCCTTTATACTGCGGTCTTCTTCTGCCTCCCGATGAACGGCTACGTGAAGAACCGTAAGCACCTCCGAAAATATCACCGAAAATATCACCGAAATGCGAAAAAATATCTTCCATATTGGTAAAATGGCCACCCTCGAAACCGCCGGCTCCTTCAAATGCCCGGTGACCGAATTGATCATATCGTGACCTTTTGTCAGGGTCGGACAAAATTTCATAAGCTTCGGCCGCTTCTTTAAATTTTTCCTCGGCTTCTTTATCACCGGGATTTCTGTCAGGGTGGTATTCAATAGCTTTTTTACGGTATGCTTTTTTGATTTCCGCCGCTGTTGCCGTACGGCTTACTCCCAGTATTTCGTAATAATCTCTTTTCATCGGGGCTTGATTTTTATTACGACAAAACTGTCATTGAACAATTTCTCAATGACAGTTTGTTAATTATACTTTATTAAAATCTTTATCTTCCGGTAACCACTTTCGGAAACCTGATATTTTTCGGTCCCAATTGATAACCTTTTTCAACGACATCCACAATCTTATCTTTCATTTTTTCATCTTCTACAGGCACTTGAGCAATGGCTTCGTGGATATCAGGGTCAAAACTATCGCCTTTCTTTACTTCGATATCTTTTAAACCTTCTTTTTCAAGGGTTTTCTTAAACTTGTCATAAATCAATGTAACTCCCTTTACCATTTCATCTTCTTCGTCATTTTTTTTCATTTCGGCAATGGCTCTCTCAAAATCATCGAGAACCGGTAATAAATTTTTAATAACTTTCTCAGCCGCCGTCTCAAACAATTCCAATTTTTCTTTGGCTGTTCGCTTACGGTAGTTTTCAAACTCGGCATACAAACGTAAAAACTTGTCTTTCTCCTCATTGAGTAATTGTTCCAATTCTTCTATCTTGGCAATATGTTTATCCGTTTTATCTTTTTTTGTCTTTCCTGTCTTTTGCGCTGCGGTTTGTTGTTCTTTATCTTTTGTTTTAGTTTCTTTTTTGGCTTTTTTAGTCATAACTTAATCATATTTTTTCCTTCATACCATTTGCAAATATATTGCCAATTATGATAACTGACAAATTGACACTATATCAAACCGCAAACCTGTTAAAATCATCTTTAAAAACTCTGAAATCTTCTTCCGTCGGAATAAATTTACCATACCAAATATAATCATATATAAAGGTCAAATGCTTAAAGATGGATTTTAAATCCTTTTGTTTCAACTCATTGACATAATCACGATTGGTTTTATCAGGATGCCACTCTATCAATCCGTTATCAATCAGCTTTTTAAGCGCTTTTAGATAATAATATCTTATAGCCAAACGGTAATCTTTTTCATTAACCGCATCTCTTATCAAACTGTCTAAATCAGCTTCTTTAATGATTTCATCATCATTGTTAAAATTGATAACTTTTGGTTCTTTTAAATGTTTGTTCTGTCCCGTACGGATTAATTCCGCCCCGAGCAAAAACCTGTAAATAAAATAAATAAAAATCAAAACCGCTATATACGGCAAAGATTTAATAAATAGTTTTAAAATTTTCATCCCTTTTTTGACACCAAACAGCCATTTAAAAAACTTTTCCAAAAGACTGTAAATTTTTTTTGATATCCATTTGATAAACTTTGAATAAATAGTTTCTTCATCAACTTTTTCAACATAATCAAAATCTTTGTCTTTGCGGTAACGTTCCAACTTTTTCTCCGGTATTACAACACGTTTGACCGGACGCTTATCAGCCGGAATATCACCGGCAATTAACCCATTGAAAATAAAAAAACTAAAAACAAAACTTAAAATGTAATATTTATAAATTCTCATCATTATCTTTAACACCTATTTTATCAATTTTATCATACAAACTCTCACCGGTGTGATACTCCCTTATACTGAAATATAAAAATGAAATAGCTATTATCATCAAAATCCTTAAAATCAATTGACCTGCATAAGAAATAACAGAGAATAATGAAACGACAATATCACCTTGTCCTGCAAATTTAGCAATATCTTGATTTTCAACCATTAAAATGGTTTTTATAAAAAAGTAAACACTTACCGGCGCATCGATTACCATCCCTATCAAACCGATAATCAATGACATGACAAACATTACACCGAAACTAAACCAAAACCGGTTTTTTAAATAATTTTTTGTTTTACGCATCGCCTCAAACATATCAATATCTTCAAAAACATAGACATAATAAACCAAGGTAAAATAAATGGATGCATAAAAAAGTAAAGGCACAAAAATAATTAAGAACAATAAAACGGCAAATCCTTCATTAGCCTGTCCAACGGCAAATAATAACAAAAACAATAGGGCAACTACCATTACTAATAAAAAAATCAATAGAAAAGTCATTCCTACCAATCCCCAAAATTTTCTTTTTACAAGCTGTTTTACATTACTGATATCCACCTCTCCGTTTTCCTCATTATAATACCTCAAATAACCCGTTACAGTGGCAAACAATCGCGGAATAAAAATCAAAGCCAATATAAATAGACCAATAGCAATCAAACCGAAATAAACGGATTGAAACAACTCGGAATCTAATTCTACCGGTGATGAACGTTTAAAATTCAAAAGCCGGTTAAACATACCGAAATAAAAGTAAAAGTAAAGAAAATACAAAATAACCAGACCGGTGATGATAATCTTGTTTTGCTCCCATATGATTTTTATAATTTCCTTAATATGAGATTTAAAAAACTTAAAACTATCTTCAATGATAGCATCCAAACTCCTTTGTTTTTTGATAGTAAAAATACGTTTCATATCCATTTATTTAGATTGTTCATATTGTTGTTGAAGGTATAATTTTTTTGGTAAAAAAACATAATAATATACTATTAAAACCAATGAGCTTAAAATGATTAAGACAGCCAACCGGTCCGGCATTTCGGTGTGACGGGTTACAAAACTCTCTAAAAAACCGGCCATAATAAAAAACGGAATAGTACTGACCATAACTTTTAAACCGTCACGGGCTTTTTGTCTGAACGCATACAAACGTGTATAAGTTCCGGGCATCAAAATTCCGCTTGCCATAATAAATCCGGCAGCTCCCGCTACTATAATAACAGATATTTCAATGGTTCCATGTATCCAAATCGTACGTACGGATTCCCAAAAGACACCTTGTTTTAAAAAGAAATATTGAAAGGTTCCCAACATAATGGCATTACGCATTAAATAATATAATGTGCCCAACCCTAAAAAAATACCCATCATAAAAGTGTATAATGCCACTTTGATGTTATTAATGGTAATACCGAGAAACATATCCACTTCATTAGCTTGCTTATAAACAGCCATCGGATCCCCTTTTTTAATGTTTTCCAATGTCATATCCACATACGCATCTCCAAGTACCCAACGGGCAAAATCCAAATTTTGAGTCGTTGAAAACCAACCTATTGCAACAAAAAGCAGAAAAACCAAAAATGAAAAAAGTAAATATTGGCGGTATTGATAAAACATTAAAGGAAAATCGTGGAGATAAAAACGCTTTATGGCATTACCACTTGTTTTTTTGGTTTTATAAATTTTACGATGCGCCATTCCGGCTAATTCGTTGAGATATGCCGTCAATTTACTTTCGGGATAGTACGTAGAAGCATAAGCCAAATCATCCGTCAAATCCAAATACATTACCGTCAAATCATCCGGATTTATTTTGGTATTGCCGGTCAACAGACTTTCATAGTTCACCCATTTATCTTTATTTTTCTTTACAAAAACGACTTCTCTCATATTTAATCTAGTTGAAAGTTGAATGTTGAAAGTTGAAAGTTGTGGTTCATAGAATATTTTGAACTTTAATGAATGTTTATTGCTTCATACCTTATTCTCGTCTTATAATTTGAGGAATTGAGGAAAGGTCACCGAGTGTCCCGTCGTGACGAAGTCTAGACGGGATGTATCGAGGTGAGGTCGCTGAGTGATTTTGCGAGGTTACGAGCAAAATTGTATCGAAGCGCACTCCTCATTCCTCACTCCTCGTTTCATCAATTCATCATTTCATCAAAAATCATCTCACATAAAAAACAAATTGATATCTTTATAATCCATATTAAACCAATCACCAACAGATTTATTGGTCAAAATACCTTTGTAAATATAAATACCGTTGCGCAAACCGCGATTAAACCTTGCAGCGCCGTCAATACCACCTTTTTCACCGATATCCAACAGATAACGTAAGAAAATATTGCTTAATGACAAACTGGCCGTTCGGGCATAACGCGCCGGAATGTTCGGTACACCGTAATGTACTACACCGTGTTTGACAACAATCGGGTCGGAATGAGTGGTTAATTCGGACGTTTCACTGACGCCACCCCTATCGATACTGACATCTATAAATACCGAACCTTCTTGCATCATTTGTATCATAGGTTCGGTAATAACAATAGGTGTACGTGATTTACCCCGTATGGCACCTATTACCACATCAGCACGTTGTAAAGCATCCAAAATAACATTCGGGTTGATGGTTGAAGTATAAACCTGGTTACCCAGTAAGGTTTTAAGCCGTCGCAGACGGGTTACGGAATTGTCAAACACTTTAACCGATGCCCCTAATCCCAAAGCTGTTTTGGCCGCAAATTGGCCTACGGTTCCTGCACCTAAAATAACCACACTTGCCGGCGGTACACCACTGATATTACCCAAAAGCAGATTTTTCCCCACCAAAGGTTTAGTCAATAATTCAGCGGCTATCAATATGGAAGCCGTTCCCGCAATCTCACTCTGCGCCCTGACAATCGGAAACGAACCTTGTTCATCACGTAAATATTCGTAAGCTATACTTGTAATTTTTTTTTCTAACAGCTTTTCTATCAACTCTTTACGCTGTGTTTTTATTTGTAATGCCGAAAATACAATACTATCGGGATTTAAATATGTCACTTCTTTCAAATCCGGCGGTTCCACTTTGAGTACAATATGACTTTTAAAAACCGCTTCCGTATCATAAGAGATTTTTGCACCCATCTCAGCATAATCCTGATCTGAAAAATTTGCCCCCTCTCCCGCACCACTCTCCATTATTATTTTATGACCGTGAGCTACCAAAGTCCCGACAGCGTCCGGTGTCAAACAAATCCGCTTCTCCTGCAACCTGATTTCTTTGGGAATACCTATTTGTAACTCGCTTTTACGATATTGAATCGCCAAACGTTCTTCTTGAGGTAATAAAATATCTTTCGAATAGGGTTTTAACATACATTATATAATTTGCAAAGTACGTGTATTGTTTTCATTAACAATAATACGAATTTTTTGTGAATTGTCCGGTAAAATCTCCGAAATCACCTCCGGCCATTCTATCAATACATAAGCTTTCGGGGCAGATAAATATTCTTCAATACCAAAATCCAATGCTTCGTAAAAATCGTTAAGACGATATAAATCAAAGTGATACACAGGAAAATCCGGTGTCCGGTATTCATTAACAATGGCAAAAGTAGGCGAATTGACCTCATCATCCGAGCCTAATTTTTTGACCAATGCTTTTATCAAGGTTGTCTTGCCGCTACCCATTTCGCCTTCGAATAAGATGATGCGACTTTTGGTGTTTTGCAAAATAAATTCGGCAGCTTTGTCTAATTCTTTTATTGTGTAAATCAATTCAATCATTTAATTTTTTAGATTTTCTGTCAACATTTTCAAGTTTGACAAAAATACAAATTTATTATTGTTTATTATGCTCTAAATTAATCTAAACAAGCAAGCTTCAAGTACATTAATTTCATGCTGATAATCAGAAATTTATAAAACATTTCTTTTCATTGTTTTTATTTTATCCTTTATCAATAAAATTATTGATTTTTAATTTTTAACATAAAATTGATAAAAATCAGTTTTTATCATTTTTTTAAAAACTACATT
>JALWFE010000081.1 GCA_027039975.1 Flavobacteriales bacterium
TCTTAAGTCCGGGTGTTTTCGGAGGTGTCAAATCTTTTGGTGTTCCTTTGACTTGACCAACCAAGACTTTATCTCCAAATAGTGTGTTTGCATATATTTTGTAGTAATATTCTTTACCGTTTTGCAGCTGTTCATCTTTAAAAGCACCGCCACTTTTACCTTTGAATTTTTCTCCTTTAAGAAAGATTAATGGTGCTTTGGTTAGCGGGGTGTAATTATGAGCGTTTTTCCGTTCACTTCGTTCAATATAATAACCCACTAAACTCGGTATATCTTCCCAAATAATTGTTAAAGCACTATCATTTTCAATAATTCCGATGCTTTTATTTCCGGGTTTGGGTAATTGTACCGCTTCTACACTTGTAGCTCTACAAACAATATTTTGAAGATGAGTTTGACTTGGTTGACCGGATGTTTTTACAACCACGCGATAAAGATACTTTTTTCCTCTTTCGGCAGTTTTGTCAATTGCTCCTAAGCCTGCACCCAAGGCTACTTCTTTGTCTTGAAAAGTCATCAAGGTTAAAAAAGTATATTCGTTATCTTGTTTGTCTTTCATTTTCTTTAATTCGGAAGCATCACCCTTAAAGATAATTCTCTCCGGTCTTTTTTCTTTTTGGTCTTCAATATATTCGGAGGCTAATTCCCTTAAATTGTTTTCTTTTTTGGGATTTTTTCTGATAACTTCCTTCCATTGTTCTTTGGTATAAGGCTTAATGGTTTGGATTGTTTGAAAAGCGCTGTATTGTTTTGTTTGCGGGATGTATTCTGCACGTTGCAATTCATAACCGTTTTGTTGTCCCATTTTAAATAATGCTCTGGAATTTGGAAACCAACGGAGTTCCATACCGACTCCATCGATATATTGGGCAACTATTTTTATTTGGTTATCTATACTTTTTGATTTCCTTTCTTGTGCAAAAAGTAAAGTTGAAAATAAGATGCTAAATATTATTATTATATTTTTCATGTTTTAATTTTTAATAATGTTTTTGATTTTGTTTTAATAACTGGATATAATTTGATCTATGGTCTCACCGTCAAAAATTGGCCATAAGAATGGCCCCGTTCTAAAAACTTTGGTAAAAGTTTCTTGTACCACACTACCATCGGTATTGTGTGCATCACTCCATTGTTGCGTAGCGAAATCATATTCTTTCATTTTTGCCGTTACAGAGAATTTGTAAAAAGTATTTGATTCTAAATTATTGGTATATGGTGGTGGATTAATAACTTGGTATAAAGGTTGTAAATTAACCGGACTAGCCATTAAAGTTTGGCTGTTAATTGTCGTTATCCCGGAAGTCTGGTTATTACTGTCTGATGTATTGTAAACACTGTTTACAAGAGCATAAGTAGTTGTATTGTTTTGTAATACCGGATTGGGGTTTGCAATTGTGGTATTTGGCAGATTGTAATTTACTTGTGCAAGAGCCGGTTTTAAAATATATTGATATTCGCCAATACTATTTACTTTATGATCTAACATTATATTTGTTGTAGTAAATGAATTCTGATTAAAGTGCGGTATATTATTACTTACCGAGGAAGCTTTTATGAATTTGACTTGAGATATTTCCATTTTAAATTTTCTCAAAAGTGCGCTACCGTCTGCTTGTTGTTCCGCTACAAAAAATTCTTCATCAGGTACAAAATTATATCTTACCGCAATAGGTGATTGTTCCGGGAAATCCCAGTTTTGATCAGGTGCTACATGTTGAATTAGATTGTTGTTAAATTGATCGGTGGCATACTGTTGTTCAAACTCTTCAGTAGTATTGTTAGGTGTGCTATAGCAACCGGTGCCTTTTTCAAATTCAACGTGTGCACTCCGGTTTACCAAACAATCACCGTTTACGCATCCAACACGCACTTCGCCTTCCACGGCACCTTTTACATAGTAAGGATTGGGAAATTCGCCGTGGACCCAAGCCCCGGCTCTTAAATCTCCAATAGTCCAAGTTTTTTTTACGGTTCCGTTTTTTATTTTTTGAACTTTAGCCCAAGCGTTTGCATAGATACCCAAACTTCCGGAAGCGCGCCATCCATTCGTGCCAATGGGATTATATCCGCCACACGAACCATTATAGCGCATATACAGCAGATTGACTTCTGCACCGGCATGGATACCTAAATCTAAGTAGAATTTTCCTTTGATATGTTGATTTTTGTTTTTGTCTATTTCAAAACCGGTGCCATATGCTATACCTGTTCCTATCTGTGAAGGACCGGACACAGCCGTATTACCTACATTGCCGCCAAAATCAGGTGCGTTTCCAAGGGCGTTTGCATAACTGTTGTTAAATCTTTGTGTAAAACCGCTCACATGGGGTAAGTGGTTACCAAACATAAAGTATTCGTACAAATTTAATCCGCCATTACCGGATAAGTCAATATTTATGGTATTTAAATTTGGATTAGCACCGGTATAATCGGGTTCTCCGAATTTAAAATACCATTTGTTTTGTAAGCCGTCGTTGTCATAAGCCAGCCAAACCGGGTGGTTGGGTAAGGTTTTTACAGGTGATGCGTTAATTGAGGCATTGGCACCAAAATAAAAGTGTTTATTAGGAAAATCATAATTGACCAAAAGATTGCCATTTATGGTACCTTTACCGTTTCTTCTATCGAATATGCTGGCATTGGTTGCAAAATTGCCGTCAAACCCAATATACTGCATACCACCACCTGTTGTAGAGAAAACAGCTTCTATATTAATATCGGAATTGAATGTGTCCTGTAAAGGAAAAGTACCTATTGTAGCACCGGCTTTAAATCCTAAATTTCCTCTATCCGGAATGTAGGTTTGTACAATATGAGCCGGATTTGAAGTATCTATATTTAGATGCATATTATGACAAGCGCCTCCCCTAAAGCCGTAAAAAGCAACTCCGGGTAAAAAGACGATTGGTGCAGGTATGTCAACACCGGCTTCTACACGCCAATATCTGTATTTTTGTAAATAGGGTTGAGAAGGATTGTTGTAATTATACTTTGTAGTGCCAAACTGTCCCATTACATAAGTGCCAAC
>JALWFE010000082.1 GCA_027039975.1 Flavobacteriales bacterium
TCCAAGTTTTTGATGCTTTGTAAGCATTTGCTCCAAATTCAATTGATGTCGTAAGAGCTTCCCCTAATAACGCATCAGGCGAAACCAAACTATACATAGCACTTGAAATAACCGGATATTGATTAGCACCACCATAGTAACCTGATAACACCGGTTCGTGGAACATCATTGCTTCATTATATTTTCGGTCAATTTCCGCTCGATGATACATTTCTTCATAATATTTACCTAATTGTATTTCGCTGTCAGTGGGTTCAAATACCACTTCCGGTGGATTATAAGTTTGTGAATCATTGGTGTTAATTAGAAGTGGTTTGTTATAAGTTACAGTAACCGCCGGTAAATCCTCACTCCAACCTTCATCTGTTATTTTCACTTCTGTTAGATTCTGATTATTATCTAAATCCAATGGGCCGGAAATTACTTCACCTGTATTTTCATTTCTTGCTTCCAATTCTAATCCTTCTAACTCACGTCCCAAGCCCAGCTTATTTTCTTGAAAGGCATAGGTGGAATTATAAGGATATTTCTCCGCCAAAGGATCCACGCTCATAAACCGGCCAATGGCGTAGTCGTAATTGCGGTATTTAAAACTGTCCCAATTTAAACCCGGTTCGTCTTGGCTATTGAGTTGAAAGTGGAGCGAAAGCGACATTCCGTTCCCCCGACGTATGTTGCGGGGAGCGGGATTGAAAGTTGAAAGTTGAAAGTTGTCAAAAGTGCCTAGTGGATAGTGCCAAGCGAAAAAGTGCGGGGGGAGTGATAGTAATTTCATTTTTTGACAACTTTATTTGTTTGGGCAATACAGAAGTAAAGATACGGAATTTTTTAAATGTTCTTTTCATTGTGTTAATGTTTAGCGTATAAAAAGTGCCGTCGGGGGCGGAGACACCGACGGAGCGGGGTTATCAAAATTACAAATAGGCAAACATATATCTTATTTATTATTCTTTTCAACATAAATATTTATAACAATATTGTTTTCAAATGTTTAACAAAAAAAAATCATATTATAAACTATCAACTATAATCACTTGTTTTGTAATATTGTATTTGTGAATTGGAAAACTTAATGTAGCTGTATCATCTTCATGATAAATAATGGTATCTAAAAACTGTTCGACAACATATCCTTTTAAAGTGTCTTTCCCTGCTTTTTCAGGTATGATCTCAAATGTTAATTTTGATTTTTTATCCAAAGTACAAATTGAATCTTTAAAATCATAAGAAATATTTTGACGGGATAACATTTTTAAACATACAATTCGTGATTTTTTATCTCTATATTTGGATACCAATTGCACCGTTGCTTTATTTTTCTTACCAACTATTAAAGTATCTTTAATATCAATATTTAAAAACATACTTTTGGTTGAATCAATTTGTCCATTCTTTAAAAAAACTATTTTTTGTTCAAAAAATTTTCCTTTTTTATTAAATGCCTCGTAAGATTTTACATAAAGATTACCTAAAGAATCATAATAATTCCACCAACCTTTTTTGTAGTGATTAAATAAAATTCCCTTTTCTTTTACACGACCGTTTGACCAATACAGAGTAATTGAATCTCTATAATTATCAATTTTTTTACTAATAATCCATTCTCCGGTAGAATCTATATCTACCCTTGTTACAACGTTAGTTGATTTTTTATGCTTTGTGCGACAGGCAAAAAAAACTAACAATAACATTAAGAATATAAATAAAACTCTTTTCATTGATGACGTTGTTTTCTTTCTTCATTTTTCTTATTGATACTATCAATTACATGCAAAACTTTATTTTTTTGTGTGTTAATAGACACATCAATAATAATTTCTGATGTGCCATTTCCATGTTGTGATGAATAATAAATAGTAGGAACCACAATCGTAGTATCCGTTGATTGCTGCCCTGAATTATTACCGGCATTTTGGATAACATTATCCCCACTACCTGTATTATTCCCTGCATTTTGAGTCGTATCGATATTTCCGGTTTGTCCGGTATTATCTTGTGTAACTTCATTTACTGCGTCAACAGTACTATCAAAGTTTTTAGCCACATTGTATAAATTGTTGTCTGTCCCGGAAGGTCTGTAACTCGATAACATAATATTAAATCCATTATCCATATCAATACTCCAAGGTTGGTGGTCGTCGGAATGTGCTTTTTCCTCAGGTGTCATCCTGTCCATATTATTTGGATTGGCATCACTAGACCACAACGTTCCGGTTCCTGTCTTGTATTTAAAATTTTTTAATTTCAATGAACCGAATTTAATATTTCTAATCGATGTCCCTTCCATATATTCTTGAACGGTTATATTTCTTTGTGAAGCATTATTTACAGCTTCATTTAACCGCATTCTATAATCAACTCCTTCCATCCCTTCAAGTTCTCTATTATCCACAACCCTATTCTCACTAAAATTATAAACACCATTATAAGGATACTTCTCCGCCAACGGATCCACACTCATAAACCGGCCAATAGCATAGTCGTAGTTGCGGTATTTAAAACTATCCCGGTTTAAACCGAGTTCGTCTTGGGAACAGGATTTAATAATTAAAAATTAAAAGATGGATGCCAAATTAAATCAGAAAAAGATTGTTTATTCATCCTATATTTTTTTCCTTTTGCCGGCAAATAAAAATTCATATAAACTTTCTTAGTTGAACATTCAAAAATAGGATATAATTTATTATGTCTTATTAAAAATTTATTTGTTTCGGTAAAAGGAAAAAGCTGTGGAAAATATTTTACTTTGGATAAAACAATATTAAAAATATTTGATCTTTTTTTTATGTTAAAACATGCATTATCACCTAAATATACAATTCGTAGATATGAAGGTTTAATATATTTTCTGTCACTTCCTAAAAAAGATTTATTTCTATAAATCAATGTGTCATTTAAATAAATTAAAGTATTCTCATCTTTTAATAAGTCAATATATGTTTCACCTAAATCAAGTCTAATATCAAATTTTATGTTTTTATCTATTTCATACGAATATCGTATTATATTTTTTTTTTTTTTTTTTAATAAT
>JALWFE010000083.1 GCA_027039975.1 Flavobacteriales bacterium
GTTTATACAAAAAAAACCGCAAAAAATTTATGGCGCAGATGAAACCCAATTCCATTGCGGTTTTCAATTCTAATGATATCTATCCTATCAGTGCCGACAGCACTTTGCCTTTTGCCCAACACCGTGATATTTTTTATCTGACCGGCGTTGACCAAGAAGAAACCATTTTGTTATTGTTTCCTGACGCCCCTAATCCGGCTGACCGTGAAATTTTATTTTTGCGGGAGACCAACGAACACATTAAAATTTGGGAAGGTGAAAAGTTAACCAAAGAAAAAGCGAGGGAACTTACAGGTATAACCAATGTACATTGGTTGCAAGATTTCGATTCATTACTCAAAAAATTGGCTTTTCAAGCGGAACGTATTTATATCAATACCAACGAACATTACCGTGCTTCTACCGAAGTGGAAACCCGCGAAGACCGGTTTATCAAAAAAGCCAAACAAATGTTTCCCGGACATAAATTTGAACGCAGTAATCCTATTTTGCAACGCTTACGCAGTGTTAAAGAACCCGAAGAAATAGCTCAAATACAAAAAGCTTGTGATATCACCGAAGCCGGATTCAGACGTATTTTGGACAAAGTGCGTCCCGGTATGAAAGAGTATGAATTGGAAGCTGAATTTGCACACGAATTTTTACGTCGCGGGTCACGTGGTTTCGCTTATACACCCATCGTAGCTAGCGGTGCCAATGCCAATGTTTTGCATTATATTCAAAATGATGCCGTTATCAAAGACGGTGATTTGGTATTGCTCGACATCGGTGCTGAATACGGTAATTGGTCCTCGGATATGACACGTTGTGTCCCGGCGAATGGTAAATTTTCACCCCGTCAAAAAGAAGTTTACGAAGCGGTTTTACGCGTAAAAGATGCCGCTGCCAAAATGTTAAAACCGGGCGTTATTTGGGCCGATTATCAAGAAAAAGTAGGACGGATTATGGAAAAAGAACTCATCAAACTCGGCTTGCTCACTGAGGATGATATCAAAAACGAAAATCCCGAATGGCCGGCTTACAAAAAATATTTTATGCACGGCACATCTCATCATCTTGGATTAGATACCCACGATTACGGCATCCTCGAAGAGCCTATGCAAGCCGGTATGGTTTTTACGGTCGAGCCGGGTATTTATATTCCCGAAGAAGGAATCGGAATACGCATTGAAGACGATTATGTTATCCAAGAAAAAGGTGAACCTGTAAACTTGATGAAAAACATCCCTATAACCGTAGAAGAAATAGAAGCTCTAATGGCAAAAAAGTAATGGGAAAAATTTTTATTTATTAGTTGTGGGTAATGCAATAAAAGGAATAATATGGAATATAAAATTCAACATTTAAAAAATATAATTGATGCTAACAATGATAACCGTTTAGCTATTTTTATTGGTGCTGGTGTATCAAAAAATTCAGAAACGAATGGATTAAAGCTACCTACTTGGAGCGATTTAATTGATGATTTAAAAAAAGATTTAGAGTTAACAGATGAAACAGATTTTTTA
The DNA here is from genome assembly GCA_027039975.1 of Flavobacteriales bacterium. GTDB lineage: Bacteria > Bacteroidota > Bacteroidia > Flavobacteriales > Flavobacteriaceae > WGBX01. The sequence goes on from JALWFE010000083.1 coordinate 1,509, forward strand.
AAAATTGCACAATTGTATTATCTTGAATTCAAAGAGTATTCATATATAAAAAAGATAAAAGGCTATTTCCCTGACAATATTCAACCGTCATCAATTCATAGACAAATTTTCGAATTAAACCCTCAAGTAATCATAACTACAAATTGGGATACAATTTTAGAAAAAGCTATTGAAGAAAATGCTTATATATATGACATTATCCGTTGTGACGAAGATTTAGTGAAATCAACCTTACAAAAGAAAGTTATAAAAATGCACGGTGATTTCAAAAATCACAACATTGTATTTAAAGAAGATGATTATTTGAATTATCATTATAATTTTCCTTTAATAGAAAACTATATTAAAAGCATACTTTCTACACATACAGTCTTATTTTTAGGCTATTCTTATAATGATATTAATTTCAAACTTATAATGAAATGGTTACAAAACAATTCCAAGGTTCAGCCTCCAAGATATTTAACTGTTTTTAAGGAAAACCCAACTCAAAGTAAATATTTAGAAAATCATGGAATAAATATTTTTCTTTTAAACGAACCAAATAAGATAATAAAATCACAAAAAGATAGGTTTGAAAATACAAAATACTTCTTAGATTTAATAAGAAATAACGAAAAATTAGTTTTACTCAAAACTGAAAACGATATAATTAATTTTGTTTATGATAAACTTAAAATCTTAAAAGATTTAAATGGAATATTACTTGAACAAATTCAAAGCTCGCTAACAAATTGCCGTTTCCTTTATGATGATAATTACAATATTATTCTAGAGTTTTATGATAAAATATTAACTTATGATATTAATAACGAGAAAAGGAATATTTATAAGGAATTTGTTCATATATTAAAAAAACAAGACAATAACGATATAATAAAAAACTCACTAAAAAGCATTTTTGATATTTTAAAAAAAGCTAATATTAATGGAATCGTTATTACAGAAGACGATAATAAAATATCACAAAAAAAATATATTGTCATTGATGATTTTCTAAATAATGTCAAAGACATTACCGAATCAATATATTTTGATTTTGATTTCACCCAAAAAGATAAATCGAAAAATGATATTTATGAACTCCTGAATTATTCATTTTTATTGTATCAACTTGAAGAATATGAAAAGGCATTTGAGTTTATTGAGAAAACCACATTACAGTGTTTAAAGCAAAAAAATTATACACTTCTTTTTATTGCAATGTTCAACAAAAATATACTTTTAAGACATCTTAAATATGGTTTCCACCAAAAAAGAGATAAGTATAAAGATATTCAAGAATATAATTTAGAAGAAAAGTTTAATGAACTTCCTAAAGATTTACAAAAGGCACTTAAACCGATTTATGATTTCATTAACTCATGTTATCTTTATAAATACGCATACAAAATATCAGAAGAATTAAAAAAGAAAGAAGATGCTAAGAAAACAATAGAATCTGGAGGCTTTGTCTTTAATAGTAATATTACTGAAGCTCCCTCAAAACATAAAAA
>JALWFE010000084.1 GCA_027039975.1 Flavobacteriales bacterium
CTTTTGTCTTTCGTTGGACGTGATTTCAGAAAAGTTTCCTTATTTCACGTTTATGCCGGAATATTCCGTTATGCTGTATATGCAGACCTTCTGTTATGTTTGAATGACCAAAATATTACAGTTTGAATAATAGAAAAGAAAATATTTACAATTTTCCGAATTTTTTGTCTTTAATACGATTACTGTCTGCACCGTTTTTGCTTTATTTGGCTTATAAAGGAAATGAAAAAGTGTTTTTTTATTGGTTCGTTTTCTGTTTGATGACTGATGCTTTGGATGGTTTTATAGCCCGGCGGTTTAATATGCAAACAGTTTTTGGTGCTAAATTGGATTCTTTGGCTGACTTTGCTATGTATATCACGGGAATTTATGGACTTCTTGTTTTAAAATGGGATATTTTACACACTTACCGTTATAGTTTTTTCTTCTTAATTTTTTACTATGTTTTTATCGATTTATTTGCTTTGGTTAAGTTTAAAGAGGTTTCTAGTTTACATTTGATTTCATCCAAAATCTCAGGTTTTATTCAAGCAATTTTTTATTTGAGCATATTTACGATAGGATTTTATCCGGTATTATATTGGGTTATGTTTATTATTTCTACCTTATCTTTTATTGAAAATATGTATTTCTTGATAAAATTGAAAAAAATGCGTTCCGATTTGAAAAGTTTCTTTTATACAAGTCTGTAATGTTGAAAAGTATTTGTATCTTTACCAAGTTGTTAATAAGTAGATTTATGAAATTTCATTTGGTACTATTTATTTTTATGCTTTTGTTTTTTAGTGCTTGTGAAAAGTTAGTAGTTTTACATCCGGAAAACAGTGAACAAAAATTGTCCGTAGAAGCTATTTTTTCTGATTTTCCGGTTGCTAGTTATGTGCGAATAACGAAAAGTAAAGGTATATACGAACCGATAACCAATCACGAGCAGATTACCGATGCCGATGTCAAAATAATCGATTTAACTACTAATGATACTATTACATTAAGTTATGATATAAATACCGAAAATTATAAACCTGCCGTTGCCGGTATTGAAAATCATACTTGCCGTTTGGATATTATGGCGCAAGGACACCATTTGACTGCTACTAATACAATGACAGGCAAAGTGAATTTGAATGGTATTATTTCGGTTCCGACCGCTGATGATCCCGATTTGTATTATTTAAAAATGAAGTTTGACGACCCGCCGGCACAAGAAGATTATTATTTAATCATCATGCAACCGCAAGATCCGGCTTCCGGTTTGGAATCGCGTTTTTCGGTAATGTCCGATATGACTTATAACAGGAGCAGTCAAACGTTGAGTATAACGGATGAATTTTTTCATAAAAATGAAGATTGGATTGTTTTTTTCTTTCATATAGACCGTAAAAATTTTAATTATTTCAAGGTCATTCACAGGGCAATGAAAAGTTTGGTCAATGGTGCGCATCCTTTTTACGGTTTGTCATTAGGAAATCCGCAAAGCACTATTGACGGCGCTCAAACTTTGGGGTATTTTATCACTTCACCGGTTACGGTTTCCCCTATCAGAATAGGTAATTAATCAAAAACATGTAATGTATGTCTTTTAACATTGAAGATTATATTAGGAACGTAAAAGATTTTCCGTCTCCCGGAATAATTTTTAAAGATATTACGCCATTACTGGCCGATGCACAAGCGCTTCAAAGTACCGTTAAAGCATTGCTCGAAATAGTACCTTCGAAGGTAGATAAAGTAGTTGGGATTGAATCGCGCGGCTTTTTTTTCGGAACCTTGTTGTCTGAACATCTCAATGCAGGTTTTGTTCCCGTGAGAAAACCGGGAAAATTGCCTTATAAAACATTTACCGAAACCTACCAATTGGAATACGGAACCGACAGTCTGAGTATGCACATTGATGCTATCAAACCGGGTGAAAAGGTATTGATACACGATGATGTTTTGGCAACCGGAGGAACGGCATCCGCTACTGTAAAACTGGTCGAAAAAGCGGGAGGTGAGGTTGTGATGTTAAATTTTTTAATCGAGTTGCGTTTTTTAAACGGACGTGATAAATTAAAGAATTACAAAATAACTTCCTTGCTGACATATTAATTTTTTATATATTTGTAACAATTGTAACTTGAAATTTATTATTATGAAAAAGTTCTTTTTGGTCATTTTTGTCGTTGTTTTATTTTCCGGTTATGCACAATTTGACAGAATTTTTGCGTCCGAAGGTGATGCCAATAAATTTATTTCCGATTATACAAGGCCGGTTTTTAAAGGTTTGATGTATGCTTCCAACAGTGCTTGGATTACATCGGCAAAACCGATAAAACCGTTTCATATAGAATTGAATATTAGTGCATCTGGGGCTTTTGTACCACCGGCGTATGAAACTTTTAAGTTTAATGACAGTGATTATAATTATTTACATATTGAAAGCGGACCGGATGAATTGCCAACGGTAATGGGAGGTGAAAGTCATACGCATTTAAAAATCGTTATTCCCGATAGCGCTCATAATGAAAACAAAGTTTTGGAACTTGATGCACCCGGTGGTATAAAAGATTCCTTACCGGTAAATGCAGTTCCGGCACCTGCAATTCAACTGTCCTTAGGTTTGCCCTTGGGAAGTGAAGTTAATTTAAGATATTTACCCGAGCTTAAAGATCCAAGTGGCGGTTTTATAAATTTGATAGGTATAGGTGTCAAGCACAGTATCACCCAATATTTTCCAAAACCGAAAGATGAAAAAGGAAATAAGAAAAAAAGACACTTTAATATTGCCATACATGCTGCTTATCAGCATTTATCGGCCGGATATAACGATCCAAATTCTGATAAAGGTGTCCATTTAGACCTTTCTACTATCTCGTTTCAAGGGATGGCATCGTTGGACTATAAATTTATCAGTTTGTATGGTGCTGTTGGATTTAGCAAAGGATATACATCTCTTGATGTGTTGGGCAGTTATTCGTTTCCTTATGAAGTGGTTGATAATAACGGAAATTTTATTCGCGTTGATAATACAACTGTTATTGACCCGTTAAAGTTATCTTATGATTTAAACGGTATGAAAGCCAAAGCAGGTATTAAACTAAAATTGTTCTTTTTACAAATTTATGCCGATTATACTCTTCAAGAATTTCCGGTTGCAACAGCCGGTATCGGATTCAAATTTTAATTTTTTATTTAAATAAAATATTCCATAACTTTGCAACGTTTTCATATTGTTAAAAAAAATTATAAAAAATGAAAAAGATTTTTGTTATTGTCTCTATTATCGGATTTTTCGGATTGATATCTTGTGGTGCTCAGGAAGAATGTAGAGGTCGTGTGGAGAATTATAAAATACAGCAACAAACTTCTCAAACATTGGTTGTAAATTTTCAACTTGATAAAAGATAATTTTTTTTGAATTTTACCAGTTAATTTTATTTAAACCTTTTGATTGCAGAAAATTATTGGTTTTGGAAAAATGTCTGTTTCCGAACCAATAGCCGCGATTGGCACTTAAAGGAGAAGGGTGACCTGATTCCAAAACCAGATGTTTGCCGGTGTCAATCAATGATTTTTTTCGTTTGGCATCACTACCCCATAGTAAAAACACGACATTTTCTTTCTTTTCCGATATTTTTTTGATGATTTGATTGGTAAAAATTTCCCAACCTTTACCTTGGTGAGAACGTGGTTGCCAAGCTCTGACCGTTAAAACGGCATTTAACAATAAAACACCTTGCTTAGCCCAACGTATCAAAGAACCGTTTTCGGGAAAAGGTATTCCCAAATCGTCTTGTATCTCCCTGAAAATATTAAGCAATGACGGTGGCAAAGGTTTTACGTGTTCTTGTACCGAAAAACACAAACCGTGAGCGTGACCGGGCGTAGGATACGGATCTTGTCCCATAATTACGACTTTTACTTGGTCGAATGAGGTATAATTCATAGCATTGAAAATATCCCGGCCTTTTGGCAAACAGTGATGATTTTTATATTCTTTTTTTACAAAATCAACTAATGCGGAAAAATAAGGTTTTTCAAATTCTTCAGCCAAGACGTTTTTCCAAGACTCTTCAATCTTTACATTCATTTTATTACTTTTGCGGTACTTTGAAGCAAATTTAATGAGAAAAAATTATTTTATCCACCCAAAAGCACTACAAGATTTGGAATTTGATCAAATTCTAAGTCATATTGCGACTTATGCCCATTCGGACAAAGCAAAGGAACAAGTGATGCAGATTGCACCTTTTGTTGAAAGGGAAGTAATAGAAACCGTTTTGTCTCAAACCGCCGAATATTTAACTTCCATTGAAAGTGAAAATCCTTTGCCAAACCATTACATCAATCCGTTTGATGAGGCGTTGAAAAAACTGGATATAGAAAACAGTTTTATTGAACCGAAAAATTTACTCAATATCGCCCAAGCGGTGGATATTATCACCGGATTAAAAAAATTTTTTGAAAAATTATCCGGATATTTTCCGTATTTACTTCAAGATATAGAACGATTAAAAAATCATCCTGAAATAGCCCGAACCATTCATTTCAAAATTGATGTTTATGGCGATGTCAAAGATACGGCATCCGAAGAATTATCCCGTATCAGAAAACAAATCAGCTCTGTATATCAAGAAATTTTGCAAATTTTTGCCCGTGAAAAACAACGGTATGATAAACTTAACTATCTGGCTGATATTAAAGAAACTATCATCGATGAGCGTAGTGTGCTTGCTGTACAAGCAGCGTTTCGAAAAAAAGTAAAAGGAAATATAGTCGGCACTTCCAAAACCGGCAGTATCGTGTTTATACAACCCGAAGCAACTGCCAAATTGCAAAAACAATTGTTTAACTTGAAATATGACGAAAAACAAGAGATTATTAAAATTTTAAAAGCACTTACCGATGAATTGAGACCTTTCAAAGAGGTCTTAGTAACTTATAATCAATATCTTATAAATTTGGATATCATAGCCGCCAAAGCCAAATTTGCCCGTCAAATTCAGGCTATCAAACCGGAATTTTCGGTTCAAAAAGAATTGAAACTGGTCAAAGCTCATCATCCGTTGCTCAAAATTACCAATGAGAAACTTGGCTTGCCGGTGATACCTCAAAATATTACACTCAACGAACAACAACGGATTATCATTATCTCCGGGCCAAATGCCGGAGGAAAAAGTATAAGTTTAAAAACTGTCGGTTTACTACAACTGATGATGCAATCGGGTATATTGATACCGGTTCACGAATCAAGCAGGTTGACCATTTTTAAAAGCCTCCTAACCGATATTGGTGATAATCAATCCATTGAAAATCAACTTTCAACATACAGCTATCGCTTAAAAAACATGCGGTATTTTTTACGCAAGGTAAATCCCGACACTTTATTTTTAATCGACGAGTTCGGAACCGGCTCGGACCCGGATTTGGGAGGTGCATTGGCAGAAGCTTTTTTGGAAGAATTTTACAAAAAAGGCGCTTTCGGTATCATCACGACACATTATAATAATTTAAAACTTATTGCCGGTAAATATCCTGAAATTATCAATGCTCACATGGAGTTTGATACCCGTAATCTGCAACCTACATACCAATTGAATATCGGGCAGGCAGGTAGTTCGTTTACTTTTGAAGTGGCACAAAAAATAGGTATTCCTTACAGTATTATCAATAAAGCCAAAAAGAAAGTGGACAAAAACAAGGTTAAATTTGACCAAACTTTGACAAAAATGCAGTGGGAAATAAAAAAATTGAAAGATTTGCAAAAGGAATATGACAGCCTTAAAGAACAATTGGAACTTGAACGGCAAGAACACATACAACTCAATAAATCTTTGCTTCAAAAACTCAATCGCTTTAATCGTTTATACCAACTTGAAAATGATATTTTAAAAGCCGGAGAAAAAATTCAGAAATTTTTTGAAGATTATTTTAAACATCAAAATGCCAAAAGACTGACCATACAAGTCTTTAAATGGGCGGAAATGGAAAAAAACAAAAAATTTCCCGGGCTTGATAAGAACAAAAAACAAACCCGTGAAAAAAAACTGGATATCAAACGTCAAAAATCGGAACAACGGCAAATTAAAGCAGAAGTTTCAAAAGAATTACAATCCAAAGATGTGGTTAAAGAATTGGAAAAAATTGAGATTATAACAATGGAATTTACACCGCAAATCGGTGACCAGGTGCGTATCAAAGGCAGTCAAGCCAATGCCATTATAGAAAAATTAGAAAAAAACAAGGCATTACTCAATTACGGTAAGTTTACGGCATTGGTTCCGGTAAAAGATTTGGAATTGGTATTACGAAAAAATTAAAAAAAAAAAAAAAACTTATTCAGCCGGTGGCGTAAATTTGCGTTGTGCCGCCTCGCGGTCGAGCATAAACAAACCGCTGCCTTTACCGCCTACCAGTTTTAATTGCGCCAATATATCCGATACAGTGGATTCTTCTTCAACTTGTTCATCTACAAACCATTGCAAAAAATTTGCGGTAGCATGGTCATGTTCTTTGATGGCTAATGTCATCAGTTCGTTGATAGAACGGGTAACTTCTTGTTCGTGTTTTAATACTGTTTCAAATACGTCGATGATATTTTTCCACCGGTATGGCGGTGCTTTTACGGTTTCCAATTTTACTTGACCACTGCGTTCCAATAAATAATCATACATTTTCAGGGCATGAAATTCCTCTTCTTCATATTGTGCCCGCATCCAATTGGCAAATCCGGTTAAACTGATATCTTGCAAATAAGCTGACATGGATAAATATAAGTATGCGGAATAAAATTCAGCGTTAATCTGATTGTTAAGCGCTTTTTCTATTTTTTTTGATAACATGGTTATTGGGTTTTAGTTGTTTACAAAGTTACGATTTATTGTTTATTTGGTTAATCGGTTATTTGGTTATTTGATGTCGGATGTCAGATTTTAAATGTCCGGTGTAAATCTAAATTCTAATTTCTAAAATCTAATTTTTGTTATTGGTTATCCGGTTATTTGCGTGCCCTGACTATTGTCGGGTGTTCGAAGCCCGATGTCCGATGTCCGATGTCGGGTGTTGGATATATTATTCATTTCAGATTTCACTTTTTTACCACAGAGCGATGCACTGAGCCTGTCGAAGTGCCCATTTTCAATTATCTCTCATCCCTTATCCCTTATCCAACTTGCTACTTCCTACTAATCCGCGCTTTCAACTTTCAACTTTTTACTGAGTTACCCTATTAAATTCCAAAATCCCGTTTCTTTGATTTGTTTTTGTAAAAAATACCGCAAATTTTGATGTTCCGGTTTGGTCAGGTTGATGTCGTCTTTCAAAACTTTGTAAGCATAATGCCGGGCGGTACGCATTAATGCATTGTCTTTGACAATATCTGCTATACGGAATCGCATAATACCACTTTGTTGTGTACCGAGAATATTTCCGGGACCACGTAATTTCAAATCCACTTCGGCAATTTTGAAACCATCGTTGGTGCTTGTCATCGTATCGATACGGATACGGGCTTCTTGTGATAGTTTGTAATCGGTCATCAAAATACAATAAGATTGTTCGGCACCGCGTCCAACCCGTCCGCGTAGCTGATGCAATTGCGATAAACCGAAACGTTCGGCACTTTCTATCAACATGATCGAAGCATTCGGAATATCAACACCAACTTCGATGACGGTGGTTGCGACTAAAACTTGTGTCTCATTGTTTTTAAATTTTTGCATCTCCGCTTCTTTTTCATCCGGCTTCATTTTGCCGTGTACCATGCCGGTTTTGATACCGGTACCTTCAAAAAATTTTTGGATTTTTTCGTAATTATCCGTCAAATTTTGGTAATCCAACACTTCACTTTCTTCAATCAATGGAAAGACCACATAAGCTTGCCGGCCTTTATGGATTTCATTTTTGATAAATTCAAAAACTTTGAGTTTGTCTTTTCGGTACCGGTGGACGGTTTTTACAGGTTTGCGACCGGGAGGTAATTCGTCGATAATGGATATATCCAAATCACCGTAATGTGTCATAGCCAAAGTGCGGGGAATAGGTGTGGCGGTCATCACTAATATGTGTGGTGGAATACTGTTTTTTTGCCACATCTTTGCCCGTTGCGCTACACCGAAACGGTGTTGTTCATCGATGATGGCAATGCCCAGATTTTTAAATTTTACGGTATCCTCGAGAATGGCGTGTGTGCCTACTAGGATATGCAAATTGCCATTTATGAGATTCTCAGCGATTTCATTTCGCTCTTTTTTCTTGGTTGAGCCGGTTAACAGCTTGATATTCAGTCCTAATTTATCGGTAAATGCTTTTAAACCTTTGTAATGTTGTTGTGCCAAAATCTCAGTAGGTGCAATAAGAGAAGCTTGGTAACCGTTGTCAATGGCCATCAACATACTCATCAGTGCAACAATCGTTTTACCACTGCCGACATCGCCTTGCAACAAACGATTCATTTGCACACCGCTTTTGACGTCTTTGCGGATTTCTTTGATAACCCTTTTTTGTGCGCCGGTTAATTCGAATGGTAAAACTTCTTTGTAGAATGTGTTGAAATAATGACCGATTTTTTCAAATACATGCCCTTTTATTTTTTGTTTCCGGTATAAATTTTTTTGTAGCAATTGTAATTGCAAATAAAATAACTCCTCAAATTTTAAGCGGGCTTGAGCTTTGTGTAATAATTCCAAACTTTGAGGAAAATGTATGTTGTAAAGGGCTTGGTTTTTGTCTAATAATTTTAATTCTTTGATGATATTATCCGGTAAATTTTCTTTGAAATTTAAACCAACTTCATTGAAAAGCGATGTCATGATTTTGGTCCACAAACGGGTATTGAACCCTTTTTTTACCAATTTTTCGGTAGATGGGTACACCGGCTGCAGTTTTAAATAGGCTTTTTTACGGCGTTCTTCCAGTGTTTCAACCTCGGGGTGTGCCATGTTGTATTTCCGGTTAAACAATGTAGCCCGACCATATATTATAAATGTATCGGTTTTGTTGAGTTTTTTTAATAGATAATTGTAATTATGAAACCAAACCAACTCAATCTCACCGGTTCTATCATAAAAAACAGCGGTTAATCTTTTTTTACGTCCGCTTCCGGTTTCTTCTATTTTTCTGATTTTTCCTTTTAATTGGATGTCGGCATTGACGTTTCTGATGTCTTTTATTTGATAAAATTTGGTGCGGTCGATATAACGGAAGGGAAAATGATTAAGCAAATCTTCATAAGTTTTGATGCCTAATTCTTTTTCCAATAATTCCGCTCTGGCTTGTCCGATACCTCTTAAATATTTAACGCTTTTTTTAAGCATTTTTAACTTTTAACACATCAAATTTAATAATATTTTTTGTAAATTAGTTCTTCAATGTAAAAAAATAAACAGGTAAAAATTAACAAATTTTAATAATTTCATCAAAATCTTCCTGAAAAAAGTGAACATCTTTGCCGGTTAGTTAATGAA
>JALWFE010000085.1 GCA_027039975.1 Flavobacteriales bacterium
GCAATTTTCCCCAATTCGTTCAATACCATTTTATTATCCACAATTTCCCCAAAAAAATGTTCGCGCTGTTTCGTTACAATGGTGATGAAATATGCGCCGTCGGATGCGTAATCAAAACCGGTTAACCGGTGGGATGTGGTGTTCCGACCATTCGTCGGAACGGGATTTTTCAGGGTTGGGCATTTGGTTTGTTTATTCGGTAACAAAAATAATGGTTTTTATGAATTTCACAAATTTCGCGGGATTTTTTTGGTTTTTTTGGTTTGTTTTTTTGTGTTGTTGTTGTAGAGACGCCCAAATTGGGCGTCTCTACGGTGGGATAAATTAAAAATATATTTTACCAAAAATCCCGCGAAAAAAATTTGCCACACCTAAATCATTTCATTTACAATGGACGGGATAAAATTTAACCCCAAAACAAAATGTCCCCAAAAAACAAATCGTATGCGTGTGATTTTGCAAAAAAATTGAAATTAATATCCCGTTTTGTCGTAGAGACGCCCAATTTGGGCGTCTCTACAATGACGGCGGCGATGTCCAAAATTTTCGCGGGATTTTTTAAATCAACCCCCCTAACCCCCCTTGTCAGGGGGGCGATTTTCGCGGGATTTTTGATGTTGAATGTTTCTGTTGTAACGGCGCAATGGCAAAATGGTGTGCCAAATGTAATATCAAATTCATCGTATTTTCAAAATTTAGATAATGCCGGAACGGTGCAAATTCAAGGAATGTCGCAGGAATATTACAATTATATCAACAACTGGCGAAATTATAAAAATGTGACGCCGGTGGCTTTGGAAAAGAAATCAGCGGGGGCAACGGATACATCGCCTTATGTTTTCGCGGACGAATTTAATACGATTGTCAATGCTTTGCGGGGGATTTGGAATGGTTGGACAGGAACTATCGGGCAAGCGGATGAAGACCATTTTTTTGGGATTAACGGCGAACCAACGGACGGGGTGCGGTTGACGGTGCACGGGGAAGTGCAATTGGGAAATCTCGCGCCGTGCCCCAACGAAGGTTGCGGGGGATTTCCGACTAGTCCGCAGGCGGGGGAAATTTTGTTTAATACAAATGATTCACATTTTTGGTATTATAACGGGTCAGGTTGGCGCCAACTGGATACGCCGGATTGTAATAGTTGTACCCCGCATGAATATACCTGTGAGGACGATAATGACGGCGATGACGAAGGTGTCTGGAACGGCGGGACGGTTGCTTGTAATTCCGCGAATTATGATTTGAATCATCATTATTATTTTGATGATCCAACACCACCGGTGGTGTGTGCGGTGGATAGTGATATAGATAATGCTAATTGTATTAAAAAACCAAAAGCACAATGTGTTTCAGTAGAGAATCACTACGAAACGCGGTGTATTGGTGGTAAGGTGAAGTGGGTAACTGATTGTGGTGAGGATACAAATGAGATTGAGGCTTTCTGTGGTACGGCGGGGTGTCATGATGTGGTGGATTATTCGGCGTGTTTTGTCGCGGGGACACAGGTTACCATGGCGGACGGTAGTCGTAAAAATATCGAAGAGGTCCGCATCGGTGAAAAAATTCGCGGGAAATCCGGGGTCAATACGGTTCTCGGGTTCCATCGTCCGCTGTTGGGTAAAAAAGCGCTGTATGCGTTCAACGACGGACCGGCGTTTGTAACAGCCGAGCATCCGTTCCTAACCACCGACGGCTGGAAAGCTCTGGACCCACAACTCGCGAAATCCGTACATTTGTTGGATATCGAAATCGGGCAACTGGCAGTGGGCGACACGCTGATAACCGAGAATGGAGAAGTGAAATTAATGAAAATTTCGCGCCGTGCCCCGACGAACGTAGGGGGTAATTTTTTTGTGCGTATTTATTAGGGTTTCAGAATGAAATTTTTGTTGTTTAATTGTTTCTATTGTTGGTAGCTGACCGCTAACATTGTGTATAAGTAATGGCGGGCAAAGTGCTAAAAATGAACAATATGAGTAAAATCAACAATAGTACAATAATGAACAAAAGTGCGGAAAAACCAGCCACTACTCATACACATAACCGGTATCGTTAGGAAAAATAATCAACGTTTTTGAGGTCCGCTTTTGCAACACAACGGTTTAAACATAGGGCTTGCCACATATTTATAGATATTTTATATAATTATCTCATATTTTTTTCAACATTAAATACAACATTCTTACACTGTTATTAAATGATTGATTTTTAAGCATAAAAACATTTTTAATCAATTATAAACGACTATTTTCGTAAGTAAACGGTTAATAACCGGCTAAATTTTGGAAGCCCTCATACATTTGCACTATCAAATCAAGCGAAAGTTTGAATCGATGCACATTAGTTTGAATCATTTTTATTAACCCTTAAAATTTATGTATTATGAGTACTTTAAGAAACAGTGTAAAATTAATCGGAAACGTCGGTCAAGTACCTGAAATCAAAACCTTGGAAAACGGTAGAAAAGTAGCCAGATTCTCCATCGCTACCAATGAAACTTACATCAACAAAGAAGGTGAGCGCATGACACAAACCTACTGGCATAACTTGGTAGCTTGGGGTAAAACAGCCGAAATCATCGAAAAATATGTCGATAAAGGCAGGGAAATAGCCGTCGAAGGTAAATTAACCAACCGGAGCTACGAAACCAAAGACGGTCAACGCCGGTATGTGACGGAAGTTTTGGTCAATGAAGTATTGTTGTTGAGAGATAAAAATTAAAAAATAGCCGTACAGGTTTTTACATTTAAAGTCCTTACTTGTAAAAAGCGACTTGCTACGCCCGTGTTTTTCCGGGAATTGCAAGTCGCTTTTTGTTGTTATCGTCTACTACTACTAACAGGTAAAATGATTGAATTGATGCCGAACAGGTCATCCCTACGGGGTTTTATTGTCCTGTACGATATTTTATGCTACTAACAAGGCGCCCCTAACGGGGAAATGGTATTTTTTATTTTTCAGACCTGCTAGATATCAAAAATCCAGCAGGTCTCTTGTCCTACCGGGACCAAAGGTATTTTTATTGTTAATATTGAGGTCAGGAGAACTCGACAAATTGGCTATCGGTGACGGAAGTCACCGTTAGAACGGGGCAGTTGCAACTACATATCATATATCCATTGGCAAAAAATTCCGGCACTTCGTTTGCTCTGCCGTGATACGCATTGATAGTAATTCCGTCGGATTTTGTAGCCGTATAAAAAAACGGATGGTACATTGTTCTCTATCGATATATAATTTATTATACAGGTGGATATTATGATTTGTATTTTATTTTTCTAATTCTCAAACTTTTAGGCGTAATTTCCAGATATTCGTCATCGCGTATATATTCCAAAGCTTCTTCGAGTGAAAATTGCACTTTGGGAACTATTTTCATACTTTCATCCGAACCCGAAGCACGCATATTGGTCAATTTTTTGCCTTTGGTCAGGTTAGCCGGCAAGTCATTCTCACGGGTATGTTCTACCACTACTTGTCCTATATAAACTTCTTCACCTGGTTCTACAAAAAAACGACCGCGGTCTTGCAATCTGTCCAACGAGTAAGCAGACACTTTTCCGGCATCCATAGAAATCAAAGCACCTTTGTTGCGTTGGGGAATATCACCTTTGAAAGGGGCATATTCTCTAAACCTATGGTTCATTACAGCTGTCCCTGCGGTAGCGGTCAAAATATTGTTACGTAAGCCTATCAATCCGCGTGAAGTAATGTCAAATTCCAAATGCATGACATCGCCTTTGGGCTCCATAGCTAACAAATCTCCCTTCCGGGCAGTAACCAATTCAATCACTTTTCCGCTATACTCTTCCGGGACGTCAATCACCAAAGTTTCATAAGGTTCGTGTTTGATACCGTTTATTTCTTTGATTAAAACCTGCGGTTTACCCACTTGTAATTCGTATCCTTCACGACGCATGGTTTCTATCAATACGGACAAGTGCAAAATACCACGTCCATAGACATTAAATTTATCTTCCGTATCTGTTTCTTCTACACGTAAAGCCAAATTTTTCTCGGTTTCTTTCATCAAGCGTTCCCGCAAATGCCGGGAGGTCACAAATTTTCCTTCTTTGCCGAAAAAAGGCGAATTATTAATGGTAAATAACATGCTCATCGTCGGTTCGTCTATGGCAATACGTTCCAAAGCTTCGGGATGGGCAGTATCCGTTATGGTATCCCCTATTTCAAAATCCTGCAAGCCGACAATGGCACAAATATCACCGCTGCGGACTTCCGGCGTTTTTTCCCTGCCCAAACCTGTAAACACAAACAACTCTTTGATCTGGGATTTTTTGGGTGGATGGTCTTTACCGAGTAACAAAACTTCTTCGCCTTGTTTGACCACCCCTCTAAATACCCTACCGATAGCTATCCGTCCGACAAAATTGGAATAATCCAAAGAGGTAATCTGCATCTGTAAAGGGCCATCATTGTGCGGTGCTTCAGGAATGTGCTCAATAATGGTATCCAACAAAGGCTTGACAGTTCCGGTAGGCGCTGTCCAACCTTCCGTACTCATCCAACCTTGTTTGGCAGAACCGTAAACAGTCGGAAAATCCAGTTGGTCTTCGGTGGCTCCCAAGTTATACATCAAATCGAAAATCTGTTCCTGCACTTCATCGGGTTTACAGTTTTCTTTATCCACTTTGTTGATAACGACAATGGGTTTCAATCCCAAAGAAAGAGCTTTCTGTAAAACAAAACGAGTTTGAGGCATTGCCCCTTCAAACGCATCGACCAACAGCAAAACGCCGTCCGCCATTTTTAATACCCGTTCCACTTCACCCCCAAAATCGGCGTGACCGGGCGTATCTATAATGTTTATTTTTACCCCGTTATAATCTACCGAAACATTTTTGGACAAAATGGTAATGCCTCGTTCACGTTCCAAGTCATTAGAATCCAACAACAAATCCTTATGTTCTTTGCGTTCGTCGAGCAGATTGCTTTCGTGAATGATCTTATCCACCAAGGTGGTTTTGCCATGGTCAACGTGTGCTATAATTGCGATATTTCTGATTGATTTCATTTATTTTAGCTCTAAATAATAAGCGGCAAAGGTAAGGATTTATTTTTTCAGTAATACTTATAAAAAAAGAACCTATTATGTTACTTTTTAAATTTAATATCAATCCCTATCATAAAGTAACCCATTATGTATCCAGCATTGCCTAAATGAATGTTAACCGGTCTGATTTCATAAGCCAATTTGCTGTTTTTCGGGTCAATTCTTATCCCGATAGATGCATTACCGCCAAAATATAACGAATAAAAATACTCGGAACTGTTATGATTCAATTCCGGCCAACCGCCTGTCCCCAATAATCCTCTTGAATAATTGATAAATACACCGGCTGTGGCAACCAACGATATGGCACGATATCTGATCAAATCGTAGTGTAAATTAAAGCCCAAGTTGGTTATCCTGTAATATTGTTCTCTGGTATCGGTAATGCCAAAAGGTCTAAATCCGCCGAACATCATATTGGGATTGATACGGATCTTATGTTTTTTTCCTAGGCTTTTTTGCCAACCTATTGAATAAATTAATCCGTTTCCTGTTTCTCTTTTACCGGAATTAATGCCAAAACCTAAACCTGTTTTAATGGCGGTCTTGCGAAAACCGGTTTCTTGTGGATAAACCTGTTCGCCTAATAATAAAAGAATCAGACTGAAAAGTAAAAATTTAATTTGGATTTTCATTTAACTATTTTTTGAGATGACAGTTTCATTATTCTAAAATCAAAACGGTAACGCAAATATAAGCCCAAAGCGTAGTCCAAATGATGATATACTTCGGAAGTATAATAAGCACTTTGAACGACTGACCGGTTGAGTTGATAATAAGCATCCAATACAAAAGCCAAATCCAAATTTTTAAAAATTTCTTTGCGGTAGGTCGTGGTGAAGCCTGACAATCGCCGGTTGGGTTCGGTATGGTATTTAAAAATTATAACCGGTTGATTTTGATTATCCGTATATTTTTCAACCCGCCGGCTGACCGTTTGATACATGTCGTCGCCTTTGGGCGCCACAAAGCGGTTGGCTTGCCAATAAAAGATATAGGTTTGCCAATGCCGGTATTTAAAGAAAACTTGGAATTTATGTGCATAACCCGATTTAAACAGCAGTTCTTCCGCATTATCAGTATTGATGTCATGCCGAAAATATTGATATTTGACACCGGCACTTGTAAGATAGTTTAATTTTTTTTCAAGGGATAAACCAATGGACGTATTGGCAATAACAACGGCATTGTTGACATTGGCAGGGTTCGTCCTGACA
This sequence comes from Flavobacteriales bacterium, assembly GCA_027039975.1. GTDB lineage: Bacteria > Bacteroidota > Bacteroidia > Flavobacteriales > Flavobacteriaceae > WGBX01. Next base: position 6,292 of record JALWFE010000085.1, read on the forward strand.
TTAATTTGTCCACCGCGGTGTTGTAAGTAAATTTGCAAGGGAATACGTAATTGCAGCCGGTCAAAATTTTGCTTAAAGATTGTCGTTTGTCCAAAGTTGAGTCGTTCGCGCCGGTTGTCTCCCTTGTAGATAAAATGCTCCCATTCGAGCCAAGTATCGGTTTGCCAATGTGCATTCTTAAACCGGTGTTGCAAACCGTGTTCAATGCGACGCCTGTCCAAAATCCGTTCAAAAGCATAAATTTCATCGGGTAATTGATGAAAATCATCCGTATAAAGTTTACCGAAATAAAACCGGTTGTTGCCTTTTTTGATTTCCAAGCCTACATAAGGCACTAAGGGTTCAAAACCGGTAGCCCCGAAATACTTTAAAGCATACAATCCGGCAGTAAAGTTGTAATTTTGATACGCTTGATACCCCAAAGAAACTTCCGCCTGATGTCCCAACAATGTATAACCGTCGGCCATGAGGTTAAAATATTCATTATCTTTTATAAAGGACAAATTATCAATTCCTAATGACAATGTTTTCGGAGCTGAAACGGTCGAATCTTTTGTTTTCAACAACTCGTTATATTGGCCATTTGTTGAGAAAAAAACAAAAAACGGTAAGAGTAAAAAAAACTTGTTCATAAATTAAAATAAACTCTGATAAAAGGGATAAAAGCATCTTGATATACACTCTTTTCCGGGTCATATAAAAAATTGTATTTAAACCCGGCAACGACAGGCCCGTAATGGTACCCCAAACTACCGAACAATGCCGGCGACCAAAAACTATTGGCAACCCCGTTAAAATTTTGCTTGACATATAAATTCTCATACTCCGCTCCCACTTCCAATTCCTTATAAGGATAGTATAAAGCTATGGTATTGTAACCGTATATATTATATTTATAATTGACGCCGTAATAAGATTTGTTTGATTTGAGGTAAGTATATTGCACGCCGGCACCCAATTTAAATTTGGAAGAAACGTTGTAAATAACGCCGGGTTGTAAACTAAAATAAGTATATCCGGTTGATAAACTCAATCCGAAGCCCCCGTAATAACTGATTTTTTTTGATGTTTTTTGGGCATAAATTTGAAAGGATAGAATTAATAAAATATTGAATATTAGAATTTTGTATTTCATATCATTTAGTTGAAAGTTGAAAGTTCAAAGTTGCAAGTTTGATTTCATAGAGTATTACTTTCTTTGATGATTGTTTTTATACTTTATACTTTATGTTCGTCTTTAAAATTGAGGAATTGAGGCTTTTTTAACTTAAAATTTTTCCTCATTCCTCTTTTCTCAAACTTTACAAACTCACAATAAACAGCCACTACAAATCTATTTTATTTTATTCAAAAATACAAAGTTTTAATTTAGGACTTATAAACTAATTAGTATTTTTGCTAAAAACAAACAGATGCATTTACAAAAAGGTGATTTGGTTGCTTTGGTGAGCCCTGCCGGATACTTACCGGATAAACTAATAGTTGAACAAGCACAAAACTTATTAGAAAAATGGGGATTACGTTCTTACGTGGCTCCAAATGCTTTGAAACAATCTGGTCATTTTGCCGGAACAGACATGGAACGTCTGTCCGATTTGCAAGCGGCAATGGACAATCCGGACGTAAAAATGATATGGGCTCTGCGCGGCGGATATGGCAGTATCCGGATTGTTGACCGGCTTGATTTTAGTGAGTTTAAAAAATCGCCGAAAATTTTAGCCGGTTTTTCGGACATAACCGTTTTACATCAAAAATTTTTACAAAAAGATTTTGAAACTTTACACGCTTTGATGCCGGTGCAATTAAAAAACAAAATACCAAAAGAGGTCATAAAACAGACAAAAAGTGCTTTGTTTGAAAACCGGATATCTTACAGTTTTATTTCAAATAGTTTTACTACCGGTTTTACAGATGTAAGCGGAAAAGTTACCGGTGGTAATTTAGCCAATCTTTACAGTTTACTTGGAACGGATATGGATTTTGACACAAGCGGAAAAATTCTTTTTATCGAAGATGTCGGCGAACAATTGTATCAAATAGACAGAATGCTCATCGCTTTGAAGAAAGCCGGAAAGTGCAAAGATTTAAAAGCCTTATTGGTGGGACAGTTTACAGATATTCCCGAAAATAAACCCGCTTTTGGAAAATCTGTCGAAGAAATAATCTTAGAACACATTGCCCCTGAAATACCGGTTATATTCAATGCCCCGGTTGGGCATACAACAAACAATTTCCCTTTGATACTTGGAAAAAAGTTAACCATTGCCAAGCAAAACAATACAATTCATTTAAGTCAATAATGAAAAATAAAACCATTTTATTCAAAGACCTCGGTTTAACAGATTATCAGAAAGCTTTTGAAATTCAAACAGGTTTGTTTGAAAAAATAAAACAAATCAAAATTGAAAACAAATACCGGGAAAAGCCGTTGATGACTGAAAATTATCTGTTGTTTACCGAGCATCCACATGTATATACGTTGGGCAAAAGCGGTAAAGAATCGAATTTATTGATTGACGAAACAGAAAGAAACCGGCGACAAGTGCAATTTATCAAAACTAATAGAGGGGGCGATATCACATATCACGGCCCCGGACAGATCGTCGGGTATCCTATCTTGGATTTGGACAATTTCGATTTGGATATACTGGCATATATGCGTTTGTTAGAAGAGATAATTATCAAAGTTTTATCTTTTTACGGTATCAAAGGGGAACGCAGTGAGGGTGAAACCGGTGTTTGGTTGGATGTGGGCAAACCGCAAGTCAGAAAAATTTGTGCCATGGGTGTCAAGACCAGCCGGTGGGTGACCATGCACGGTTTTGCTTTAAATGTCGATACGGATTTGTCATATTTCAACCACATTATCCCCTGTGGCATCAAAAATAAAGGGGTTACGTCCCTTCAAGAAGAATTGGGATATACCCCTGATAAAGATTTATTAAAACACCAAATTTTAACAGAGTTTGCCGGACTGTTGCAAGCGGAAATAAAATCTTTTTGATATATAATTTTCCGGTTTCTGCCGGGTTATTCCCGGACAACAAAGCAATTCCTTTTGATATTATTTTAAACGGAAAGAAAGAAATTTTTTTTGAAATCTCCTCTGATAAAGATGCAATTCGACATAAACCTGTTTGTCGTCGCCCGGTCTTAATTTATTGCCGGTAGAGCTGCCGACATAATAATTGTTAGCTCCGTCTTCATAATCACATTCAAACGCATAAGTTCCCGGGTCCAAATCGTCAAAAACCACTTGACCTTGCGTATTTGTTGTTTTTGCAAATAAATAAATTTCGTTGATTTCATCATAAAGTTCAACATTGGCGCCTTGAATGGCGTCATTGTTAAGCGTGACGGTTACGGTAAATGTGCCTTTGTCGTCGTTTACTTCGTCCAATTTACAACCGGTTAATTGGAAGCTTAAAACCAAAATAAGCAGAACTCGGATTAAAATTGTTTTTTTCATAAAGGTTTGATTTTAAATATTTTGTTTATGAAAAATGATTTTTGAAACCGTAGTGTTCATAGTTAAAACAAATTCATTTTTCAAAGATAACTTTATTTTGAAACAATTCCAATTTTTAGTGAATTACAGCAAATTTCAGTCCAAAATTGTTTTTTGTTCAGGTTTTGAAAAATATGTTTTTTTGCAATTTAAATGCCTTTTGAAACAGCACCTTGTTTTATGTTTTTTTCATCAGACTTGTCTGAAAGGTCTTGCCGGGTGCTAACAGTTTAAAAAAAACCGTTCAGGTCTGTAGGTATCCAAAAAATACTTTAAATTTGTGGCTCTGAAAATATCCTATACAATATGAGAATACTCACAGGTATCCAAAGTACCGGTACGCCGCATCTGGGCAATATTTTAGGTGCTATCATTCCGGCGATAGAACAAGCAAAAAATCCTGAAAACGAATCTTTTTTGTTTATTGCCGATATGCACTCTTTGACCCAAATCAAAGATGCAGATACATTGCGTGAAAATACGTATAGCACGGCAGCCACTTGGCTGGCTTTCGGTTTGGATATCGACAAAACGGTTTTTTACCGCCAATCCGATGTACCACAGGTTACCGAATTGGCTTGGTATTTAAGCACCTTTTTTCCGTATCAACGGCTAACCTTGGCACATTCGTTTAAAGACAAAGCCGATCGCTTGGCCGATGTCAATACCGGTTTGTTTACCTACCCCATGTTGATGGCCGCAGATATTTTGTTATATGATGCCGAAGTGGTACCTGTAGGTAAAGACCAAAAACAGCATTTGGAAATGACCCGCGATGTGGCTCAACGTTTTAACCGGCTCATGGGAGATAATTTTGTTATTCCCGAAATCGCTTTACAAGAACAAACCATGTATGTGCCGGGAACGGACGGACAAAAAATGAGCAAATCACGTAACAATATCATCAATATCTTTTTGCCCGAAAAACAGTTACGGAAACAAATCATGAAAATCATCACGGACAGCACACCGCTCGAAGCCCCTAAAAATCCGGATACCGATAATGTTTTTGCCTTGTACAAATTGCTGGCAACACCCGAACAAACGGAAGAAATGCGTCAAAAATACCTTGCCGGTAATTTCGGATACGGTCATGCCAAGCAAGCTTTGTATGAATTGATTTTAGAGAAATTTGCCGTTGAACGCCAGCGTTATGATTACTATATGAATCACAAAGATGAAATAGACAAAGCATTGGAACAAGGTGCCGGTAAAGCCCGCCGTGTTGCCAACGAAGTGTTGAACCGTACCCGGAAAAAACTGGGTTTCAAACCCTTATAAGAGGATGGTTATTATTACTTTACAACGCAAAAAGTGTATCGGATGCAATTACTGTGTCGAAGTGGCACCGCAGCAGTTTCAAATGTCTCGAAAAGACGGTAAAAGCATCTTGGTTAAATCTTACGAACGCAAAGGTTTTTATACACTCAAAGAACCGGATAACGCTGTTTATGAACAAGTGCAAAAAGCCGCGGAATTATGCCCGGCTAAAATCATTTCTGTTAAAATAAAATAATACGGGAAGCAAAAGAATTAGTTCCTAACCGTTTATTTATTTTTTCTCTTGCCGTTTAACCAGCATATAAAATCCGTTTCCTAGCTCCAAATATCCTTGATCATACACAAAATAATACACTTTTTCTTTTTTGGTTTTATAAATGCTTGTAATAAGATTAAAATTAAATCCGGCGGCTACAAGCTTGGATTTGTGTACATTGGTTTTGCCTGTGGTATTTAATTCTTCCAATATCCGCCAGTTTTTTTTCAAGCGGTTGTTTGTGGTTCTGATAAGATTGCTGTCCGCTTTATTTTTACGGTTATTATAGGCATTACGACAATAATCCGAACAAAACTTCTTGTCGGACCTTCCAAAGAGAGGCGCACCGCATTCCAAACATTTTTTTTCCACGGTTATTATTTATAAAAGACTGATTGTCAAATATACAAATTTTTGATAATATGGTTATTTGAATTGTTTATAGATTAGTTCGTTATTTTGATGAATTGATGATTTTGTTATAACTTGAATAACTTTTATCAGTTCATCAGTTCATCAGTTCATCAGTTCATCAGTTCATCAGTTCATCAACTTATCATTAATTCTCAATTCTGTTCACGGGTATTTTTTCAACTCTGCGTTGATGCCTGCCGCCCTCAAATCCGGTATTTAAAAAAGTTTGAACGTATTCCAAAGCTTGATATTCCGAAATAAACCTTGCCGGCAAGCTCAATATATTGGCATCATTGTGTTGTCTAGCCAGTTCGACCAGTTCTTTACTCCAACACAAAGCGGCACGGACACCTTGATGTTTGTTGGCGGTTATTGCAGCACCATTGCCACTGCCACATAAGATAATTCCAAAATCCACTTCTCCTTTTTCAACGGCGTTGGCAACCGGATGAATATAATCCGGATAATCAACACTGTCTGTGGTCTCTGTCCCAAAATTTACAACTTGGTATCCTAAATCTTTTAAAAGTTTGATAATGGCAAATTTATAGTTTGTGCCGGCATGGTCGTTTCCAATAGCAATTTTCATAAATTTCAGTTTTATTATCTGATTACATAATCAAACGGACACCTCCCAATTCTTCCAAACGGTAAGGAAATTTTTCATCCGGCGAACCGATAAACATAAAGTTTATGGGAATATGCCATTTTTCTGATAATTCTTTTATCAATTCCGGTCCGAATTTTCCTTCAACCGGTACAAATTCAATATCAATTTCAGGATATTCTTCGTCCAAAAATTTGATATTTCTCAACAATTCTTCCGAAGGTTTTTCTCCCGGAGGTAATACTTTTACGATTTTGACTTTTTTAGTATGTTCATTGTCGCGGATATACAGCATCGCCTTATTCATATTGGCAATACTTTTACCTTTGGTAAAAAAGACAAATTCCTGACTGTTAATTTCGTCTATCAACCGGTCGATACCTTTGTGTAAGCGCAAGAAAAACTTACGGATAGGTTCAAAAATATATTGAATGATATTGAGCAATAATTTAAGCAATAAAGTACGGTTAAGCATAATCATTACGAAAATCAGAACAGGAATAAAATACATAGTAAAAATCAACCAGTTTTCAGGGTCATCCGGATTTTCGGGTTTCATAATCAAATTGCCTAAAAGGGCTAGGGATACAGCCGTAAAAGCGATAAAAATACCATACCACGGAGCCCGTTCGGGACGAGGCAGATGTTTTCTTTTGACTTTTAAAAGCACATTACCGACTACAAACAATAACATCACCGACAAAAACGAAATGGTATAAACACCGGCTAAGGTCGTTACTCTTCCTTTGGTAATCAACAAAACCGAAACACTGAGTAAAAAGAAAAAGATAATAATACGGTACGAAGCGTTCCGTTTGTTTTTCTTTAAGAAAAAGTTAGGCATAATGCGGTCCAACGTCAAACGTTCCAACAACCCCGTGACACCGATATAGCTGGTCAATACGGCCCCTGATAAAACCAGAAATGCATCAACCGAAATAAAGGTAGTCAACCATTTCCCGGCAGAATTTTCACCTAATTGAATCAACAAAGTATTTTCATTTACACTGTCAATAGGTAGGGCTGCCAAAGCCAAAAATGCCATCAAAGGATTTAAAATACTCACCACTATCCACATATTACGCAAAGTCTTAGGAAAAACACCCGGTTTTTGTTCTTCAACGAAGTTTGCCGAGCTTTCAAAACCGGAAATTCCCAGCATAGAGGCGGCAAAACCGAAGAATATAGCTTTAACAACACTGCCGTGTTTTACCGGATGATGCCAGTTTTCTATAAACACATCAAAACCGTGTTGGAAAATATAAACAAACAACGACAGGATTAAAGCGGTCATTACGGTCAGATGAAACAGGAAAATAGCGATAGCCACCTTGGCCGATTCTTTAATACCCATGATAGCTAGCCCGGCAAATATTCCTAACAATCCGATTGTGGCTAAAATAATAATATCATTTCTTTCAATACCGGCAACATGAAATAAGTAGTGAATGGCTTCATTGGCGGATATAACGGCAGTAGCCATATATGATAACAAAGTCAAAGTTGCCGCAATAGATGACATACGTTTGCTGGTTGTATTGAGCAGGGCGTTGTAAGCCCCCCCGTTTAAAGGCAATGCGCCGACCACTTCACCGTAAATTTTTCTAAAAAAATATAAAACCAAAGCAACGATTAACAAAGTTATCCAAGCATATTGACCGGCAAAAGCAATGGCCAATGCCGACACGTATAAAACCGACGAACTGATGTCGTTTCCACTGATGGCCGTTGCGGCTAATTCCCCGAGCTTTTCATGTTTTTTCAGCTCCGGTTGATTATAGTGGATTTGTCCGTCATCAACCGGCTTTGTTTTAGATATTGTGTTGTCTGTGCTCATAAAACCTTAATTTGTAACTGCGAAATTAGTAAAAAAGTTTTGATAAAAGAAAAAAGTGTTAAATGGTTAGTAGTAGATTCAACCATTTTTTTACCTGATTTTCCTCTAACCATAGGACGCACCCAATACTGATACAAACTAACGATACGATGAGCGATACTATGAATTTTTTGTTCATACATTTGTTTTTGTGATGTATATTTGACCAAATTTTTTAGCATTTTTTTAGTTTTCGCTTCAATATTTATTGACATTTTATAGAAAATCAGCAGAGCTTAAATAAGTAAATATATAAAAAATACACTATCTTTGAAAGCAAATTTTGAATATATGAAGCAAGGAAAACTCATTATTTTTTCAGCACCTTCCGGTAGCGGCAAAACCACATTGGTACATCATTTGTTGCAACAACCGGAGTTGAATTTAGCATTTTCCGTGTCTGCAACATCCAGAGAAAAAAGACCGAACGAAACTCATGGTAAAGATTATTATTTTATTTCACCCGATGCGTTTAAACAAAAAATAAAAAATGACGCGTTTATCGAATGGGAAGAAGTTTATAAAAATAATTTTTACGGTACGCTGAAATCGGAAGTGGAACGATTGATAAACAATGGTAAAAATGTCATCTTTGACATAGATGTCAAAGGCGGATTGAATATCAAAAAACAATATCCTACAAACAGTTTGGCTATTTTTGTACAACCGCCTTCCGTAGCCGAATTAAAAAAACGTTTGCAATTGCGACAAACAGAATCACCGGAAAAAATCAAAATGCGTATAGACAAAGCGGATGAAGAAATGCAATATGCCGGGGATTTTGATGTTATTATAGTTAATGACGATTTGGAAAAAGCTAAAAATGAAGCATACCGGATTGTCAAGTCGTTTCTTGAAAACAATCGTGATGAAAAAAAATAACATTCTTTTTATTTTTCTTTTGTTATTGTTCAATACCGAGTGTAAAAAACAGTCGAATTACAACAATCCGTATTTGGAAGATGTCGGTTTTTCTATAGAAATCAATTTGGATTTGCCCGAATATGCCTCTTTACAATATGCCAATAATTCCGTTTTGGTGTACAATGCCGGCATCAAAGGGGTAATTGTTTTCAACACGGGTAACGGCTATAATGCTTTTGAAGCCAGCGACCCGAATCATTACCCGTCACCATGTTCTACCATGCAACCCAATCAATTTACCTGTAAATGCGATTGTGAAAATAACACTTACAGCTTACATACAGGACAATTGACATCGGGAGAAGGCGAATACAGTTTAAAACCTTACCATATTGTTAAAAGCGGGAATAAGCTTATTATTTCGAATTGATTATCGGCCCGGAGTCCGATGGTCTGACATTTTCTAAGAAAATGAGGATTTAGAGGGAAGGAATTACTTTTTTATAGATTTAGATTTTGTTTCAAACTATATATATGCTTCAAATTTTATTGAGAAAAAAATTCTCAATTATCCATTGTTAATTTTCTTTTCGGACAATTTGTCAAAACGTCTCTAAGAACTTGTAACTTTCATATCAGGTTATTGAAGTTAGAGAAGTGCAGTCACTGAACTTATCAATGTGCAATTTTCAACTATCGTAGTGTGTCAATTCTTTAAACAATTGTTCCAAATTTTTGTTCTTTTGACGCATTTGCAAAATTTTGAGCCCTTGTTGTTGTGCGAAGTCAAAAATAGCGGGACGCATATCGTTTCGGGTTTCAAAAGCCAAACACCAAATCCGGTCATAAATATTTTCAACAGCGGAAATATGAGGTAGTTTATCTAAAAATTCACGTTCAATTTTAACATCAAATTCCACTTCAATAAGCTGTTGTTGTCCGGATTGTAAAGCTTTAAGAGACTCGTCAGCCATGATTTTACCTTTATTGATAATCAAAACACGGTCGGCCAGATGTTCCACTTCTTGCATAATGTGAGAAGATAAAATCAAGGTTTTGTCACGTCCCAAATCTTTGATTAACTGCCTGATCTCCACTAGTTGATTAGGGTCCAAACCGGTAGTCGGTTCATCTAAAATTAGGATATCCGGGTCGTGAATCAAAGCGGCGGCTAATCCTGTCCTTTGCCGGTAACCTTTGGAGAGTTGTCCTATTTTTTTATGAGCTTCGGGTGTCAAACCGGTATCGTTGATCACTTGTTCAATCCTGCTATTATCCGCTTGATACACCGAAGCGACAAAAGTCAGATATTCCTTTACATACATATCCAAATATAACGGGTTATGCTCGGGCAAATATCCGATATGTTTTTTGATTTCAAGAGGTTGGTCAGCAACATCCATTCCCATCACTTTGACTGTTCCGCTGTCCGGTTTAATATAGCCGGTGATGACTTTCATCAAAGTGGATTTGCCGGCCCCGTTAGGTCCTAACAAACCGGTGATTTCCCCTTTGCCTATTTGGAAAGAAACATCATCTAAAACTTTTTGTCTGCCGTAAGATTTATAAATATTTTTTACTTCTATCCGTTTCATTTTTTTTGAAAGCTTTATAAATAAGTCCAGCTAAGTATTGTGCCAACATAAATGCGGTGAGATTGTACACAACGGAAAGCCAGGAAAAACCGGTATGAAAATAAATTTTGTTAAAGATACGCAATAAAATGATAAACCCAACCGGGATATGAATAGCCAGCATCCAATCCCGTGATTTGAATTTGCTTTTGACACGCCAGAATCCGAAAGGGAAAGCCAAAAAGAATACAACAATTGCAAATGTCAAATTGCTCATATCAATTTTTTTTGCAAATGTAAGCCAAATATAATAATTTTGAGAGAATCTAAAACCACACAGATGCTCAATCAAGCCCGCTTATCACAATTTTTGTTTCTCGATATCGAGACTGTTCCCGGAATTTACCGTTTTGACGATTTGAATCAAACTAAGAAAAAATTGTTTGAAAAGAAAGTGCAATACCGTCTCAATGATGATACAACCGTTGAAGATTTGTACGGACAAGCGGGCATTTGGGCGGAGTTTGGAAAGATTATTGTTATTTCCACCGGTTTTTTTGTCAAAGATGATGGGAGTGAATTTCGTCTCAAATCATTCGCCTTAGACGATGAAGTACAATTGTTAAAAGATTTTGCCGCTTTGCTCAATACCAAGTATTTTCAACGCAAAGACCTGAAACTTTGTGCCCACAACGGTAAAGAATTCGATTTTCCTTATATAGCCCGCCGGATGATTATCAACCGGATTCCGCTACCTTCACAACTGGCAATACACGGTAAGAAACCTTGGGAAACACCTTTTTGCGATACGATGGAACTGTGGCGTTTCGGCGATTATAAACATTATACATCTCTTGAATTATTAACGCATATTTTGGAAATTCCTTCTCCTAAACAAGACATTGAAGGCAAGGACGTAGCCAGGGTCTATTACGAAGAAAAAGATTTGGAACGTATTAAAACCTATTGTGAAAACGACGTGATAGCTATCGCCCGGATCTTACAACGTTATATGGGTAAAGATTTGTTAAAAGACGAACAAATTGTCCGGGTAAAATGACCGGCAGGTGCGTTAATACAATAAATATTGTTTAGCCTTATTCAGCCAACCGGCTTGACTTTCGTACTTGACAAAAAACCATTTACCGTTGTTTTTACCGGCTTGACTTTCATATTTGACCTTATAGACTTTTAAATCCGCTTGACTTTCATAATCCACCACATAAACTTTGACATCAGCCTGACTTTCGTACCGGACGGCAAAAACTTTTTGAGCTTTGATATTATGAAAAGACAAAAAGAAAATAAGGCTGAAAATAATTTTTTGTAACATAAGGCGGGAATTTTGGAATTTAAAATTACAAAAAAGTTTTATAATTTGTAAATTTGTCCAAAAACATAAGTATTATGAGTTCTATTTTTACCAAAATTATCAACAGGGAGATACCGGCTTATATCGTAGCCGAAGATGACAAGCACATTGCTTTTCTCGACATTTTTCCCAATGCCAAAGGACATACGTTGGTGGTTCCGAAAGAGGAAATTGATAAAATTTTCGATATGTCAGAGGAGGCTTATTTGGATTTGATGCGATTTGCCCGTAAAGTCGCTAAAGCACAAGAAAAAGTTTTTACCGGTGCCAAACGAATAGGAATGGCAGTCGTTGGATTGGAAGTGCCACACGTTCATGTGCATCTGATTCCACTCAACGATATGAGCGACATAGATTTCAGAAAAAAAACGGAATTGTCCGAAGCGGAGTTTAAAGACATACAACAACGTCTCCGGGATGCATTTGAACAATAAAATCGGTTTTTCCTTTTCACCAAAAATATATAATTAAGAAAATACCGTTGAACCCCGAAGGGGTGATATGATTATAGATAAAACAATAAAAAAAACATTCCATTGAACCCCGAAGGGGTGACATGATTATAAATTAAAATTGAAATTATAAATTAATCAAACACGCATGATCAAACGCGAAACCATAGATAAAATTTTTGAGACAGCCAGAGTTGAAGAGGTCATCGGTGACTTTGTCAATCTGAAACGTGCCGGTAGCAACCTGAAAGGTTACAGCCCTTTTAATGACGAAAAAACACCGTCATTTATGGTTTCGCCCGCCAAACAGATTTGGAAGGATTTCAGTTCGGGCAAAGGTGGTAATGTCGTTACATTTTTGATGGAACACGAACGGATGACTTATCCCGAAGCTTTGCGTTGGTTGGCCAAACGTTACAATATAGAAATAGAAGAGACGGAACAAACGGCCGAAGAAAAACAAAAGCAAAGTGAACGCGAAGCGATGTTTCTCGTATTGGAATTTGCCAAAAATTGGTTTAAAAGCCAATTATTTGACACCGATGCCGGTAAATCCATAGGTTTGAGTTATTTTAAATCCCGTGGTTTTCGTCAGGAAACTTTAAAGGTATTTGAAACCGGTTTTTCTCCCGACCGGCGTGATGCGTTTACCAAAGAGGCTCTTGCCAAGGGCTTTAAAAAAGAATTTTTAATCAAAACCGGACTGACCATCGAACGCAACGACCGGTTGATAGACCGGTTTAGCGGAAGGATTATGTTTCCCATACACAGTATGAGCGGGCGTGTGTTGGGATTCGGCGGCCGTATTTTGGACAATAGTAAAAAAACGGCCAAGTATATCAATTCGCCTGAGAATGAAATATATCATAAGAGCAAAGTCTTGTATGGTATTTTTCAAGCCAAACAGCAGATAGTCAAAGAAAATCAATGTATTTTGGTAGAAGGTTATACCGATGTGATGGCTTTTTATCAAGCGGGTATTAAAAATACGGTGGCTTCTTCGGGAACGGCTTTGACGGTTGAGCAAATTCAATTGGTCAAACGTCTGACCAAAAACATTCTCGTTATTTTTGACGGTGACCGTGCCGGTATCAGTGCCGCTTTGCGGGGTATCGATATGATTTTGGAACAAGGGCTTAACGTCAAGGTTTTGTTATTGCCTGACGGTGAGGACCCGGACAGTTTTAGTAAAAAAGTCTCTACCGACGAATTAATCTTGTATTTGACGGACAATACACAGGATTTTATCAATTTTAAAGCGACTCTTTTGCAAGAGCAAGCCCGAAAAGATCCGGTCAAAAAAGGGGAATTGATCAGAAATATCGTTGAAAGCATCGCTAATATTCCCAATGCCGTGCAACAAGAGATTTACATCAAAGAAGTGGCACGGATTATGGATATCTCCGAAGAAGTTTTGTTTCGTGAGTTGGCATTGGTTTTGAAAGGTATTGCCCGCCGCACCGAAAAAGACGTTTTGAGAAAAAAATACCGGGAAAGTCTTAAACCTGTCGTAAAAGAAACACCGCAAACGCCGGTTTTAAACCAACGGGATGTTTTGGAGCGGGAAATTATCAAACTTTTACTGCTTTACGGGACCAAAGAAGTGGAAGTGGAGGATTGGGATGTTAAAGAAATTCCCGATGATAATTCGGATCCCGTGCTTGAAAAGTTTAAACGTAAAACTGTAATAGCCGATGAGATTTACAAACAATTGCAAGAAGATGAAATGGCATTCAGCAATCCGGTATTTAAAAAACTTTACAATTTGATTATTCCCAAAGTTTTGGAACGCCAACAGATAGATATTTCCCAATTGATGCCGGAATTAACGGAAGAAGAAGCCCGTATCGTTACGGATATTTTAATGGAAGAAGAAAAATATACTTTGGCCGATTGGGAAGCTCATAATATCGATGTCAAATCAAAAGAAGAGACTTTGGGCTGGCATTTGATGGATGTTTTGCTCAATATGCGCCGTTTGCTTATCAAGGATTTAATCAACGAACAAAAAGAAAAATTAAAAGATAACGGTGCGGAATCCGGCCGTATAGCTATTTTTAATGAAATCAAAGATTATTTGTTTTTGTTTAAATTGGTTTCCACCCGCCTTTACCGGATGGCTTAATGTCTTGAAATCAATCTTTAAAAGGTTGATAACCGCTTCTGTCTCCTTTAAGTATTTTGAGCGTGACGACACAATGATCTTGATTGGACAATGTATCGTCCAAATGCTCCGTCAACCAATTCATAATTTCGGTGAAATCACCGTAAATTTGGGTGCTTAAAGGATTTTCTTTTATAACGAAACCGCTTTGACGCAGTTTACGGATAAAATCTTTTATAGGTTTTTCAAAATCTTGATGTAAGGGATAAATGCTCAAATCGAAAGATGCTTTCATAACTTTGATTTTTTACAAAATTACGGCAAAAGAAGTATTGTTGTCAAGAAAAGGGTGATAAAAAAATCACTTATTCTTGTAAATATCAATTAAGCCTTCGGGTGTATCAAAGGTGATACTTTTGTTTTTCCTGTCCACTTTATCGATAAAGCGGTCGGAAACGGGGATAAGTATTTCATTGTTTTTATCGTCGGTGATGATAAAATACGCTTGCGGTGCATAGTCATTTACGGCTTGTATTTTGCCGATAACTCCCAATTTGTTATCGATAGCATCAAATCCGAGGATTTCGTGGAAGTAAAATTTATTACCCGTGAGTTCGGGCAGACTGTCCAAGGGTAAATAGATGGATTTTCCGATAAGAGCTTCGGCATCCTCAATATTATCGATATCTTCAAAATCGAGGCGCAGGGTGGTTGCTTTGTGCAGGGTGGAACCGTTTAAAAAAAACGGAACCAATTTTCCTTTAATATCAAGAAAAATTGATTCCATTCCTTCATAAGTTTCGGGTTCATCAGTATCGATTTTGGCTAAAAGTTCCCCTTTTAAGCCATATTTTTTGACGATTTTACCCAGATAATAAGCATCTTCCTTTTTCATCTGTATAAAAAAAGGACAAACTTATTCTTCTGTTTTTTCATCTTCGCCGGGTTGTGCCGTTCCGGCAGCTTCTTCGATACTTTGTTCCGATTTTAAAGCCTCTTCTACGGCATCAACGGGTTCGTTGCCGGCTGTTGCTTCTTCATTTTTTTCAGCTTCGGCAATGATTTCGGCATTAGCAGCCTTTTGGGCGGCTATCCGTGCTTGATTTATCGCCTTTTCTTTCTCCAAACGTTCGGCTTTTTCTTTGGCTTTTTGAGCAGCCACTTCATCTTCTTGTGCTTTAATTTTAGCTTCTTTTTCTTTCAGCCAAGCTTGGAATCTCCTTTCGGCTTCTTCTTCGTCAAAGGCACCTTTTTTAACTCCGACCAACAAATGTTTCTTGAGCAATGCACCTTTGTATTTCAAAATGGCACGTGCCGTATTGGTCGGTTGGGCGCCGTTGAACAACCATTCAACCGCACGATCAACGTTCAGGTTGATAATCGCCGGTACTTTGGTAGGGTCGTAAGTACCGAGTTTTTCCAAAAATTTACCGTCTCTTTTGGCACGCGAATCCGCGGCTACAATCCAATAAAACGGTTTTCCTTTTTTTCCGTGTCTTTGTAATCTGATTCTTACAGGCATAATTGTTTGATTTTGTGGGGTTCCCGACCCCGGTTATCGTTTATTTTTCTGAACGGCAAATATACAATATTTTTTTTATTGATACGCTAATGATAAATTGTTTCGGTTCCTAGTAGACAGCATCCTGGTTCTTTGGTTTTGTTCCCTCAAGTAATTATCAAAATTATATTATTTTTGAATATGATTTTTCAAAAAACAAACATGTAAAATTTTGGAAACCTAGTAAATCTATGTCTCGACTTCTCCAACAACGGTATATCATTTCACTCCAATTGCTACTTGAAATTATTAATTATTTTGAGCTCCTTCTTCAATCCACTGTTTGATAAGGGCAATTTGCACCGCAGACAAACTGTTTCCCAAAGGCATATTGCCCCCGTAAACACCCGAACCGTCGATTTTTTTGTACAAAACGGAATGCTCAGGGTCTCCGGGTACTACCCTTTTGGCCGGATAACCTGACGCATCGACATTAACCAACTGATTGTAGGAATTACTTGCCGTTAGGTCCAAATTACCCGAATTAGGATGGCAGGATGTACAATTTTGATCAAAAACTGGTTGTACATCGTTGACAAAACTGACATTTCCGGGTGTTTGTTCATCTTCAACGGGACCTTTGTCTTTGGAACAATTGTAAAAAATTAAGTTTGTTATCACAAACAAGATTAGATAAATTTTTTTCATCTGTTTATTTTTTATTTTAACATTATGGTCAGATGTAACCTTTGATGATTAAAATAATCATTACGTTGTGTGTTTAATGATTATTTTAATCATGTCGGTTTCATCTGTTTAAAATTTTTATTTTGTAAAAAATTAATAAAAATTTATAATACATTCAGTAACTCTCATGAATTTATTTTAATCATAACCTTGTGTGTATTCTATGATTAAAAAAATTCATGTTCATTTCATATAATGTTTCTTTTAAAAATCAATAAATTGTTAAAAGTAACGGATTAAATTGAAACCTAACATAAAACCATCCTGCGGATAATTTAATGTGGTATTAAAAAACAGATTTTGAGCCAAAATCCTGTCCGAATTGGTCACGGTAATTTGAAAAACATGGTTACCGCTGCTGGCAATTTCATAAGCCAAAGATACCGGGAATGTATGCCGGTGTGTAGTGGGCATAATTTCCAAATCAACAGCTGATTTTAATCCGGTTTTATACCGCAAACTCACCGGTACGGCTAAAACATACGCTTTTTCACCGGGCGGTGAAGCAGGTGTAAGATTTCGCCATAGCAGTTCCGCAGCGAGTTGAGCCGAAAATCTGTGACTGAATTTGCAGGATACAATCAATTGGGTATCATAATACAAACGGTGTTTAAATTGATATTGGAACGGACGTCCGCCGGCAAAAGTAGCATTGGCGGAATATGGCGGGGGATTCTCGGTGGTAACGGCTACATTTTCGTAAAAAGCTATGCTGACAGGTTTCCGGTTGTTTTGGCTTTGTTTTATTAACAAATATTTTACGCCCAAATCGTAAAATTTGCCGTAACGTGTCCGGCCTATATCTACCATCAATTTGGAAGTCAAAGGTATTTCAAAACTAAAACGGATATTGGAAGCCAAATCCAATCCGAAAAAGTTTTTGAGCATATTTTTGTCAAATTTCGTCGCTCCGAAACGGTGTTGAATTCCAAAACCGAAACCACCGGTCTGCCGTATAAAAGTTGTTTTGGCGTTAATCAATTGTGAAAAAGAAAAAGCTTCTACTTCATTATCATTAGCGGTTATTTTTCCGGTTTGTTTTTTTGGTTTGTTTTTTTTCAACCGGCGAATGTATTTGACCACCGCCCAGCGTTCTTCTTCGGTAAGCATATTTTTATAAGATGCCATCAATCCGCGACCTTCTGTGATTTTCCAAAAAATTTCACCGTCGGTTTGTTGTTGCACGGTTTGGGAAGTCAAATCAGCCGGCGGCGGATTTAAAGTTTTGAGCATCACCGGATTACCGGTACCATCTTGTCCGTGGCAAGAAGCACAAAGCGAATTGAAAATTTTTTGTCCCTTTTGCCATACGGCTTCAACACCATTTAAAGGATTTTGCAATTGCCGGGCTTCCGACGGTGCCTGCCAATGATTTTGAGCATGCAAATTTAAAAACACAAAACCAATTAATAAAAAAATCCGTTTTTTTATCATCTCAAAAATGTTTGAATATCCAAAAATACAAAATTTAAAGTAGGGACGCCATGCATGGCGTCTCTACTTTACCAATTTCATTATCAAATTTTTCTTGCCTTCTTTGGTCTTGCGGAACAATCCGTCTTTTTTGATAATTAAAAATCTATCGTATCGTATCAATTTATTTTTTCGTTCCTTATATTTTCCGGAATAATTCAAACTATCGATTAACCATATCAAAGTGTCATATTTATAATGGAAAGTGTCTTTTGATATAAACCATTTTCCTTTTGCTGTATAAGAACAGGTTTGTATTTCAAAAGTTTTATCCTTGTTTACTTTTAGATGTGTGTTTAAATAGTAGTAGTTTGATAAAAGAAAATCGTAAAGTGTCCTGCGTCTTATATCAGGCGTAGCATATTCACCGGCTATCGATTGGTTATAATCAATATTTTTTTGGGTTTGACAAGACCAAAAAAGCCAAAACAATAGAAAAAATCCTATTGGTTTCATTTTAATTTTTTTCTTTACACCGAACAACCACCACCTTCGCAGGAGTCGTAGTCATCGATATCCAATTCCAATTTGGCAAAGTTAAAGACAGGCATTTGTTGTTCTTCACTTGTAAATTTAACCTTTTTCAGTTCTTTACCGGAATTATCATTGACATTCATATAATACAAAGTCTTTAAGCCGTATTTGTAGGCGATACCGTCGTGACGGATTAAATCGCGAACCGGGACTTTGTTGTTTTTATATTTTGAAATATCGTAATATTGGTTGGTGCTGATACTTTGGTCGATAAATTTTTGAAAAATGGCTACAAATTTCAAGTATTCTTCATTATCGATATCCCAGGCCAAGGTGTAATTTTCTTCATATTCACCAAACCCGGGAACCAGTTGTTTCAAGGCACCGTATTTACTCATTTTGGCAATCAGCAGTTTGCGGACCGGGTCGATACCCGGGGTTGAATTGGACACCACGCTACTGCTTGCCGCGGGCGGAATGGCACTCAATGCCGAATTACGCAATCCGTATTTTTTGACATCTTCGCGTAAACCGTCCCAATCCATTTCCAAATCGTTTTCTACAATTTCATCCACCGCTTCGGCATACGTATCTATGGGCATAATACCGTCGGCGTATTTAGTGCGGTCAAACAACTCACAAGCACCTTTTTCTTTGGCAAGCTGATTGGATGCCTTTATCAAACCGTATTGAAAACGTTCCATATAACGGTGTATGGTTTTTCTACCTTCTTCGTTATCATACCGCAAATTGTTTTTGGCCAAGAAATGGAATACATCCGACACCCCGATACCCAAACTGCGGCGGGCTTTGGTGGATTTTTCAGCGGAAACCACCGGATAATCTTGATAATCAATTAATTCGTCCAAAAAACGCACCAAAAGTTCGGTTAAGTGGTCCAATTCTTCTATACGCTCTATTTTACCGAGATTGATATTGCTCAATATACACATGGCAATCTCACCATCGGTTTTGTTGACATCCGTAATCGGTTCGGTCGGCAAAGTAATTTCCTGACACAGATTGGACATATAAATACGGTCTTTAAACGAGCTGTGTTCGTTGACCCTGTCGGCATTTAAGATGTAAATACGTCCGGTTTCGTAACGTTCTTTGAGCAAATCGAGATAAAACTGACGGGCATTGATTTTTTTCTTTCTGATACGGTTGTTAGCCTCATACATTTCATACAACATCTTAAATTTCTCATAATCGCTGTCGTAAAAAGCATCGTATAAATCACGTACTTCTTCGGACGAAAACAAAGTGATATCCTCGTTGTTTTTGACCCGTTCCCTGAACAATCTATTGACTGCCACGGAATAATCCATACGGCGAACACGGTTTTCATCATTTCCTTTATTGTTTTTCAACTGGATAAACGTTTCAATTTCCCAATGAAAAAACGGTAAAGTGGAAGTGGAACTGCCACCGCGGATAGCATTTTGGGTAAAGCCTTTGGTCGTTGCTTCAAAAATTTTCAAAAAAGGCACCAATCCGGTATGGATAACTTCGCCGTTGCGGATATTAGCACCCAAACCGCGAATACGTCCGAAATTCAAACCGATACCGGCTCTACTGGCGATATAATAACCGACAGCCGTATTGGACTGTAATATGGATTCGAGCGAATCACCGACATCTATCAAACAACAAGAGCTGAATTGACGCAAAGGCGTGCGAACTCCCGACATAATCGGTGTCGGTAAACTGATTTTAAAAGTCGATACCGCTTCATACAAATCCAAAACATATTTTTTGCGTTTTTGACCTTTATAATTTTTAAACATAAACATCGCAATCAACATAAAAGCTTCTTGCGGTGTTTCATACAACTCAAATGTATTGCGGTCTTGCAACAAATATTTATCAACCATTTGACGCAAACCGGCATAAGTAAACAGATTGTCCCTGTCGTGACGGAGTTTTTTGCCGAAATATACCAACTCACTTTGAGAATATTCATCTAAAATGGATTTGTCATAAACACCGCGGTAAACATTGTTGCGGACAAAAAATTCAAACGGAATGGGTTTATCTTGTTTAAAGACTTTTTTGTAAATATCGCTCAACAACAACCGGGCGGCAACATATTGGTAATCGGGATTTTCTTCCGAAATCAAATCAGCGGCGGATTTGATCATAATTTTTTGAATCTCGGAAGTGGTAATCCCGTCATAAAATTGAATTTTCGAGTTGATTTCAATATCCGAAACAGATACATTTTCGTAGCCGTTGCAAGCCCATTCGACCATATCGTGAATCATCTTCAAATCCAAAGGTGCCGAAGTGCCGTCGCGTTTGATTACATTAATCGTCTTCATAGATTTTTGAGTTGTTTTTTTCAGGTTAAAAAAAATGGGGTGATAACAAACCAAACAAATATACTTCATTGTTGGTCCGGTTTGAACAAACCCGTAAAAAGTTATCAACATTTTATTAAAAATAATAAAACATTGAAAATTAACTTATTAATTGTTAATTTTTTGTAAAATTTTTATAAACAATTGAAAATGAAAGATTTGTTTACAAACTCAATTTTTAAGGAAGGCGAAATAAAATTTAGAAAAAAATCTTGGATTTGTTTCCTTTAATAAAAGTCAAATTTGGTTTTTTTTTATAAAAAACGATACAAAAAACCTCAAAGAATAAAACAATCTTTGAGGTTTGATTTTTTATGAAAATATGCAAAAACTTTATTCTTCAACAAAGTTGATTTCGTAAGTCACTTCGGCAAAACTTCTGAACATTTTATACACACCGCAATAACGTCCTTCGGACAAAGTAACGCATTTGGTCAATTTTTCCCGGTTCAAATCTTTACCTTTAAATGTATATGTTACGTGTACTTTGTCAAAATATTTGGGATGTTCTTCCGTCATGTGGGCATCAACATCGACCGTAAAGTCCGATACATTCGTGTCAATTCGCATTTTTTTCATCAATGCCGCAACATCCAAAGCCGTACATCCACCGAGTGATACCAACATCAAAGGTTTGGGCTGGTACCCGTAACCGATACCTCCGAATTTTTCTTCGGCTTCAATATGGATAGGTTCGTCTTGTCCGGCACTATAAGCATCAAATTGCATATTACCTTTCCAAACTAATTTTGTTTTTGCCATAACTGTAATATTTTAAAAGTGGTGCAAAGTTAAAAAAATTCATTAATTTTTTTTAATTGAATATCGCAAGAACAACAAAGAGATTATAGAGCGGTATTATTACAAAACTTTACCACGCAGTTTTTGTGTTGCTTTTATGATGCGTTCAACAAATTCATTAATATCAACTTCTTTTTTAATATGAAAGGGGCTGCCTTTTGAGACAGCCCCTTTCAATGTTAATTATAAATTTTACCATTCTGTTAAAACTATCGTAACCTTTTTGTTTTGTCCTTTACTAATTTCAAATTCATCAGCACCATAATAAAAAATTCCATATTCTGTGTCTGTGTATCCAGCTTCAGCCTGGTAAATTCCTGGATCAAGGTCATCAAACACTACTTTCCCATGAGAATCAGTTGTCTTTTCATCTACTAAATCATCGTCATTATCATATAAAGCGACCAGAGCACCTTCAACCGTATCACCATCCAATTTAACAGTAATCGTTAATTTTGTGGTTTGTTTTTCTTCTTTTTTCTTGCAACTGCTCAATTGTAAACCGGTAATTAAAATTAATATAAAAGGTAATAATAAAGTTTTTTTCATGATATTACTATTTTAATTTAATTTTATGCCTACTTCAGAAAATTTTTGTCGGCTTTTCGGCTTATTCCCGACTTTTAGACGTTGCAAGTTTGTTAAAATACAATAAAATTTCAAGTTTAAGTGAAAATAAGTCCAAATCTAATGAAATTTCTATGATTTTGAAGGAAAATTTATTGAAACATCATTAACCTTATACCGTCACTTTTTGTCCGGCATTTTTTTTGATAAATATTTTTTACTATTTTTGTTTTAACGAAAAAAGTTTTTATGAAGTTAGAAAAATACATATCCGATTTACTATACCGTTATGATTTAGTGATTATTCCGGGGTTCGGTGGTCTTATTGGCAGACGAAAATCCGCTCGGATAAATAGAGATACGTATATTTTTTCTCCGCCTTACAAAGAATTATCTTTCAACGTACAATTACAACAAAATGACGGTTTGCTGGCTAATTATATCGCCGGTGTTAACGGTATGTCTTATACCGAAAGTTTACAGTCCATAAACCAAACCGTAGAAGAATGGCAAAGGATTTTACAGAAAGAAAAACGATTGAAATTAGACCAAATCGGAATTTTTAACTTGATAAACGATGATAAAATATTATTTTTACCATTAACAACCAAAAATTATTTGACCGATGCTTATGGTCTGACAGCCTTTGTGCATAAACCGGTTACAAGCTTGGTTGTTAAACCTGTTGTTAACAAAACAAAAACCGAAAAAATCAGAAAACCGGCAAAACCTGTTACGGAACAAAATATTGAAATAGAAGCCGAAATCCCGGTTGAAATTTCTACCTCCTTACCGGTTCAAAATAAATCAAACAATAATCAATTTTGGAAATATGCCGCCGTTTTTGTAGCCGGTTTAGGTATATTTACCGCAGGTATCAGTCTGTTGCGTCGTGACAACGGCATTCAAAATGATACCGTATACCAAAAAGCAACTTTTGTCTTAAAACAAGATTTTCCACCTGTTAAAATTATCACCCATAAGTCTGAAAACATCGCTAAACCCGTCATAAAAAAAATACCGGTTGTTCCGGTTGAAAAATATTTTATCATCAGCGGTGCTTTTCGTAACAAAACCAATGCCGAAAAGAAAATTCAAATGCTCAAAAATGCCGGTTATCCTGCCAAAATTGCCGGACGTAACAAATTCGGTTTATGGATGGTAGCCTATCAAGGATTTGCGTCGCATGATAAAGCGGCTCAAACATTAAATAAAATAAAAAAACAAGAACCGGGCGCTTGGATTTATACCAAAAAATAAGATTTTTTTGAAATTTTCCGTCCGTATCTTTATCCTGTTATTTTTATT
>JALWFE010000086.1 GCA_027039975.1 Flavobacteriales bacterium
GAAATCCGGTCACCGAGTGATTTTTGACGAAGGAAAAAATCGTACCGAGGTGATGAATTGATGATTTATTTTGCTTCATAGAATGTTTAATTATTTGATGACTACTCATTACTTCATACCCAATTCCTGCATATAATTTGAGGAATTGAGGAGTTGTTGTCCGATGTCATTTCGACCGTAGTGAGAAATCTATCAGATTGAGATTTCTCCCCGACGAAAGTCGGGACAGGCAGTCGTGCCTCCTTCGAAATGACAGGCATTGTTATTACAATAATAGCCGTACTTGTTACTAGCTACTTGATACTAACAAGCACTTTCCACTTTTAACTTTCAACCTTCAACTTACTTAGAAGCTCATCTACATATTTCACCGCTTTTTGCAAGCGTTCTTTCTTATTGCCTTTTAAAATAACATAAGGTTTATTATGGTCGTCCAAAGCTTTTTTAAAGGCTTCAAACATTTCTTTCCTTTGGTTGGGACGGTCACGCAAATCATCGGCTTCCCAAGGTACGTCTATATAGGTCAAAAAATACAAATCGTATTGGTTATTTCTAGCTGCTTCGTCCAGAAGCGGATCGACATAGCCCCCATAATATTCTTTGGAATAAACTTTGGTTTCGAGCAAATCCGTATCGCAAAACAACACATCTGTAGCTTTTTGAGCCAAATCGTTTTCCAATGCCATTTGCCCGATAGCAATAGGAATTATATCTTTTTGTTCACAGGTGCGACGTTCGTTATTCCACACATTTTGCAAGTAATCGCGGGCGTATTCCGGTACCCAAACCGAATTGTAATGCCGGGCTAATTGTTGTGATAAGGTTGTTTTGCCGGTAGATTCCGGCCCGAACATGACCACTTTTATAACCTTTGACGGTTTTTGTTTTAATAATTCTCTGATTGAGTCACTCATTGTTTTATTTGTAAATTTTCTTTTGACATAATTTTTCGCCATTCTTTATAACCTTGGAATGCCAAAACAAGGAAAATAAAATATTGAATACCGGTAAAGCCGTAGCCTTTGATAAAATACAAAGGTACGGAAACGATGTTAACGGCAATCCAAAAGGTCCAACTTTCCAATTTTTTGTTAGCCATCAGCCACATAGCGGCAAAAGCGGCTCCGGTAGTAAAAGTATCTAGAAAAGGTGTGATTTTTCTGATTTCGGACAGTTTGCCGGTAGATAAATGTTGCCAAGCGTATTGAACACTTTCAGTAAAACCTAATTTGTTGGGCATCACGTTGTAATGGCGATATACCCAAATTACAAAAGCGGATGTAAAGATAAAAATGCCTAATGCCAACAGATAATCTTTGGGAGAACTTTTGGTAATGGGAATGTGTTTTTTACTTTCCTCATCGACTATACGACTCCAAACCCACCAACCGTAAATACTCATCAAGGTGTAATAAATATTAATAATCAAGTCGCCATACATTTGCCATTTACTCAATAAATATACATACAATGCCGTACTGATGATACCGGTAGGATATACCAGAATATTTTCTTTTTTGGCATATAAAACACTGGCAATACCGAATGCCATAGCCACAAATTCAATAATGATATAAATGACGGGCGTATGTTCGTAAGGCGCGGTAAAAAAATGTATAATCTCCTGCATACTTGAAATTTGGGTCAAAAATAGAGTTTTTTTACGGAATATTCTTATGGCTTAATTTGAAATTTTATAATTTAAACCTTGCGTTTTTTTAAAAGACTGTATTTTTTCGGTAAAAATTAATGTTGTAAACGAAAAAAATCCTATTTTAGTAGAAAAATTAATAAAACCATTACAACTATGATACCAAAAATATCAACCCTAAGCGGTTATTTGCACGAATATCAAAAAAGTGTTGCCAACCCGGTTGGCTTCTGGTCAAATATCGCTGAAACATTTTATTGGCGAAAACCTTGGAGCAGAACTTTAAAATGGGATTTTAATGAGCCTAAAGTTGAGTGGTTTATAGACGGTAAACTCAATATTACCGAAAATATTTTTGAACGTAACTTATTTTTAAGAGGCGACCAAATAGCCATTGTTTGGGAACCCAATGACCCCAATGAAGCTTCTAAATCATACACTTACAGAGAATTGTATGAAGAAGTGAACAAGTTTGCCAATGTCTTAAAAAGTTTAGGTGTTAAAAAAGGCGATAGAGTTGCCATTTACTTGCCTATGATTCCCGAATTGGCTATTGCCATGCTAGCTTGTGCCCGTATAGGTGCGATTCATTCCATTGTTTTTGCCGGTTTTTCTGCCAAAGCCTTGGCTGACAGAAATAATGATGCGCAAGCCAAAGTTTTAATTACGGCTGATGGCGGTTATCGCGGCAAAAAGACTATTCCGCTTAAGGAAACTTCCGACGAAGCCCTTAAAATGTCGGATTCTGTTGAAAAAATGATTGTGGTCAAACGAACCGGTATGGCAGTCAATATGCAAGAAGGACGCGACTTGTGGTGGCATGATTTGATGAAAGATGCTTCACCTGAATCAGAACCCGAAATTATGGACGCCGAAGATCCGCTCTTTATTTTATATACCAGTGGTTCGACCGGCAAACCTAAAGGGGTGTTGCATACAACCGGTGGTTATATGGTTTATACGGCTTTTACGTTTAAAAACGTTTTTCAATACCGTCCCAATGACATATATTTCTGCGCTGCCGATATCGGCTGGATTACCGGACACTCTTATATTATATATGGCCCCTTACTCGAAGGAGCAACCAGTATCATGTTTGAAGGTATCCCGACTTATCCGCAACCTGACCGCTATTGGCAAATTATTGAAAAACACGGTGTCAACGAGTTTTATACGTCACCAACAGCTATTCGTGCTTTGTTAGCCGAAGGTGAAAAATGGGTAGATGATTATGAAATG
>JALWFE010000087.1 GCA_027039975.1 Flavobacteriales bacterium
TTGATATTGATGTAATAATCAGAAAATTAATTGTTTACAGCGATGTGATTGAAGAAAATGGAAAATTAGCAAAATCGTTAAATATTTGTAAATTAGCATCATAATAGCAAGTGCGAAACTTTAATTAAATTATATTGAGCATTTTTAAGTAATTTAATACTGGCCATATCATAAGGATTTTTAAAAGTATATTGATAAATCCTGATTATTGACTTGTCTCCTTCTTTTTTACGTAATAAATAACAACAATTGATATCGTTAATAGCTAATTTATTTTTATAAATTTTTTAAAAAGAGTCTTTTGATAAAAAAATTAGACTTAAATTTTCACTTCTTAGCCCGCATCACCAAATACACTGCCAAAGCACCGAAAATAAAATTGGGAATCCAAGCGGCCAAAAACGGATTAAAACCGGATTTAATGACCATAATACCGAAAATACGGTCAAACAAGATATACAACATCGAAATGCTGATACCGAAAGCCAAATTACCACCCATGCCGCTACGGCGTTTTTGAGACGCCACGGCCACTGCTATAAACGTCAAAATAAATGCCGAAACCGGCAAGCTCATACGTTTATATTTTTCCAATTCAAACTTTTTGATATTTTTAGAACCGCGTAATTTTTCTTTTTTTATAAATTTGTTTAATTCCGTATAGTTCAGTCCTTCGGCTATATAATTTACAGGCGTTAAATCGTCCAAAGTAAAATTGAATACCGTATCTTTTTTGGGCTTGGTAATGATAATTTCTCCGTTTTTTTCATAATGACGTTCCCGTAAATTATGTAAAGTGTAATTTTTCTTTTCAGGATTATACACAATCCGGTCGGCAAAAAGTTTGGATTTCAAACTGTCTCCGGCTATTTCTTCCATTACAAAATTATAAGCCGTTTTGTTTTTGTGATTCAAATTGGAAGCATATATATAATGTGTCGAATCGATTTGCCGGTAAACATCGTTGGTTTCACGGGCTTTGTAGGAACTGCCGTGAACATATTTGACCCAAAATTCATTGTAACCGATACGCGCTTCCGGTATAACGGACAAATTGAGCAACAAAACCGTGGTAGCAATAATCGTGGCACCTATCAAATAAGGCCGTAACAATCTCATAAACGGCATACCGGTATTGAGCATGGCAATAATCTCGGTATTCTGTGCCAAACGTGAAGTAAACCAAATAACCGATAAAAACAAAAATATCGGAAACAGGATATTGAAAAAATACAATAAAAAATCGCCGTAATAACCGAGAATCTCACGTAGCGGCACTTTATGTTCCAAAAATTTGTCGATACGCTCCGACAAGTCCAATATTATGGAAATCGGGACAAATAAAAGCATCAGCCCTAAAAATGTCCCGAAATAACGGCGTAGTATATATTTATCAATAACTTTCAACTTTTAACTTTTAACTTTCAACTCACTAATGCAAATCATATTTTATAATGTGTGCCAAATCGTCATAATTTTTAAACGGGACGAATTTTCCGTCTTTGACATAAGATACTTTACCGGTTTCTTCGGACACCACTATGGCCACGGCATCGGTATGTTGGGTGAGACTGATAGCCGCCCGGTGCCGCAATCCGTAAGTATGAGGCAATTTTGTATCACCGTATATCGGTAAAACCGTCCGTGTAGCCGTAATTCTATTGCCTTCTATGATAATAGCACCGTCATGCAAAGGTGAATTTTTATAAAAAATACTCTCCAATATCGGTGCATTCACCAGAATATCCATTTGATCACCCGATTGTTTTAAAAAATCGAGACTCGAATTACGTTTGATGATAATCAAAGCACCGGTCTTGGTTTTACTCAATCTTTGCACCGCTTCCAAAATAGCATCGACATCGGTTTCAGTCGTTTCGTTTTGTTTAAAACCCAGTTTGTCCATCAATTTCTCCGACGGACTGAATTTGGTCGAACCTATCATCAATAAAAAACGCCGGATTTCCTGTTGAAATACAATAATAAGCGCTAAAACACCCAAACCTAAAAATTTGCCCAGTAATTCCGATAATAAATTCATTTGCAAATACTTGGTCAATAACCAAATCAAATACAAAATGGCAATACCCAAAAAGATATTGATAGCCACCGTGCCTTTAATCAACTTGTAAAAATAATACAACAACAAGGCTACCAAAAAAACATCTATAAAATCTAATATTCTGAAATGAATAAAATCAAACATCAATAAAACTTATTTCGTAAAGATAAAAATTTTAGAACTTTCCTGCATATTTGCCGGTGCATTTTGTTTAAAAAATGTATAATAATCCAAAAAACGGTCAAAATCAAGCCGCTTATCAAAATTCAAATACAAACGTACAGGTAAAGTGTTCGCTTGTTTCAAATAAAAAGAAATACTATCGGTAATTTGTTTTTTGGAAAAATTCCGGTCAAAATTAATACTGTCATTTAAAACAATCTTATCCGGATAAAAATACAGATGCCATTTTTTCACTCCTTCATCAGCTTTCGGATATTCTTTAAAATAGTTTCCGGAAGTAAAAAAATCCGGCATCAAATCCATTTTGGTAGCATTGACAAAAGACATCTTTTTTTGTACACTATCCAAATAAGCAAAATACAATTCACCTTTTCCGTCGGAATGCAATGACACTTTCCGGCGTTTTTTATAAACCTTCTTTAATGCAGGCAATAACTGCTTCAACGTCAAATCCTTATCTATTGCCACCAACCATTTGGTCGTCGATATGGTTTGCCCAAGCTTTAAATCGGCAATAGTATCTTGTCCGTCTATTTTTTTCAAAATATAAACAGGCGAATTATCCCAAACTTCGTGCAATCCCGGATTATCATTAACCGGTACTTTGATTTCTTTCGGTTTACAAGACATAAAAAGTACCATTAAAAAAACAAGGTATAAAAATTTCATTATATCTTTGTATTTATTTTTTGTCAAAGGTATAAAAAGGAATTGAAAAGACCATAATTTTGTTTAGCAATAAATTCTAAAAAATACGATAATAAAAATTATACGAATTACTTTATTTCGTTTTAAAAAATCTTTTGTAATTGATTGATTTTAAATATTTTGAAAGTATAAGTTGCGATGACTAAAATTTTATATAATGACAATTTTTTGAAAAAACCGTAAGTGAACGAAATCATACAAATATTATATCATTTTATAGTCGGATTTTTAATGGCATTTATCGGTTTGATGTCACCCGGTTTTTTAACTTTAACGGCTCTTAATACGGCTATCGACCGGGGACAAAAAGAAGCCGTAAAATTTGCCTTCGGGAGTATTTTTCCCATTTTTATTCAATCGCATATTGCCTTATTAGGTGCCGGATATATCAAAGCACATCCCGGTATTATCCTGTCATTTTCCAAAGTAGCGATTTTTGTATTTCTAGGTCTGAGTTTGATATTTTTCAAACAATACCGGCAGCGGAAGCTTGTAATTAACACACCGCGGTTTAGTATCGACAACTCGTTTATTTACGGTATTTTCGCTTCGTTTATCAATCCGCTGGCTATCCCGTTTTATTTTACTTACAGTACTTTATTAGAGCTAAACGGCTTATTGACGATTAAAGAACCTTATATTACCGCTTTTGTTTTCGGGGCTGTTGGCGGGGCTTTTTCCATTTTATCTGTTTACGCCAAACACGCACCTGCATTGCTGGGAAAACTGCAATTTGTAGCCAAACATTTCAAACTGATTTTAGCATTGATTATGTTGTTTTTGGCCATTGCATCATTTATCAATGTATGGCGGCATTGATTTTATATCATTTTGTTCCCTGATTCTTATTAAATTTGCATAATACGACTAAACAATTCAACAAAAAATTCGAAATACAATGATAAAAGTTATCAAAGGTGATATTACCAAAGTAAAAGCCGATGCTATTGTCAATGCGGCGAACACCACATTGTTAGGCGGTGGTGGTGTTGACGGTGCGATACACCGTGCCGGCGGACCGGAGATTTTGGCAGAATGCCGCCGCATAGGGGGTTGTCCTACCGGTGAAGCCGTAATAACAACAGCAGGAAAATTACCGGCAAAATATGTTATTCATGCCGTTGGCCCGGTTTGGAGAGGTGGACAAAACAATGAAGTTCAACTACTGGCAAGTGCTTATTTAAACAGTTTAAAAATAGCTGAAAAACATAATGTCAAAACAATTGCCTTTCCAAATATCAGTACCGGAGTTTACCGGTTTCCAAAAGAAAGAGCCGCTAAAATAGCCTTGGAAACCGTCATAAATTTTTTAAAAAACAGCCGTGTTGTCAAAGAAGTAATTTTTGTTTGCTATGACGATGAAAATTATGAAATTTATAAAAAGATGACCGGTAAAATGGAAAATTGATTTTCAAAAACTTTATTAGGGTCTGCTGAAAAGCTCAGAAGTGCGTCAATTTTTTAATTTCTGAACAGAAGACGTATATAAATACTTCGATGTGAAGAAGTTAAAAAAGGGGCGTGCTTCTGAGCAACAATAAAATACTCCATAATAAATCACAAAAATGCATACCTTTTGAAAGAAATGTAGTAAAAACCTTGCACTTATATCCTTTAATGCGCAGTTAATAGATTGAATATTGGTATTTTATGTGTTTTTCAGCAGACCCTATTTATCTTCCTGCGCTTGAATAGCCGTCAATAAAATGGTATTGTAAACATCATCAACCGTACACCCGCGGCTTAAATCGTTAACGGGCTTATTCAGACCTTGCAACATCGGACCGATAGCCAATGCGCCGGTTTCACGTTGTACGGCTTTGTAAGTGTTGTTACCGGTATTCAAATCGGGAAAAATCAAAACACTGGCTTGTCCGGCCACGGGTGAATCGGGCATTTTTTTCTTCCCGACTTCCGGGTCAACAGCGGCATCGTATTGGATAGGACCTTCCACCAGTATATCAGACCGTTTTTGCTTAACGATTTCAGTCGCTTTTCTTACCTTTTCTACATCTTCACCTTTTCCGGAACTACCCGATGAATATGATAACATCGCTACTTTTGGTTTGATACCGAATTTTTTAGCCGAATCGGCTGTCGCAATGGCAATTTCGGCCAATTCTTCCGAATTGGGATTGGGATTGATGGCACAATCGGCAAAAGCCGAAACACGATCGGGCAAACACATAAAGAATACCGACGATACCAGCTTGACACCGGGTTTGGTTTTTATCAATTGCAAAGCCGGTCGAATCGTATGCTGGGTTGTATGTGCGGCTCCCGATACCATACCGTCGGCATCACCGTTCAAAACCATCATCGTACCGAAATAAGATACATCCTTTACCAAATCGTAAGCAGTCGTTTCCGTTACACCTTTGTGTTTACGCAATTCATAAAGTTTCCTAGCGTAAGCATCCAATTGCGGTGCCGTTTCGGTATCAATAATTTCAATTTTATTACAATCCAAATTTATTCCTTCGTTTTTTACGGTACTACACACTTGGTCACGTTTGCCTAACAAAACAATATCGACCAATCCATTGGCTTGCAAACGGCAAGCGGCTTTTAATATGCGCGGGTCGTTACCTTCGGGTAATACGATTTTTTTTCGCTCGCGTCCGGCCCACTCTTCAAGATTGTACAAAAACATAGAAGGTGTCATATTTTCATTTTCATATTTTACCAACCTGTCTAAAATTTGTTTGACACCGACATACTTTTTAAACAATCCGATAGAACGCATAATTTTGCGGATATCATAAGGATTGATACGGGGTTTGAGGTCTGCAATTTTAGTGGCGGTTTCATAAGTATTGGGTGGTACTACAATAATGGAAAAACTTGTATTAAGCCCTTCTATCAACTTGATAACCGGTTTTTCGGGCATAATACCACCTGTTAAAACCAATCCGGAAATACCAGGATATGCATCACTTTTATCGGCTTGAATGGCACCGAGAATCAAATCGGCACGGTCACCGGGCGTAATGACAACCGATTTATCACGCAGCCTGTTCAAATAATGACGCAATTGCATAGCACCGACTTCATATTTCTTCACAGGTTTTTCCAAATGATTTTCACCGAAAAGCACTTTTCCGTCAAAATGATTTAAAATATCACGCATACTGGGTTTGAGCAAATTTTCGTCACGGGGCACCGCCGCAACATAAGTATCTTTATCTACTACTTTTTTTATCTTTTTAACGACGCTTTTAAGATTTTTCGGTTTGATTTTGTTGGCAATAACAGCCAGCACCTCGACATTTTCTTCTTTAAAACTATCATAAGCCAATTTGATATTGCCGATGTATTCATCAAAAGTTTTGGAAATACCACTGGAAACCAAAATGGTCGGGATTGATAAATTTGCCGCTAATTTGACATTCAATTCAAATTCAATCATCGTGCCTTCACCCGAAAAATCACTGCCTTCTATCAGAATAAAATCATATTTCTTTTCGAGTTTTTTATACTTTCTAATGATGGTTTCCAATATCTTTTTTTCCTGCCCCTTATTTAATAAATCTACAATTTCACTTCTGCTAAAACCGTAAGCATCCCGGTATTTCAAATCCAAATTAAAATACCGCATCATCGTCATGATGTGATTATCGTATTTGCCTTCAGGATAATCATTAATAACCGGTCTAAAATACCCGACTTTATTTTTGCGAATGAGTAATTCGTTCATCAATCCGATACTGACAAGTGATTTGCCGCTAAAAGCTTCAATAGTAGCGATATAAACTGCTTTGTTCATCTGAGAAATTTTTATATTGCAAATGTATCAATAAAACCTGTTAAAAAAATGATTTTTTAAATTTTTTCGTAAAAAAAACGCCGAAAAATTTCGACGTTTTTAATTTATATTAATATTGTAGTAGCGACAAAACGTAGCGACACAAAAAATTGTATCGCTACGGTGTGATCAAAACCTTCTTCACACTCTGATGATTTTTATACATAAATCTAACAAAATACAACCCCTTGCTGTTAACATTGTATGCCAAAGCATCTTTAACATCACCTGCGTATAATTGCTTGCCGTTTTCGTCATAGATTTCAATAAATCCGGCTTTATCTTTCAAATTTACAACAATTTTACCGGATTGAGCATAAACAAACCATTTATCTTTTAGTGTATCGTCAATCGAAACCGGTGCTTGCTCATCAAAAGCTTCAATTTGTGTACCATTGGCTCTGATAGCCGAAAAATGCAAAGTATTACCGTTGATATGCAATTTACAATAGTGATGTGATTGATCTACATGAACAATATACGGATAAGAAGAATCCGGCGTGTATAACGGAGCACCGCCACCTCCCGTAGTAATATGGTTTACGCCGTTTACTACGGCTCTCGCATAATAATGGTTATGACCTGTAAGGACAAACTTAACACCGTATTGTTCAAATAAAGGTTGCAAAACAGTTTGCACGGTTGAATTGTTGTCATGTCCGCCTGCTGACCAACCCGGCTTATGAAATACAACTACCTTCCATGCCTTATTAGTTGTAGATAAATCATTGACAATCCAATTGTACTGCTGACTGCCTTGAGAATAATTTGTAAACTGATCGATAACTGTAAAATGAGCCGGACCGTAATCAAAGCTGAAATAATAACGGTTATTCGGATAGTAATAGGGAAAATATTTTTCAAAAAGTATGCCTTGACCTTCGTGATTTCCTATCGCTGCCGCATAAGGCAAATTTCCTAATAGTTCGATAATATGATTGTATTGTTGATTAAAAAATTCATCTTGCCAAGAGTTTTCGCTGTCTCCGTCACTAACCAAATCACCGGAATTCAATATAAAAGTCTGTTTCAAATTGTTTTGTGTAATATCATTCATAATTGCTTGTGCCACGGCATCGTGGTCCGACGGATATGTCCGGTTGTCACCATAAGCAAAAAAAGTGATTTCTTGTGCATTATCCGGAGGAAATGTTTGGAAACTACCGGTTTGATAATTGGTATTATTGACACTTACCCGATAATAATATTTTTCGTCGGGGGATAAATTGGTTAGAGTAACGAAATGCTGGTGGTCGCTGCTGTTATTTTCGGTACTTTGAATATTGCCTGCCGTATAATTCGTATCTGTTCCATATTCAAAATTACAAGTCTGAGTACTGTTAAGTTGCCAAGTCACCATAATATCGTTATCGTGGCCATACAACAAGACATAAGGCAATTTTTGATAATAATTTAATGTATCGAATTCCAATTGCAAGTCAAAACTGACATCGGAACTGGTCCGGCTGCGTTGGTGAACTTCAACGGCAATTATATTTTGACCGGCTTGCAAAACCGAAGAGCTGATATTATATTCATAAAATGTATCTTCTTCTTGACCGGCAACCGTTGATGCCGCAAAAGTGTTGTAAGTAATATTACCGGAAGGCATATTGGAACGGGCAACTTCAACGCCGTTGATATACACAACGGCACCGTCATCACGGAGTAAAGAAATCTTTAAACCGCTATTGGCATTGGGGTCCGTTACATTAAAAGTCTGGCGAAAATAATAACAAACATGCTTGTAACTGGCGGAACTACCGTAAGAGATAACCGTAGCCTCATCGCCGTCGCCGTAACCGAGCTGTGCATTACCTGATGACCAACTGCTGTCATCAAAAGACAAATCTCGCCAAGCAGTGCCTTGATTACTGCCGTCATCCAAATATTTCCACTGACTACCTTGATTGACAAGCACTTGAGCAGTTAACATTTGAATGCTTAAAAGAATTGTGAGAAAGAGAAATCGTTTCATCGAATATTTGTTTTTAAAGTTAAAATTAGTTCTTAAAATACAAAATATGATATCACCTTGCTACAAAGCTACAAGTGAAATTCAAATTATCATGTATTTTCCAAAGGTAATTAAAAAACACATTACTTTTGGTCATTAAAATAAAAATCATGACATAATTAAGGCTTATTTATTCTTTTTATTCTTTTAACGTTATTTCAATAAAATTTTTACTTGTTATTATCG
>JALWFE010000088.1 GCA_027039975.1 Flavobacteriales bacterium
ATCTGCAAATACCAACTTATGGTGGCTGGATTGTGCCTTAAATCAAATAACACAATTGGATGTAAGTATGTTGTCCAATTTGCACCATCTTGTAGCTTTCAGTAATCAATTAACAAGTTTGAATTTGAACCAAAACGGACAATTGGATTGGGTACGGGTTCAAAATAATCAATTGACCGAATTGCATTTGCAAAATGGCAATAATAGCAATCTTGATCCTTCGTATTTTGATGTGAGAAACAATCCGGATTTGTATTGTATCTTTGTTGATGATGTAGCATGGTGTACTCAGAATTTGACCAATATTGATGCACAAACCCATTTTGTGGCTAATCAAACCGAATGTGATGCCGTAAGTATCAATGATAACGAACCTTATAATTTTGAAATATTTCCAAATCCTGTAAAAGACCGTTTGTACATAGAAACGGATAATTTCATATCATACAAAATTTACAATTTACAAGGCAGACTGTTACAACAAGGACGTTTAAACGCCGGATATATACCGGTAAACAATTTGGAAAAAGGGATGTATGTAATTGAAATTTATGATAAGAAGCGTTTTGATATAAAAAGTTTTATCAAAAAATAAATAAATGGGGGCTGTTCAAAAGACAGCCCCTTATTAATATTTACAAATTGCAAAAAATCACCAAAGGTGTATAATAACAAATCCATTGTTTTAGAGAAGATTTCATTTTTATTCAAAATTTTCTTCAATCAACTTTTTGGCAGTCTCTACGTATTCTTCCGGTACCCAAACGGTGACTTCCGATATACCGGTATCGGGGAACATGGCGTTAGAAATAACGTTTTTCAACAGGACAGGTATATCATTGATTTCCATTAAATTTTTGATCAATTGGGCTTCCATACCGTCACTACAACTATAAACTTGTTGCCAATTGACAGTTTTGTTTTGATTATTCATAAAGCGATAATATTTGGTTGGTATGTTCTTTGGTTTTTACTTTTTTGATAACGTGTTCGATAATACCGTTTTCATCGATGATAAAGGTGGTACGGAATACACCTTCGTATTCCCTGCCGTAGAGTTTTTTTAACCCCCAAACACCGTAAAGTTTGATGATTTTCTTTTTATCATCGGGGATTAACGAGAAAGGCACATTGTGTTTTTCTTTAAACTTTTTTTGACGTTTTTCATCGTCGGGACTGACGCCCACCACGTCAAATCCTTTACTTGTTAATAAATCATAGTGGGTTGCCAAATCCACCGTTTCGGCAGTGCAGCCGGGTGTCATGGCTTTGGGATAAAAATACAAAATCAATTTTTTACCTTTAAAATCCGTCAATTTAACGGTTTGTCCTAAGCAGTTAGCCGTTTCAAAATCAGGCGCTTTATCGCCGGGCTTGAGGTGTGTCATAATTTGTCTATTTTTGTAACCATACAAAGATACGAATAAATGACCGAAAAAGAAAAAGTGCAAATCATTATGGATACCTTACAGGAGTTGTATCCCAATCCGCCCATACCTTTGAATCATACCAATAATTTTACTTTTTTGATAGCCGTTTTATTATCCGCCCGTTCTACGGATATGATGGTCAACAGGGTGACACCGCAGTTGTTTCAACTGGCTGACAATCCGTATGATATGCAAAAGCTGAGTGTGGAACAGATTAGGCAAATCATCAAACCCGTAGGGCTGTCGCCACAAAAAGCCAAAGCTATTCACCGTTTATCGGAAATTTTGGTAGAAAAATACCAAGGCGAGGTACCGGACAGTTTTGAAGCTTTGGAATCTTTGCCCGGGGTAGGGCATAAAACAGCTAGTGTGATTATGAGTCAGGCATTCGGGCAGCCGGCATTTCCGGTTGATACGCATATCCACCGCTTGATGACGCAGTGGGGATTGAGCAACGGCAAAAGCGTGGTGCAAACCGAAAAAGATGCCAAAAGATTATTCCCCAAATATAAATGGAACGATTTGCACTTGCAGATGATTTATTACGGCAGGGAATATGCCCCGGCACGTAATTACAAACCGGAACGGGATATTATTATGAGGAAAATATCAGGGAAATAATGTTAATCTTTTTAATGAAATCGAAATTTGATAAATAAAAAAGCCTCTGAAATAACAACGGCTTTTGATAGGATTACTGGAAAGAATACTTATTTATTTGACGTGTCCTGAAATAGGTTGACTTGAAATATCAACAAAAATCAGGACGAGGCATTTTTTATTTCAGATAAGGTCCCTGAGCTTGTCAAAGTATCAGATTTTATTGTCTCCATAGGGGTGTAATGTTAGTAGAAAAAAATATCACACCAAACCATTAAAAACCCGTAGGACCGACCTATTAGGAGGTGTGAACAATGTAAAGATACCATTAAACCTCTACGGGGTTAATGGCAATTACCTATTATTTCATCTTATAAACCACAGGTAATAACTCCCCTTTTACCAAACGGTATTTTTCTATCTCGGCATCAGACATTGTTTTTGTTAAATCAACCGGTTCTACTTTAAAACCGGAACTTTTTAATCTATCAAAATAATCCATACCGTAAACTCTTACATGGTCGTATTGTCCGAAAATACGGGTACGTTCATCCGGATCGGTAATACTGTCATCTTGAAAAGTCTTTTGGCGGTTCATATCCAAAGGCACTTGAAAAATACCGAATCCGCCGGGTTTCATCACCCGGTATAATTCCCCTATGGCTTTGGTATCATCGGGGATATGTTCTAAAACATGGTTACAAAAAATCACATCAAATTCGTTATCCTTAAAAGGTAAACCGGTAATATCTGCTTTGATATCAGCCAAAGGAGAATGCAGGTCTGCCGTAATATAATCGAGCTTTTTCAATTTTTTAAAGCGTTTATAAAAAGCTTGTTCGGGGGCTATATGCAAAACCTTAGCCGGTTTGGTAAAAAAATCCGTTTTTTGCTGCAAATACAACCACATCAACCGGTGGCGCTCGAGTGAAAGTGTCCCCGGCGATAAAACATTTTCGCGAATGTTTACATAACCATAAGGTAAAAATTTACGGTATGATTTGTCGTTAATAGGGTCCGTATAACGACTACCACGATAATACAAATCCAAAACAGGACGTGCCAATCCGCTTATTTTTATCAACAAAGGACGTGGAACGGCATTTAATATTTTTTTGATAAAAGACATTTCCTTGAGTTGAAAGTTTAAAGTTGAAAGTTAAAAGTTCTAATGAAAATTAAAATTTATCATTACGTTCAAAATAATATATAAAAAACAATAAAATGCACTTGGCACAATTTACTTTCTACTAGCTACTGAAAAAACTCACTTCCTCATTTCACATCATTCCTAACTCCGCATTTATCAAACTTCTTCCTTAAAAAAACATTCAACTTTATAAACTTTATGAACAACATCACAAACTATAAACCCTGTGATAAGGTACTTCCTCATCCATTTCTATTCCCAAAGCATCGTATATGTATTGAAAAGTTGAAAGCAATTCCGGTTTACCGTTAATCAGAGCAACATCGTGTTCAAAATGTGCCGAAGGTTTACGGTCGGCGGTTAAAATGGTCCAGCCGTCGGATAGTTGGTTGATCCGGTGGGTGCCCATATTAATCATCGGTTCGATAGCCAGCACCATGCCGTCTTTGAATTTTTTACCGCGTCCGGGACGTCCGTAATTAGGCACTTGCGGATCTTCATGCATCTTGCGTCCCAATCCGTGACCGACTAATTCCCTTACTACCCCGTAACCGTGAGCTTCCACATACTTCTGAATAGCATGCCCAATATCACTAACCCGTTTGCCTGCTCTAAACTGTTCTATACCTTTATATAAAGATTCTTTGGTTACCCGTAAAAGTTTTTTAACCTCTTCATCTACTTCACCTACTTCAAACGTATAAGCATGGTCACCATAAAAACCGTTCATCAAGACACCGCAATCCACAGAAATAATATCACCGTCACGGAGCGGTTTATCTGTCGGGATACCGTGAACCACTTGGTCATTAGGACTCATACACAAAGTATTGGGAAAATCATAAAGCCCTTTAAACCCGGGAATTCCGCCGTGATCCCGGATAAATTCTTCTGCCAATTTGTCCAGATACAAAGGCGTTACTCCCGGTTTGACTTCTTTAGCGAGCATCCCCAAAGTTTTGGAAACAAGCAATGCGCTTTCCCTTATCAAGTCTATTTCCTCTCTTGTTTTAAGTTTTATCATTTTGTCGGTTATATGTTTATTTGATTATTTGATGTCCGATGTCGGATGTCAGGTGCCGGGTGTCCGGTGTCATTTCGAACGAGTAAGGAATGAACGAGGAGAAATCTCATTTTTGAATTCGGATTTTCAATTTTTCAGACGTTACGTGCAAAGTCTCTACTTGTTACTTGATGCTTACTACTTGTTACTATTTCACACTTCTCACTTTCCACTAAATTATCTCTTATCTCTTATCCCTTATCTCTTATCCCTTATCTAACTTGTTACTCGTTACTTGATACTTGATACTTCTTATAAGCATAAAACATCACCGCCAATCCGAAAATCAACATCGGGATACTGAGCCATTGACCTTTATCCAAACCGGTTTGTAACAAAAGGCGGGCATCTTTTTCGTCTTGTGGTTCTTTGTAAAATTCGACCAACAAACGAATTGTCCAAAGTAACATAAAAAATATTCCGAACAACATACCTTCATATTTTTTTAGATCCGTTTTCCAATAGAGGTATAACATTAAAAAAAGTAAAGACAAATAAGCAACGGCTTCATACAGTTGTGTCGGATAGCGGGGAAAATCTTCACCGAGTTGTTTAAAAATAAAACCATAATCCGTACCTGTCGGTTTACCGATAATTTCCGAATTGAGCAAATTACCTATGCGTATCAATGCCGCTCCAATGGGGACGGTCAAAGTAAAACGGTCCAATATCCACCAAAAAGATTCTTTTCCTTTGAGATATTTTTTCCAAAAATACCAGACTGCCAAAAACAACCCGATAGTGGCACCGTGACTAGCTAAACCTCTAAATCCGGTAAATTTATAGCCGTCAGCCGTTTTGACTACCGGTATCAAAATTTCAAGTAAATGTTCTTTGTAGTAAGGCCAGTCGTAAAAAAAGACATGTCCAAGCCGTGCCCCCAGCAAGGTCCCTATCACAGCATAAGTTAAAAACGGATCCAGTAATTTTTCAGGTAACTTTTCTTCTTCAAAGATTTTTTTCATAATATAATATCCGGCAGCAAAACCGATAATATACATCAAACTGTAATATCTGACGGTAACCGGTCCCAAATGAAAACCGACATCCGGATCCCAAATAATACTTAATACATTCATAGTTTTGTTTTTTTTGATAATTTTTTAGCACGTAATTCTTCTTTGGTAGGAACCGGATCATAACCCGATCCACCCCAAGGATTACAACTTAAGATGCGTCTGATAGACAACCAACCTCCGGTAAACAAACCGTGTGTTTTGAGTGCTTCAATCGTATAACGCGAACATGTTGGCGTATAACGGCAGTTTGAACCTAGTAAAGGTGAAATAAAATACTGATAAAACCTTACCAACCAAATAAAAGGTTCTGCCAAAAATAAAGTTAATTTTTTAATCACGCATGTCAAGTTTGCTACAAAAATAAGGTTTTTTGAGGAATTGAAGAATTATTTCGGTTCATTAAATATATTAGGGCACACTAAAAAAACATAAAATACTAATATTTCATCTATTATCTACAAATTAAAGTCCATAAGTGCAAGGTTTTTACTACGTTTCTTTCAAAAAGTTTGCATTTTTATGATTTATTATGGAGTATTTAATTATTGGTCAGAAGCGGTGTGCCGAGTTTGTCGAAGTTCACATCTCTTTTTTATCTTATTCACATCGAAGTATTTATATACGTCTTCTGTTTAAAATATTAAAAAAATTGACGTATACTACAGTGAAACTCATTACACCGCTTCTTAACTTTTCAGCGGACCCTACTTAATATTAAAACCTTATGAATTTTACAAACTTTTAACTATTTTTGTGGAAATATTTTACAAATGATTTCATTTATTAAAGGAAAGGTCTTTGAACTAACGCCTACTTATGTCGTTATTGATAACCATAACATCGGTTATCATATTGCTATCTCTCTCAACACTTATACCAAAATACAACCGGATAAAGAATTATTAGTTTACACCGTTCAAATCATCAGAGATGATGCCCATTTGTTATACGGCTTTTATGAGCCGCTCGAACGTGAAATTTTCAAATTATTGATTTCCGTATCCGGTATCGGTGCCAACACGGCTATGCTTATCTTATCGGCTATGACATCCAAAGAAGTGCAACAAGTAATTGCCAACGAAGATGTTGCCGCTTTTAAATCTATCAAAGGCATTGGTGCAAAAACCGCTCAAAGAGCAATTATCGAACTGAAAGACAAGATTTTAAAAACTTACGATATCAGCCCTGAAATGCAGCAAACCGAAATATCATCGCCAGTTAAAGATGAAGCATTATCAGCTTTGGAAGCACTCGGTTTTCCGAAAAAACGCAGTGAAAAAATTGTTGAACAAATTTTAAAAGAAAATCCCGAAATCAGTCTCGAAAAAACAATAAAAGAGGCTTTGAAACGTTTTTAATTTTTTAACAAATAAACGGTCGATGAAAAAATATTTTTCATTTTACATAATATTTCAATTGTTTTTTATAAGCTTTTCGTCTGTAAAGACAATAGCACAAAACAATCAACCCGCACAACGGGATACGTTGAGACAACAACTCAATACTGCTGTTCTACAATTACCCGACCCCAACAGTATACAAAGTTTATATACTTACGACCCAGAAACCAATTTGTTTTATTACAACAAAAAAGTTGGAAGTTACAACTTGACTTACCCTTGGGTTTTAACACCCGAACAATATTACGAGCGGGTTTTGAAAGAAAAAATGAACAAAAATTTTAAGGACCGCAATCAAGCTATAGCCGGAAATACAGATGAAGCCAAAAAGAAACGCAAAGATCTGTTGCCGACCTATTATGTCAATTCCAAATTTTTTGAAAGTGTCTTTGGCGGTAATACTATTAATATTCAACCCAAAGGTAATTTCAGTATCGATTTGGGACTGCGCTACACCAAACGGGACAATCCGTCTTTACCCGTTCGAAACCGGTCTAACCTCTCTTTTGATTTCGACCAAAAAATCAGTATGGGGTTGAAAGGTAAAATCGGAACCCGTCTCAATTTGGATTTGAACTACGATACCCAATCCACTTTTGATTTCAATAACCAAATTAAATTAAACTATACGCCTACCGAAGACGATATCTTACAAAATGTGGAGTTGGGTAACGTAAGTATGAAAAGTCAAAACAGTTTGATACGCGGCGTGCAAAGTTTATTCGGATTAAAAACCGAATTGCGTTTTGGCAAAACTTACATTACGGCAGTTGTAGCCGAACAAAAATCGGGAACTAAAAGTATTCAGGCACAAGGCGATAAAGTAATTGAAAAATTTGAACAACCCATTCTGCAATACGAAGATAACCGGCATTTTTTCTTGGCCCAATACTTTAAAGATCATTATACAGAAGCCGTAAAAAATTATCCTTTTATCAACAGTACGGTAATGATTACCCGTATTGAAGTATGGAAAACCAACCGCAGCACTCAAACCGAAAATATCCGTAATATCGTAGCATTGCAAGATTTAGGTGAAAATTACAGAATAGGCTTGGATAACCCCCCGGCGGATTTCATAATCAACAGTTCGTCACCACCTGATAATTCCGTCAACAAATTTGACCCTGCTCTGATTGGTAGCGGTGGCTATCTCAACAGCAA
Source organism: Flavobacteriales bacterium (assembly GCA_027039975.1). Classification (GTDB taxonomy): domain Bacteria; phylum Bacteroidota; class Bacteroidia; order Flavobacteriales; family Flavobacteriaceae; genus WGBX01. Next base: position 7,827 of record JALWFE010000088.1, read on the forward strand.
TATTCGCGATATTTTTTCCGTTTCACAAGGATTTACAGGTGTTACGGTAACCAACGGTACCGATTATGTTTCAATGGAAAATACCGTTAAACTCGACTCTACACAATATACATTACATCCTAAATTAGGTTATATTACCTTAAAACAAAAACTCAATGCCGACGAAGTATTGGCTGTCGCTTTCGAATATACCATTAACGGTCAGGTTTACCGGGTCGGGGAATTTTCAGACAATGGTATCGTCTATCCGCAAACACTGATTGTCAAGCTGTTAAAAAGTAATATGGTCAGTACCGAAGAACCCGATTGGGATTTGATGATGAAAAATATTTATGCCTTAAATGCCTTTGACATTGATCCGGACGATTTCCGGCTCAACATTCTATATGTTAATCCGACACCGCTAAATTATATCAGTCCTGTCAACGGTACGCCTTTACCCGATGATGTCAAACAACGTATCTTACTCAATGTATTTAATATGGACCGGCTTACGGCACAAGGAGACCCGCAACCCAAAGGTGACGGTTTTTTCGATTTTGTACCCGGCATCACCATTGATGCCCGTGAAGGGCGGGTGATATTCACATCTACACAACCGTTTGGTAAGTATCTGTTTGACAAACTCAAATTAGGCAACGAAGATTACGACAATCCTGCGACTTGGAACGAAAACCAAAAACATTACGTTTACAAAGAACTTTACGAAATGTCACAAACCCAAGCGGGACAGTTTACCAGCAAAAACAAATTTGTCTTAAAAGGTCAATACAAGACGGCGGGAGGCGGTGGTATTCCCATCGGAGGTTTTAATATTCCCCGCGGCTCGGTTACAGTCACTGCCGGTGGACGTACCTTGGTCGAAGGTATTGATTATGTGGTCAATTATCAAATCGGACGGGTTAATATTATCAATCCGGCTATCTCGCAAGCCAATATTCCTATTCAGGTTTCGGTGGAACAAAATTCCATTTTTCAACAAACAACCAAAGTCTTTACCGGCATTGATGTACAACACAAATTCAGTAAAGATTTCAGTATTGGTGCAACATATATGTCGTTTAAAGAAAAACCTTTGAGCTGGAAAGCCAATTACGGTGCCGAACCACTCAATAACAAACTGGTCGGATTTAACGGACAATTTTCCACCAAAACACCTTTTTTGACCCGCTTGGTCAATCGCTTGCCTAACATCAAATCGGATGCTGAAAGTAATTTCGCTGTCAAAGCCGAAGCGGCATACCTCTTCCCCGGGCTTGCAGATGTATCCGATGTTAACGGACGCAGTACCACTTATATCGAAGACTTCGAATCTTCACAAAATTTTATAGACCTGCGTTCCTATTACGCCTGGCATTTATCATCGGTACCGGCACGTTTTCCCGAATCACAACTGTTGGACAATCTGGATTCAGGAAAAAACAGGGCAAAATTGGCTTGGTACACTATTGATCCGGTATTTTATACCAATCCGCCTACCGACATTACACAAGACGATTTGTCACAAGAAGAAGTGCGGCAAATCAGTATCAGTGAAATTTTTGACCAAGATGTTCCCGCAGGATATCCTACCGTTGTACACCCTCTAAATTTGACCTTTTTCCCGGTAGAACGAGGTCCTTATAATTTTGATACCAATCTAGACCCCAATACCGGTAAATTATTACATCCGGAACAGCGCTGGGGCGGTATAATGAGATATTTGCAAACCAACGATTTTGAACAGGCAAATGTCGAATATATCGACATATGGATTATGGATCCTTATTTTAACAATCCCAATCCGCCTGCCGGAGGTAAATTGTATATCGATTTGGGATACATGTCAGAAGACATTTTGTTTGACGGGCGCAAACAATACGAAAACGGTCTGCCCGGTGACGGTACCGACGACAATACGGTAGCCACCAATTTGGCAAGAGTGCCTACGCATCAATCCATTGTTTACGCATTCTCCAATGACCCGGACGAACGCCCCAACCAAGATGTCGGTTTGGACGGTCTGCCCGATAACCGTGAACAGACTTTCTTTGCCAACTTTCTCAACAGTTTGCCGGCAAACTTGCAAAGCAGTTTTCACGATGACCCTGCCGCCGACGATTATATCAATTATCTCGATGCATCGGGCGATATCATACAACGTTATAAAAACTTTAACGGAACCGAAGGCAATACGCCTATCGATGCCGCCAACAATAATTATAATACCGGAACCGGCAATAATAATTACAACAACAATTCTTATGGTGCCACAGGAAACAACACTTTCCCCGATGTTGAAGATATCGACCGTGACCAATCGATGAATACCATTGAAAGTTATTACGAATATGCTTTGGATATCAAACCCGGATTAACGGTTAACGACCCTTATGTTGCCGACATCAAAGAATCGACTGTAACTCTACCTAACGGCAACCAACAAACATCTCGTTGGATTCAATTTAAAGTACCGGTTCACGAATATACCAATAAACAAGGTGATATTTCTGATTTCCGCTCCATCAAATTTATGCGGATGTATCTCACCGGATTTACAGAGGACCGGGTTACTTTGCGTTTTGCCTCTTTAAATTTGGTTCGTGCCGATTGGAAAAAATTCCAATTGAGCTTGGATCCCGCCGACCCCGACCCGAGTGACGACAATACAACCGTAGAAACATCGGCTGTCAGTATCCAAGACAATGCCACACGACAACCTATTCCTTATGTATTACCTCCCGGTATCGAACGTGAAGAAATCTATCAACAAAACTCACAAATACGTCAAAATGAACAATCCTTGTCGTTAAAAGTTTGTAATCTTGAACCCAAAGATGGTCGTGGTGTATATAAATATAATAGTGTGGATATGCGACAATTCAAACGCTTGGAAATGTTTATCCACGCCGAAAGTATTGATGGCAATCCCGACCTGCAAGACGGTGATGCCATAGGATTTATACGTTTTGGTAATGATTTGACCGATAATTTTTATGAAGTACAAATTCCTTTGAAAGTTACCCCGTTTGGTACTTCCGACCCCGAAGAAATCTGGCCTTTGGAAAACCGTATCGACTTAAAATTGGAGTTACTCAACAAAATCAAACTCCAAATGATTAAAGATCATACGATTAATACCACCAGTTTACCGGTTTTTTACGATGAAGCCGTTTTAGACCCTTCTGCCGCCAACAAACCGAACCGCTTGATTATCGGGATGAAAGGCAATCCCAATTTTGGTGATGTCAAAGTCATCATGGTGGGTGTTCGTAATACCACGGGACAACCTATATGCGGTGAATATTGGTTTAACGAATTACGTATGTCGGAAATGAAAAACAAAGGTGGCTGGGCTTCTAATGCTACCATCGATACCAATTTGGCCGACTTTGCAACTATCTCGTTTACAGGCGGCATATCAACCGAAGGTTTCGGTGGATTGGAAGAAGGACCGCTACAAAGAAATTTGGAAGACACCAAAAGATACAACTTTAATACCAATGTCAATCTTGGAAAATTACTCCCTAAAAATTGGAATATCACTTTTCCGGTAAACTACACTATCTCCGAAGAATTTATCACACCCAAATACGACCCTATTTGGCGGGATATTACCGTTCAAGACCGGTTAAAAATAGCTGATAATGCCAAACAACGTGATTCTATCCGTCAAGTGGCACAAGCCTACACACGGCATCGCGGGATTACCTTATCCGGTGTAAAAAAAGGTTATGCCACCAATACAAGCAAAAATCCGCCTGCTAACGGTAAGAGACCCAACAATGCCGGCAAAAAAAACGAAAAACAAAAACATCATTTTTACGATATTGAAAATTTTACCTTTGATTTTGCCTACAACGAAATTTACCATTCCGATTACGAAATTGCCTCCAATAAAGACGAAACCACGCGTTTGGGAATGAATTATTCATATAGTTTTAAAGATTTATCTTTTTCCCCTTTTAAGAAATCAAAAAAATTAAAATCCAAACATTTGCGTTTTATCAAAGATTTTAATTTTAACATTATGCCGTCAAATATCACGGTAACAAGTAATATCAACAGGCGGTTCAATAATTTACATTTCAGGGAAATAGAAGACTACGGCCTGGCTATTCCGCCGTTGCAAAACAGGGATTACACTTTTGACTGGGGTTATACCGTTAACTACAATCCTACGAAATCCATACAAACATCATTCGGAATTACACACAATAGAGCCGTTAAAAATTACCTGTTACCCGATGGTTCCACCGACTTTAACAACAGCCTTTGGACTGACTTTTTCAACACGGGTGAACCTCTGACACATTCACAAAACATAAATGTTTCGTATAATTTACCTTTGAACAAATTTCCTTTATTAGATTTCTTAAAAGTAACTTATGTTTACAACGGCACATTCCAATGGCAAAAACGATCGGAGGCAATGGCCGATATCAACGGTTATGATTTGGGAAATACAGTTCAAAACTCCAACTCGCACCAAATCAATGCCAATATTGACATGCGTAAGTTGTATCGCACTTTGGGCATCACCAAATTGCAAAAACGGTTGATGGGAAAAGGTGGATACAACAATAAAAACAAGAGAAAAACCAAGGTCCGAGAGAAAGAAAAAACCGGCAAAGAAAAGAACAACAAGAACGGAAAAGATAAATCCGGAAAGGATAAAAACAACGATAAGAAAAAATCTAAAGATAAAGGCAAAACTGAAGTTACCGGTACCGGACAAAACAAATTTTTCGGTTCGTTATTAGGAATTTTGACCGGTTTTCAAAACCTCAAAATCACATATAGAAGAAATAATGGTATGATGTTGCCCGGATATCTGAAAAGTGTCGGATTTTTCGGGACAACACAACCCAGCTTACCTTTTGCTTTGGGTTGGGATGATGATCAAATACGTTACGAAGCCGCCAAACGCGGCTGGCTGTCACAATACCCCGATTTTAACGATCCTTATGTCGAAACCTTTTCGGAAGATTTAAATTATCAAGGTACGATAAAACCCTTTAAAAATTTGTCTATAACTTTTAAAGGGCAAACTTCCTATATGGAAAATTTAAGTGAGCAGTTCAATGCCGTAGGCAGATCATACAATGCATTAGTGCCGAGTACTATGGGCAATTACTCCGTTTCCACGATTTTGGCCAAAACGGCTTTTGAAAATATATCCCTTAAAAACAGCCCGGCTTTTGAAAGGATGTTAAACAACCGGTTAACCATTGCCCGTCGTTTGGCAGCACAACGCGGCGTATCCGTACCGGCATCGGGGTATCCCAACGGTTACGGCCCTTTGCAAACGGAAGTATTGATGTATTCTTTTATTACCGGTTACACCGACACAGACCCCGGAAATATAGGTTTAGCGCCTTTTAAACTGTTTCCGGTTCCTAATTGGCGTATCAAATTGACCGGATTAAACAAAGTCAAATGGCTAAAAAAAATCTTTAAAAATTTGAGTCTGGAACACAATTACCAATCCGATTATACGGTTAATCAATACACCAATAATCTGCAGACTTTCCAAGACCCTAATGCCAAAGATATTGCTGGCAACTACTATTCTCCTTATGTTATGGACAATATCACGCTAACCGAAGCATTCAATCCGTTAATCAGATTTAATATGGAAATGCAAAACTCATTAAAAATAGATTTTTCTATCAAACAAGACCGGACTATGTCTTTAAACCTCAACAATTATACTTTGTCGGAAGTAGCCGGAAAAGAATATACCGCCGGACTGGGATACAGACTTAAAGATATCACTTTACCGTTACGGTTGGCAGGCAGGCGTATCGAATTTACAAGTGATTTGATATTGAAAATAGATGCATCTATGCGTAACAATATCACAATATTGCGCAGTTTGTCAGATGATAACAATCAAATCACCGCCGGTCAAACTATGTATAACTTGAAATTCAGTGCCGACTATGCTTTGACCAAATATCTTTCGGCCATATTGTTTTACAATCATTCGTATTCCGAATATGCCATATCCACCTCATATCCGTTTACCAATATTCGCGGCGGTTTGACTATTAAATATACGTTTGGAAATTAATCATGAGGAAATGAGGAGTTGAGGAAATGAGGAATTAAGGAATATTTTAAAAATAATTTTTTTAGTATCGAAATATTAGTATTTTTGTTCAACAATTTTAAAATCAGAAATAATGACTTTTCCCGAAAATTTAAAATATACCAAAGAACACGAATGGGTTTCGATAGACGGTGATACCGCAATAGTAGGTATTACGGATTTTGCCCAGAGAGAATTGGGTGATATCGTTTATGTAGAAGTCGATACCGAAGGCGAAGAATTGGACCGCGATGAAGTTTTCGGTACCGTTGAAGCCGTTAAAACTGTTTCGGATTTGTTTATGCCTGTATCAGGAGAAGTTTTGGAATTTAACGAAAATTTGGAAGACGAACCGGAGTTAATCAACAAAGACCCTTACGGAAAAGGCTGGATAATAAAAATAAAAATTTTAAATCCCGATGAGGTGAACGACTTATTAGATGCCGAAGCATACAAGAAAAATATTAAAGCATAAATATAAAATATTGGCAGTTAGCTACACTTTGTGGTTGGCTGCCATTAGTTTAACACCTCTCAATGACTTAAATTTACCGTCATTTTCTTATGCCGATAAAATCGTGCATTTTTTTCTTTACTTCTTTTTGGTTCTGTTTTGGTTGCGTGCTTATCCCGGTTTACGTCTCAAAAAACTGCCACTGTTTATTTTTGCCGTTTTATTAGGTGTTATTATCGAATTTTTACAAGAATATCTTATTCCTAACCGGAGCGGTGATTTTTTTGATGCCTTGGCAAATACATTAGGATCATTGTCAGGTTTAGTTTTTTATAAAGGGTTTTGGAAAATGTTTTGGTGATTTTTTAAACTTTTCACAATCTGATTCTTTATATTTTTTACTACTAATACACAAATCAATAAAAAATCAATGAGAAATGTAACGTCTCTTCATAGATAAATCCCACAAAATTTTCAATCAATCAAATCAGTTCCTAAAAAACCTTGCAAAACTTCCGGTACTTTGATACCGTTTTCGGTTTGATTATTTTCGAGCAAGGCAGCAACCACCCGGGGCAGTGCCAGTGCGCTACCGTTAAGCGTATGTGCCAAACGTTTTTTACCGTCGGTATCTTTAAAACGTAGTTTTAAACGGTTGGCTTGAAAATCTTCAAAATTGGAAACCGAACTAACCTCCAACCAACGTTTTTGAGCCGCAGACCACACTTCAAAATCGTAGGTCAAGGCAGAGGTAAAGCCCAAATCTCCGCCACAAAGACGCACAATTCTGAATTGTAATCCCAGCTCTATTAAAATTTGCTTGACATGTTCCACCATTTCGTCCAGTGCTTCATAAGATTTATCGGGATGTTCCAATCGCACGATTTCCACTTTATCAAATTGGTGCAAACGGTTCAATCCCCGCACATGCGCCCCGTATGAACCGGCTTCGCGGCGAAAACAAGGTGTATAAGCCGTATTTTTGATAGGAAAATCAGAGGCTTTTAACATCACATCACGATACAAATTGGTAACCGGCACTTCGGCTGTCGGGATAAGATATAAATTGTCCCGCTCTATGACATACATTTGCCCCTCTTTGTCCGGTAATTGGCCCGTTCCGTAACCGGAAGCTTCGTTAATCAAATGCGGCACTTGAATTTCCTTATATCCTGCCGCTTCGTTTTTATCGAGAAAATAGTTGATTAATGCCCGTTGCAATTTTGCACCTTTACCTTTGTAAACAGGAAAACCCGCACCGGTAATTTTATTACCGAGTTCAAAATCAATCAAATCGTATTTTTTGGCCAGTTCCCAATGCGGTAAGGCATCATCGGGCATGTGCAAAATATCACCGTGTTCAAAAACCACTTCATTGTCCGCTTCATTTTTACCAAAAGGTACCGATGTATGCGGTACATTCGGTATTTGATATAAAATCTCCTGTAATTCGGCTTTCACCCGTTCCAATTCCTCAGATAATACTTTAATCTGCTCTTTTATCTGGGCGGTTTTTTGTTTCAAAATTTCCGCTTTTTGACGCTCGCCGCTTTTATAAAGTTGTCCTATTTCTCTGGAAAGTTTATTCATCTCGGCAAGCAAATTATCATTACCGGTTTGCGTTTTACGTCGCAAATCGTCTAACAAAATAGCTTTATCTAAAATTTCAGTCGCATCAAAATTACGTTTTTTCATTGCCTCGATGATAGCATCTCTTTCGGCTTTTATTCGGTTTATTTGTAACATAAGTCGGATTATTTTTTGAAACTACAAACTTACTTCGAAAATCAAAGAATTACAAAAAATATTGAGGAATTGATGATAAATGAGTTGAAAGTTAAAAGTTGAAGGTTGAAAGTTATTGTACTTTTTTTCATTGATAAATAATTTATTACCTCATAACATATCGCTATTTAAAACTGCACTTTGAACATTATAAACTTTCAACTTTATGAACTTTCAACTAATATCCCTCCACATCGTCATCTTTATTGCGGCTATCCCCTGCTCCTTCGAGTTTACCGTCTTTGACCAAAATGGCTTTGACAATACCCATATATTTTACTTGCTTGAGTTTATGTCCGGCTTGTTTTAAACTGTCCATAACGGCTTTGTCGAAAGTTTTCTTTTCATACATAATATAATCGGGCAAAAACTGGTGATGAAAACGTTTGGCTTGCACGGCATCATACATATTCATATCAAAATCAATCACATTTAAGATTGTTTGAAATACCGACGTGATAATCGTCGAACCGCCGGGGGTTCCCAAAACCATAAACAGTTGTCCGTCTTTGGTGACAATCGTCGGTGTCATGGAACTAAGCATTCGTTTTTGTGGTGCAATGGCATTGGCTTCGGCGCCAATCAATCCGAATTGATTCGGCACGCCGGGTTTGGCACTGAAATCATCCATTTCGTTGTTGAGAAAAAATCCGTAACCATCTACGATGACTTTGGAACCGTAATTGGAATTTAAAGTCGTAGTACACGATACCGCCATCCTGTTTTTATCGACTACGGAAATATGTGTGGTTTCAAAACTCTCTTTGTGCAATTCGAATTCACCGGCGAAAATCCGGTCACTCGGTGTCGCTTTTAACGGGTCGAAATCAGCCATCCGGTGTTCGAGATAAGCATCGTCGAGCAATGTATCAACAGGAACAGGATAAAAATCACTGTCTCCCAAATATTCAGCTCTGTCGGCATATACCCGTTTTTCGGCTTCGACCATCAAATGCGTGGTTTTATAGGTATGAAACCCCCATTTTTTTACGGGATAATGCGATACGATTTTGAGTAATTGTCCTAAAGCCACTCCGCCACTCGAAGGGGGTGGCATGGAAATTACCGTATAATCTTTGTAAGGCACAACAATAGGATTACGGAACTTAGCCTTGTATTTTTTCAAATCTTCCAAAGTGATGATACCACCGCTTTTAGTTACCTTATCGACAATAGCTTGCGCCACGGGACCTTCATAAAAAGCTTCCGGACCTTTTCCGGCAATCATTCTTAAAGTTTTAGCCAAGGCAGGTTGCTTTAAAATGTCGCCTTTAAGCCAGTGGTCTTTGATAAATGTTTTATTGTCCGGATTCCACTTTAAAAAATCGTCTTTATATTTATTGAGCCGGTGAGCTTCACTTTCCGATATGGCAAAACCTTTTTCGGCCAATTCCACTGCCGGCATCACCAGTTTTGACCAGTCTTTGATATGCCCGTATTTTTGCCAAGCGGCATACAAACCCGCTACCGTCCCCGGTACACCTACCGCCAAACCGCCGTTTCTACTCAAACCTTCAATCACTTGTCCGCTTTCGTCGAGATATAAATCCTTATGTGCTTTCAACGGTGCCGTTTCACGGTAATCCAAAGCCGTTGCTTTTCCGTCAGGTGTGCGGATAATCATAAGTCCTCCCCCACCGATGTTCCCCGCACGCGGATAAACCACCGATAAAACAAAATTGGTCGCTACCATAGCATCTACGGCATTGCCACCTTGTTTTAAAATATCAATGCCTGTTTTTGACGCCAAACGGTTGGCCGATACGACCATAGCCGTATCACTTACCAAATGCTGTTGCGGTTTTTGAACAGTATTTTGTTTACAAGAAAATATCAAAAAACTTAATGAAACAATCAGGAATAATTTTTGCATAGCTTTTGAATTAAGAAAGCTTAAATATAAAATTTTATTTTTAATTTAGAGCTAAATTTATATCCGCTTATGAAAAAATTGATTTTTCCTGTTTTTATCTTTGGTTTGTCATTGGTGTTAAATGCACAAAAAACACCTTTTAAAGTGTACGGGCTACCGGTTGACACATTAAAATCCATGGTGCAAAAACATCCGAAATATTTTGAACATTTGAAAAATATATGGCTCAAAAAACCTTCGAAAATAAAAGAAGACGAATTGATGTTGTTGTATTACGGCAGCGTTTTTATGAAAAACTATGAACCGGTTAAAGAAGACAAAGCTGTGGAAAAAATTGCCAAATATACGGGACAAATGGATTATCAAAATGCGATTACAGAAGGAGAAAAATTATTACAAATATATCCGGTCAATAGCCGTTTACATATGCTGCTGGGATATGCTTACAAAAAAATCGGAGAACGTCAAAAATCAAAATTTTACTATAAAAAATACGGCGATTTACTGCGAATTCCTTTATATAGTGGTACAGGAAAAGATTTTGACAATGCTTTTATTATTAGAATTATTAGCGATGAATATTTGATTTTAAATCAGAAAAATCTGGAACTTGTCCGGCAAGAACTGCGGTATCACAACCGAATACCTTACGATGTTTTGTTAATTAAACCGGTTTCAAAGGATAATAAACGTATGACCGTTTTACCTAAAGAAAAAATGTATTTCAATATTTATTTCCCTTATTTCATTGGCAAGCATATCAATTATAAAATGGTTCAGGAAAAAGCAATCAGAAAGTATAAAATTCATAAAAAAGCGGAGAGAAAAAGAAACAGTAAATAATCAGGCTCAATGAAAGACAAGGGATAATGTTAATGGAAAATGGAGAATGGAAAATGGAAAATTGAGAATTTTCCTCACTTCCTCATTTCCTCAAATAATTATAAGATTTCTCTTCCTGCTTTTTGAGATAGAAATAACAACGGACATTCAATGCCATACATCCGGTACAAACTAATTTTTTCAATATAAATAATTCCTATCAACAAATAAAATAGTTTTATAAGTTCATAGTGTTTTATTGACCGAATTGGCTTATTTTTGTAACAGATTTTAATTTAAAAAATATACAATTATGAGTTTAGTAGGAAAAAAAGCCCCCGATTTTAAAGCGGTTGCCGTTGTAAACGGCGGAGAATTTCAAGAAGATTTTTCTTTGGAACAATACAGAGGCAAAAAAGTTATTTTCTTTTTCTATCCTTTGGATTTTACCTTTGTTTGCCCGACTGAGATTTTAGCTTTTCAAGAGCATATTGCCGAATTTGAAAAACGCAATACCGTTGTAGTCGGTTGTTCTATCGATTCGCAATTCTCACATTGGGCATGGTTAAATACGCCACAAGAGAAAGGCGGTATTCAAGGCGTTAAATACCCGTTGGTTGCCGATTTGGACAAAACCATTTCTATGAAATATAATGTTTTAGGCGGTGAATATGTTGTGGACGAAGACGGTGAAATTTCATTTGAAGGCGAACCGGTAGCTTTTCGCGGTTTGTTTTTAATCGATGAAGACGGCGTCGTGCAACACGAATTAGTCAACAATCTAGGATTGGGACGTAGTGTTAAAGAAGCTTTACGTTTGGTTGACGCTTTAACCCACTTGCAAAAATACGGCGAAGTATGTCCGGCTGATTGGGAAGAAGGTAAAGAAGCTTTGAAACCCACTTTTGAAGGTGTAGCCGAGTATTTATCTCACAAAAAACATTAAAAAAGATTTAACCTCGTGCAAATTTATTATAGCGGGCTGTTATTCAGTCCGATTTTTTTGATTTTCAATTATTTACAGACCTATCAGGTTTTGAAAACCTAACAGATATACCGTTAATTTCCAAACAAAATTCAAATTTTTTATTAAATTTGTACTGAGCTATTTTTAGATGACCTCGTGCTTTCATCAGAAACAGATGATTGAGGCTCTAAAGTAGCTCTTCTTTTTTTTAAATTTGATCTGGAAATTGGAGCGTCCAGGGTTAATTTTTGCATTCTTCTAGATTTTTTACTAATCTGACTTTTTTGTTCTATTTGATTATTTTTTTCAATATTTCTTTGGTCAATCTTACTGTTAAATTTGGTACCTGTTTTAAGCATTCCCCATAATACTCTAAGTGCTTTATTCATCAATATTCCCATTACTACGTAATGCTTTTTCCCTTTTGCTCTGTATTTTGCATACAAAGCTTTAAAATATTCTTCGTGTAGTACTAAATTATTAACAATCTTAAATAATACAGAACGCATATTGGCACTTCCTTGCTTGCTCATTCTTACTTTGTAAATACCGTCTCCACTAAGTTTAAAAGAAGGATTAACACCAAAAAAACCAACTATTTGCTTAGCCGTTTTAAATCGTTTTTCATCACCTAATTCAACCAAAAAAGCTGCCGCCGACCATTTAGCTATACCTTTTAAAGACATGATAATTTTTGCTCTTTCGTCATTTTCATAAACTTTTTCCAATTTCTTTTTTAGTGTTTGTATCTCTTTATCAATGTATAAAATATCTTCACATTGCTGCTTAATCATATATTCTACCAATTCACTATTCATCGAAGCTACACTATTTTTAGCTAATTTTTTTAGTAGTTTTGCTTTACTGCGGGAAATATACTTTATGTTTTCAATACCTGATAGTTTACCTCTCTTTACTGCGGCAGCACCCGGGTATTTAATCAAAAAATAATAAATCCATTGAGGTGTAGAGTATCTAAAATATCGTAGTAGTTCAGGAAAACTCTGATAAACTAACTTTTCTAACTGATTAGTTTTCATCGTTTTTTGCTTTATTAAGCTGTTTATCATATTGTTAAGCATCTTTCCTTCGGTTACTTCTTTTCGTTCTGATATACTTTTCTCCCAATTAGACTTAAATAAATCATAATTATTGATCAAATACGTAGCTATACCTTTGGCACTAATCGCATCGTCAATGGTCGATTTTAATTCGCTTTGTATTTGATGTTTTACAGCTTTCGGATTGAATTTATATATTTCAATTCCTTTGCTTTGACGTGAAAGTTCACGAATTAAATGAACCCAATTGCGCTCATAACCACCGGTATTTTCAACACCACATATAATTTGAAAATCAGTGGATAACTCTTCTAAAAGTTTAGTAAAAATTTCGTGTCCGGTTTTATTATCATCAAGTTGAAAATTTTCTTTTAGAACTGATTTGTTCTCTTGTAAAATAATAAAATCGGCATAACCTTTACTAACATCGATACCAATAAAAATCTTTTCTTTTTTCATTTTAAATAATGATTTAAGTTAATACTGAATTAATTAAGTCAAATCATAATATTGCCTTATTAAATGCAGCGTCCAGGCGCTTAGATATACCACATATTTGATTTGACAGTTTGGGTTTCTGTTAGACAGTATCTATGTACTTTGGTCTGATCCCCATAATTGTCAAAATTATGTTATTTTTGATTATTATTTTTCAAAAAACAAACATATAAGGTCTTAAAACTTTCAATTCCAAATCCGGCGCTTCGATACAATTTTGTTCCTACGCCCCGACGTACGTCGGGGTCACTCAGCGACCTACTTCGTCGGTACAATTTTGCTCATTACCCCCGACGTACGTCGGGGTCATTCAAAGACCTACTTCTCATTCCTCAATTCCTCATTTCCGCAATTCCTCGATTTGTAAGACGAAAATACGGTATAAAGTAAAAAAAACAATCATCAAAGAATGCAAATAATCTATGAACCAAAACTTTCAACTTTCAACTTTTAACTTTCAACTAATTATTCCTCAATTCCTCAGTTTATAAGACGAGAATACGGTGTAAAGTAATAAGCAATCATCAAAGAATACGATACGCAATGAAACGAGGTAATTCCTCATTTCCTCAGTTTATAAAACCAAATTTGAAGGAATAAGTAAAAGTTGTATTTTATTTGAGAAATGAAAACAATAATAATTATATTTTCAAAAATGAGTAAAAATGAAAATATAAATTATTATCTTTGCTGAAAAGTATTATTTCAATATGGATATAAAAGATTTTAAAGCAGGGAAATATATTAAACAAATCGGATATTCATCGTTTTTACCGGAAAAAATCAATAAAGAATGGATTGTTTCTTCACCAAAGATAAATCATTTATTATCAGAAGCAAATAGATTGCTTGGCGAATTAAATGCTTTTTCACAATTAATACCGGATGTTGATTTTTTTATAAAAATGCATATATCAAAAGAAGCAACAACTTCAAGTAGAATTGAAGGAACAAAAACAAATATGGAAGAAGCTCTTTTGAATGAAGAAGAGATTTATCCCGAAAAAAGAGACGATTGGAGAGAAGTTCAAAATTATATAAATGCCATAAATTATTCAATATCCGAACTTGAAAAATTGCCGTTGTCTAATAGACTACTAAAAAACACACATAAAGTTTTATTGTCAGGTGTTAGAGGTAAACATAAATTGCCCGGAGAATTCAGGAAAAGTCAAAATTGGATAGGAGCAACACTTAAAGATGCCGTTTATATCCCACCTCATCATAGGGATTTACCTGATTTAATGAGTGATTTTGAAAAATTCTTAAATAATAACGAATTTTATATACCTCATTTGATAAAAATTGCCATTGCTCATTATCAATTTGAAACCATTCATCCTTTTTTAGATGGTAATGGCAGGTTAGGTCGCTTACTGATTACATTGTATTTGGTCAGCAATGATATACTGAAGAAACCCGCACTGTATTTATCTGATTTTTTTGAAAAACACAGAGATTATTATTATGATAATTTGATGAGAGTAAGATTAAAAAATGATTTGGAACAATGGATTATATTCTTTTTAGTAGGTGTTATTGAAACTTCAAAATCATCAATTCAAGTCTTTAAGGATATTATACAACTTAAAGCTGATATTGAAAACAACAAAATACCAAAAATGGGAAGTAAAGCGGAAAAAGGCATTCAATTACTAAGAATTTTATTTCAAAACCCAATTACGACATCTAAAAAATTAGTCGGAGAATTAAGTATTGCACCATCAACTGCAAACAGATTACTTACAGAATTTGAAAATCTTGGAATAATAAAAGAATACACCGGATTTAAAAGGAATAGAAAATATATATTTAAAGATTATTTTGAACTATTTAACCAATAGTTTGTTAATGATCAGCGTGATAGATAGATTGATAATCAACTCAATAAACAACAATATTTTTAGTTTGTAATTTATTGAAAATCAACAAATTAGTAAATTTTCCGAAAAAAAATAAAGACAATATGACTAATAAACCAAGGAAGAACTATTGTTAAAAGAATAAATAACCAAACACAAAAATGACCCGGCGCCTCGATACATCCTCCCGATACACGCCGGAATCATCGGGATCACTCTAAGACCTACTTCTCAGTTCCTCATTTCCTCAATTCATCAATTTATCAACCCGGCGCTTCGATACAATTTTGTTCCTATGTCACAAAATCACTCAGCGACCTACTTACTAATTCATCAATTCATCAAAAAAACAGAAGAATTTTGTAAATTAGCCGGACAAAAAAATCACGGGATTTTGGCAAAAAAAGTAACCCCTTTAATGAAACAATACAACAGCATCAAGGCAAAATATCCTGATGCTTTATTGTTATTCAGAGTGGGCGATTTTTATGAAACTTTCGGTGAAGACGCCATTAAAGCTTCCAAAATTCTCGGTATCGTTCAAACCAAACGTGGTAATGGCTCCGAAGCGGAGACCGCCTTGGCCGGTTTTCCACATCATTCCCTCAACACATATTTGCCCAAATTGGTCAAAGCCGGACTACGTGTTGCTATTTGCGACCAACTCGAAGACCCCAAATTAGCCAAAAAAATTGTCAAACGCGGCGTCACCGAAGTAGTGACACCCGGTGTCGCCCTCAATGACGACGTCCTTGAAGCCAAATCCAATAATTTTTTGGCATCCGTATTTTTTGACAAGAAAAAAATAGGGATTGCCTTTATAGATGTCTCGACCGGCGAATTTCTCGTCAGCGAAGGGAACCGCGATTATATCGATAAATTGTTACAAAACTTTAAACCTTCTGAAATCCTATTCAGTTACGCCCAACAAAAACAATTTAACGAAGCTTTCGGGACGGATTTTTACACATTCAAACAAGATGATTGGGTTTATCAATCCGATTATGCCAACGAATTACTCAAAAATCATTTTCAAACTGTCAATTTGAAAGGGTTCGGTGTTGCCGACCTCAAAACCGCTTTGATTGCCGCCGGCGCTATCTTACATTATCTATCCGATGTCAAACAAAACGATTTAAAACACATTAACAAAATCAGCCGGATAGAAGAAGATGCTTATGTATGGATGGATAAATTTACCATTCGCAATCTTGAACTCTATGGCAGCCCCCAACCCAATGCCGTTACCTTACTGGACATAATAGACCAAACATTGACGGCCATGGGCGGCCGTACGATTCGCCGTTGGTTGGCACTCCCTTTGAAAGATAAGAACAAAATTGACGAACGTTTGCAAATAGTTACGGAATTTGTCAACAATCAAACTTTATCAGACGACATAGCAGGACAATTAAAACAAACCGGTGACATCGAACGTTTGGTATCCAAAGTAGCTACCGGTAAAATCAACCCGCGTGAAATTGTTCAACTGTTGCGTTCGCTCGATGCTATTGTACCGGTCAAAGAACTATTGGGTAAACAACCGGAACCCGCTCTGCAAAAAATAGCCGAACAAATCAATGCCCTGGAATTGTTACGGGATAAAATCCGGCAAACCGTCCACGAAGAAGCACCTGTAAACCTACTAAAAGGAAATGTTATTAAATCCGGCGTATCGAATGAATTGGACGAACTACGGCAACTTAAATCATCATCCAAACAGATTTTGGATCAAATCCTTATCCGTGAAATTCAACGTACCGGTATCAATTCGCTAAAAATCGGTTTTAACAATGTGTTCGGTTACTATCTCGAAGTAAGAAATACATACAAAGACCGCGTCCCGGAAGATTGGATCCGTAAACAAACCCTGACTGCCGCCGAACGCTATATCACGGAAGAACTCAAAGATTTGGAAACCAAAATCCTCGGAGCCGAAGAAAAAATCTTACAACTCGAACAAGCCATTTTTCAACAACTCGTTACTTGGCTACACGATTATATCAAAGCCATCCAAATTAATGCGCATTTGATCGGCGAAATAGATACATATTTGTCTTTCGCCCGTTTGGCGGTAAGGCACAATTATACCCGCCCGGCAATTGACTTGACTTACGACATCGACATCAAAGACGGACGGCATCCGGTTATCGAACAGCAACTACCCGAAGGCGAAAGTTATATCCCCAATGATATTTTTCTAGATAGAGACCATCAACAAATTATTATGATAACAGGCCCTAACATGTCCGGAAAATCTGCCTTGTTGCGTCAAACGGCTTTGATTGTACTACTGGCACAAATCGGCAGTTTTGTCCCGGCAAAACATGCCCGTATCGGTATTGTGGATAAGATATTTACCCGTGTTGGCGCATCGGATAATATTTCTATGGGCGAATCAACTTTTATGGTTGAGATGAACGAAACAGCAAGTATCCTCAACAATCTTTCGGAACGCAGTTTGATATTGCTCGACGAAATCGGACGTGGTACCAGTACCTATGACGGTATTTCCATCGCTTGGGCTATTGCTGAATACCTGCACGAACATCCCGCCCGTCCCAAAACACTCTTTGCGACCCACTACCACGAACTCAATGAGATGACCAAAACTTTCGAACGTATCAAAAATTTTAACGTTTCTATCAAAGAAGTAGGTAACAACATTATTTTTGTCCGTAAACTCGTCCCGGGCGGCAGCGAACACAGTTTCGGAATTCACGTGGCCAAATTGGCAGGTATGCCCTTACGCGTTATCAACAAAGCTAAAAAAATCTTAAAAGAACTGGAAGCCTCCAAACAAAAAGATACCGTCAAAGAACAACTCAACCAATCTACAAAAGGGATGCAATTGAGTTTCTTCCAACTCGACGACCCGCTCCTCGAAGAAATCAAAGAAGAAATCCTCGATACCGATATCGACAATCTGACACCCGTCGAAGCTTTGATGAAATTAAACGAAATCAAACGCATGCTGACCCGGGATAAAAAAAGTCGTAAGTAGTTAATAGTAAGCGGCAAATCGGAGGCGGATGCTTATTCTTTGTGCCAATGATTTAAAATTTATTTAGAACCGGATGATTCTTTAACCATGTTTCAATGTCTTCCACAGCATAAGGTTTGGCAATGACATAACCTTTATTATCAATGATAAAGAAAGTTGGTGTAGCGTGAACACCGTAAGTTTTTACAACCGGATTGTTCCATTTTTTAAGTTTTAAGCCGTGGTAAAAATCCGGATAATTTTGATGTTCGGCACTCCAAGGATATTTTTCGTATTCAATACCGATAGCGACGACATTAAAATCTTTGCGATTTTTCATCATTTTATGGACAATTGGCATAGCGTGTAAACAATGTGAACAGGTGGCACTCCAAAAAATTAATAATGTATAAGGTTTTTGCTTAATGATTTTGTGAAAAGAATGCTCTTGTTCCAAAAAATCTTTAAAAGTAAATTCAGGTGCTTTTTCCCCGATAGTTAAACCAACTTGGTCTAAAATAGCTTTAATATTGACGTTTCTTTTATCCGCTTCGGGCATCTTGTCGATATATTTTTCTATCAATGTTTTGGTAACCCGTCCGTCGATGTTGATAAAGGAGTTGGTCAACGAAATAATCACATTATCACGGTAAGTTTGATTTTTGATTTTAGGTAAAATTTTTTCAATCCGCTTTAAATATGCCAAATGTTTGGTTTTAGGTTCGGCAGGAGGGTCAATATCAAAAACATAAGTATTGATTTTGTTAATGATAATGTTGGAGTGTTGTAAATCGGTATCGTTAAAAGCCAAATTTTTCAAATAATGTTCTTTTTTGGCCTTCCAATAAGCTTTTACAGGCAAATTGATATCCGGATAGTATTCATTCATTGCCGTTATATATTTGTGAGCCAACAAACCTTTTGATTTTTTAAAATATTTGGTTTGCAATTGTTTAAGTGCTTGTTTTTTTTGTTCAAAAGTTTTCTTGTCTCGGTTGGTTAAGTCACCGGTAGTTAATTTCTTTTCCAATTTGTTTAGTTCGGCAACCAGTTTGTTATGTTTCGTGGCATAGGGCAAAAAAACTTTATTTTCTTTTGATTTGTGAATTATGATTTTATTGTGTTCTACCGGAAAAATTTCCAAATCAACCGGTTCGTTGTTATAGATGAAATAGATAAAATTTTGAGTATTCATATCATACATCAGCAAATACATTCCGGGTTTTTGTCCTTGCATATTATAGACAAATATGCTGTCTTTGTTTTGTTGCTTGTTATCGATATATTCTTGCCGTACATTTTTCAGTTGATACAACACTGTCCAGGGATAGTTTCTGGCGGGATGAAATTTGACACGTAGCGTGTCTTGTCCCCAAACGAATTGACCGAGAAACATCAAAATAAAAAGAAAAATAAATCGTGTCATTTTCATTGTTTGATTTTTTTGCAAATTTAATTACAAATATCATATTATTTTTTAACAAATTCTTCAAAGGTTTTGATTTTAAACGGTTTTAGTCCGAGTTTAACAGCCTTATTCTCAAAACGTTTGAAATATTTGCTCTTGATTTTGTCAAAAGTTTGATGCGCTTGTTTTAAGTCGGCTTTTAATACTTGCAAGTTTTTCATCTGCGAATTGGACGGCAAATCGTAGTGATTGACAATTTTACCGTAGAGTTTTGCCAATTTTTCACGCAGTTCGGGTTTCGGCGTTTGCGTATAATTATCCCCGGTGGTTTGGACTAATGTTTTTTTCAAACTTTCCAATTTTTGAAGTAATTTATCTTTGGTTTTCCAAAGCTTTTTTTCTTTTCGACCGGTTTGATTGACATATTTCTCCATTTCATCTATTTGATAAACCAAATAAGCTAAATCTTCAATCATATCATAGACTTCCCTGACGGTTTTTTCTTGTATTTTTCTATTTTTCAAAGGAATTTTGGGAAGTGTGTCATACCGGGTTTCAATCTTTGATTCATATACTTTTTTTCCTTTTTGCAATCGTAATGTATAAGTTCCGGCCGGCACACGCGGGGCCATAAATCCGCTTAGACTCAGTGTCTTACCGGCAGCTGTTTTTGGTGGTTTGGTTCTGAAATACCACCGGACGACATTGATACCTTTTTGTTTTCCCGAAGCTAATTCCGTTACTTCATTTCCGTTTTCATCCAAGATGCTTAATTTCATTTTACCGAAAGTATGGCGTTTTTTGAGATAATACAAAATACGGGCGCCTCCGGGTTTTCCGGGTGCTATATAACCATTGTCGCCATAACCACCTCCAAAACCGTTACGTTCAAGCATCATAAAGGGTTTTGTTTTGAAAATGTACACCTCTTTATCTATTATTTCTTCCGTGATTTGACGCAAAGGACTGACATCGTCAATGACAATAGCCCCACGTCCGTGGGTGGCTAAAACCAAATCGGAAGTCTGTCTTTGCATGGTAACGTGCATTACGGGTACCGTCGGCATATTATTTTCAAACTTCATCCAATGTTTACCCCCGTTTAAAGTGATGTATAAACCGTATTGCGTGCCTAAAAACAATAAATCTTTTTTGACAAAATCCTGTTGGAGACTCATAGCATAACCTTTGATTTCATCAGTCACAATGGCATGCCATGTCTTGCCGAAATCGGTGGTGCGAT
>JALWFE010000089.1 GCA_027039975.1 Flavobacteriales bacterium
TAATTTTAAAGTTTTTATATTTGGTTTGATGCAAAAGGAATACTTTTCACAAATTTATTTAGAATAATTTTAAATTACAGTGATATTTGTTACTATAAAAGATAGAGTTTTTGATAGAAAGGTTTTGTAGCAACGTGGCATAGTCTATTTGTTTCGGTTAGTAAGATTTATATTTTCCCGTTGTGCACCATATTCACGAAATCATAATAACTAAACTTATTAAAAACAAAATTTTTAATATTATCTTTGTATGTGAATAAATAAAAAGATAATGTTAGTAGATAAAAAAGCATATCAAAATATCTTAAATGAGATTATTTCAATTGTTGAAAATTCTAAAAAACAATTGATAGTCCAAGCAAACAATGTATTAACATTGACTTTTTGGAATATCGGTAATCGAATAAAAAAAGAGGTGTTAAAAGACCAAAGAGCAGAGTATGGGAAACAGATTGTCGTTACACTGTCACGAGATTTGGTAAAAAAATACGGACGTTCTTACGATGAAAAAAATTTAAGGCGAATGATACAATTTGCCAAGATATTCTCTGACCCTGAAATTGTCGTTACACTGTCACGACAATTGTCGTGGTCTCATTTTTTGGTTCTACTTCCATTAAAAAATGAAAATGAAAGGTTATTTTATGCTAAACTTGTAATGGATAACAAGTTTGGTGTTAGAGATTTAAGAAAACAAATTTCTAAAAAAGTTTTTGAAAGAACTATAAATGCAGATATGCAAATATATGGCAGTAAAACAATAGAAAAAGGGATATTGAAAGACCCTTATTTACTTGATTTCCTTGACCTGAAAACCGGATATTTAGAAAATGATTTAGAAGGTGCTATCCTTAAAGAATTAGAACTATTTTTACTTGAATTAGGTAACGGATTTACATTCGTGGAACGTCAAAAAAGAATGATTATTGATGGAGACGATTATTATTTGGATTTACTTTTTTATCATCGTAAAATCAAAAGACTTGTCGCTATTGAACTTAAAATTGACAAATTCAAAGCCAAATACAAAGGACAAATGGAATTATATCTGAAATGGCTTGAAAAATACGAAAAACAAGAAGGTGAAAAATCACCAATCGGGATAATTTTATGCACAGAAGCAAGTAAAGAACAAATTGAATTACTTGAAATGCACAAAGACGGAATAATGGTAGCTGAATACTGGACTGAATTTTTACCTAAAAAAGAATTAGAAAAAAAATTACATCAAGTATTAATAGAAGCAAGAGAAAGATTGAAAATAAAAAAACTAAACGAATAACATTTTCGGGCATAACAATATGAATAGTTAATGGTTGTTAATCGTTGAAATTCAACGCCTTGTATTTATTTGAATATAGTGCTAATATGAAAAATATGAGCAATAAAATCCGTTACTAACCATACACGAAACCGGAAAACGATAACAATCAAAAGTTATAAGAGATTTGTGATATTTTTATTATCTTTACCTGTATAAAATTTGTTGGTTTTATCAGAAAAATCGGTATAAATTTGTAGTAGTCATCTAATTTTAAGAAAGTAAAAATTAACCAAAATTATAAGAGATATGAAAAAAGTATTAATTTATGTGTTTGTAATAGCAATTTTTATTGGTTGTGGCAATGACAATCAGAAAGAGCCAAACGCGACACAGTCAAATGTTGAAAAAAAGGCTGATGCATTTAGGGAATTGAATGCAAAAGCCAGACAAATGTTTGGGGTTTTGCCAAAAGTAGCAGAAAATCCGGACAATCCTGTAACCGATGAAAAAGTAGCATTGGGTAAAAAACTGTATTTTGACAAGCGATTATCAAAAGACAATGTTCAAAGTTGTAACACTTGTCATAATTTAAACACGTTTGGCGTTGATAATCAACCTTTTTCAAAAGGAAATGATGGTAAATTGGGTGGTAGAAATTCGCCTACAACGCTTAATGCCGCTTTACATATTGCACAATTTTGGGATGGTAGAGAACCTGACGTAGAAGCACAAGCAGGCGGACCGATATTAAATCCGGTAGAAATGGCAATGCCTAGTGAAAAAGCGGTAATTGACAGATTGTCAAAAATTGATGAATATGTTACAATGTTTGCAAAAGTTTTTCCCGAAAAACCGTCTCTTACATACGAAAATTTGAAAAAAGCCATTGGTGCCTTTGAAAGAAAATTGATAACGCCTTCAAAATTTGATGACTATATTGCAGGTAATGATGATGCTTTAAACGACAAGGAGAAGAAAGGGCTTCAAACCTTTATCAATGCAGGTTGCACGGCTTGTCATTCCGGTAATTTATTAGGCGGAAACACTTATCAAAAATTTGGCATTTTTGGTAATTATTGGGATTTTACTAAAAGTAAAAAAGTAGATAACGGAAGATTTGATGTAACGAAAAATGAAGCAGATAAATATGTATTTAAGGTGCCTTCTTTGAGAAATATAGAAAAAACAGCACCTTATTTTCACGATGGTAGTGTGCAAGATTTGGCACAAGCCGTCAAGATTATGGCTAAAACACAATCAAATAAGGATTTAACAGATGAGGAAGTCAATCAGATAATTGATTTCTTAAAAACACTTACAGGTGAAGTCCCGGCATCGTTAAAAGAATAGAGAATGATGTAGGAATTTTGAAAGAGTTTTTTAAGATTTTTAAGGACTGTCAATAAAGTCAACGGCACTTATTTTACAAACTGTGCAAATGGCTTTTTTGGCAGTTTTTTTATGGGTTATCTATAATAATAATTTACAATTGAACGCTGTTAGGTGCAATTTTTTGATGTGTCTTTTAAACTAATACACTTTTTCATACGAAAAAATGTAATTTCTTATATCGTAACC
>JALWFE010000090.1 GCA_027039975.1 Flavobacteriales bacterium
GTTTACGAATATGTGCTAAATCCTCAGATGCCGTATCTTTGATGTCACCATATCCGTCAATTTTTTGATGAATGGTTTTGGCTATTTCAGGATGTATTTTAAGTTGTTCAATTTCTTGAAGCAAGTGTGGAAAATAGCTTGATAATTTTGTAAAAAATTTCTTTAAACCGTATATAGTATCTACTGCTTGTGCGATATTGAGCAGGCTTTTGGGTTCGATAAAACTATTTTCAATATCCAATTTTTTCAGAGCCACACCAAACGGATTGATATAATGATGAGGCAAAGGATTGTCACTTTCAAGAGAAGTCAAATATTCGTTGGTTTTATACAAAGCCGTTTCAATAGGTTCCCGTTCTACAAAAGGTATGGTTTTCAAAACTTTTTCTTTTGCTTCCTCCGACTGCGTATAAACGGCAATATGCATCAGAATTTGGTCAAATTCTAAATCTTGTAAAGCCTTGGGATGAATAGATTGATTTTTTCTCATTAAATTTGTCCGGTTGATGTTGCAAAAGTAGTATTTTTTTTAGTAGCGAGTTGCTAGTAACAAGTATCATGTATCAATTAAAACACTTGTCATTCCGACAGAGCAAAGTGACTAAGAATCTGTCATTTCGAAGGAGGAACGACTGAGAAATCTAAAATAATCAAATGAAAATCCCAGCAAAACATAATTACTATGTTTACATGCTTACCAACAAAAACAAAACTGTATTATATGTTGGTGTAACGGAAAATTTAAAACAAAGATTATTTTTTCACGCCAATCCGGAACCTTTTTCAAAGGCGTTTACAGCAAAGTATAAAGTAAAATATTTGATATATTACGAACATTTTACAAATATTGAAACAGCTATTAATAGAGAAAAACAAATAAAAAAATATCGAAGAGAGAAAAAAGAAACTTTAATAAACACTTTTAACCCAGAATGGCGTTTTTTAAATGATGAAATTTAGAGCTATTGAAAACCTGGATTTCTCCTCACTCCTACGTCGCTCGTTCGAAATGACAAATGAAATCAAAAAACCAAAAAAAAATGAACGTAAAAATAGAACCCAGCTGGCACAAACAATTAAAAGACGAATTTGAAAAAGATTATTTTAAATCATTAGTACAATTTGTCAAGCAAGAATATCGCACACACACATGTTTACCAAAAGGTCCGGATATATTCAACGCCATGAACTACACGCCGTTTGACCAAGTAAAAGCAGTGATTATGGGACAAGACCCCTACCCGACTCCCGGACATGCGCATGGTTTATGTTTTTCGGTGCAAGAACATGTACAACCTTTACCGCCTTCACTCATTAATATTTTTAAAGAAATTCAACAAGATTTGGGACAATCTTTCCCCGAAAACGGCTCATTGGTACGCTGGGCAAAGCAAGGCGTATTACTGCTCAATGCCGTATTAACTGTACGTGCCGGTCAACCGCGTTCACATCAAGGTAAAGGTTGGGAAACGTTTACCAATCAAATTATTAAAAAGATTTCAGAAAATAAGGAGAATGTTGTGTTTTTGCTTTGGGGAGGCGATGCCAAACGTAAAAAAGTGTTAATTAACCCACAAAAACATCTGATTTTAGAATCGGGACACCCGTCACCACTGAGTGCAAATAGAGGCTACTGGTTTGGCAATAAACATTTTTCAAAAACAAATAATTTTCTCCAATCAAAAGGACTAGAGAAAATTATTTGGTAAGTAAATGATATTAAAAAAGCTTATCGTTTTCTTGAATATCGTTAACAGCCAACATTTTAGCAGGTTGTTGCTGAACTTTGTAATTATCTGTACGTCCTCTACATTCTTCTTGCGCACCACAAGAAGTTAAACTGAATAAACCTACAAGTGAGATGATAAAAAAGAGCTTTTTCATTTTATATAAATTTTATCTAATTCAAAAATATCGTTTGCAAAGTTATATAAAATTCTATTGATATTAAAATTTAAATCCAAATCCTGCTGTTGCTACAGGATATTCTTGTAGGGTATAATCGGCAAAAATTTGAAAAAATGCCAATTTTAATTTAACACCTGCTTTGGCTTTTGGAGCATTTATATCATACTTGAGTTTTAACGGGTCTTTAATACTAACCGTTTTTGTATCGACATGGTTGCCGTTATTATCTTTAACTTCATAAGTATATTCATAAGTACCTATTACATCTAGGTTGGTAAATCCTTTATTATACCCCACGGCCCCGTAAACACTTAAAAATTTATAGTCAAATGAGGCTATCCCTTGTAATGAAATAGTTGAAATATTCAGACGCACGCCTTTATCTGAATCTTCATCGTCGTAACCGGTACTGATGTTTTGGTAAGCAGCATGCACAGCAACATTAAAATGTCGTTTCTTTTTTTTTCCGTCTTCATCTTCTTCTACAGGAAAATATTGTGAAATACTATGTTTAACACCAATACCTAACAATTGTAAAAAACCATTATTGTAAGTTATCTTTGGGGCATAACGCAAGTTTACCTCACTGCCTAAAGGTAAACCGAGAGACAACTGTATGGCAGGTGCCGGAATGGCATTGACCGGTAATTCATCTTTGATACCATCCGGCGCATCAAATTCCAAAGTTTTAACTTCAGTGTTATATTCATCCGGTATTTCAATTAACAATCGACTGTGGCTTTCCCCCCCCATTACAGTAGGAATTTCATTTGGACCACTTTCGACACTTAAATATTTATAATCAGCCGGGTCAAGCTTGAAATTTTCATGACTAGGCGTAACAAAAGCCCCTGAAGCACTGATGTTAAATTCAACATGAAATGGTTTAATAG
>JALWFE010000091.1 GCA_027039975.1 Flavobacteriales bacterium
CCCTTCTTTTTGAAGCTTCCACCGCTGATAATTGGAAATCTTGCACGATTAATCATCAAAACTTTGAGGTAACAAGCTTTGATTATGAATTCGGACAATATACGCACCGGATTATTGCTTACCGTTATCCGAACAAAACGGGGCAAATATCCGCCCTTACGGGTGATGCCAAAAATTACCTGTTCATTATCACCAACGACAGAGAAATAGATGAAAAAGAGGCCATCGAATTCTACAATCAACGTGGTGATAGCGAACGGCTTTTTGATATTCAGAACAATGATTTTAATTGGAAAGACATGCCGCATAGTTTCCTTGAAGAGAATACGGTGTATTTGATACTGATGGCTTTTGTTCATGTGGTTTACAAATACTTGTTGGAGATTTTTTCAGGTATTGTAGAAGGGCTTACAAAAACATCAAGACTAAAAAGATTTATATTTCGGTTCGTAAACATCGTAGCTAAATTTACCAAAAGCGGAAGAAGGCAGATTATTCATTTGGCGACAAAGAATAAAAAGTTAGTTCAGTTGATGAATTCAGGTTAAAAAACAGCCTTACAGGTTATCGGGCTTTCCCACAATAGCCCTAGTTTAAGTGGGTAGGGGAAGGTATATTCAAAAGAAAAAATCAAGTATAAATCCATTACGATTTTACTATTTTTCGCCCTAAAAAAAATAATATCCTTTTAAACTTCTTTAAGTTTTTTTTAACTTGCGGATTTAAGGAAATAAATAAGTTTGATTGAAATAAAAAATATTTTATATATTAGCAAAAATAATTTTATAAAAAGCATTGCCTTTATAATTGGCATAAATTTTGCATTATATTTATACTGAAAATCAACATTTAACAATAAAAATACCTTATATGAAACCAAAAAAATCACCAAGAGCGGATTTAAATAATTTTAGTACGACTTTCATGTTAATTGGTTTAGTCGTTGTATTATTTACTTCATGGCGGTTGATAGAATTAAAAGTTTATGAGGATAAAATCGATATAGGCAAGTTGGATTTACAGGGTGAAGAAGAAGATGAAACTTTGGAAGTCAATGTTGAAGATATTAAACTTCCGCCACCTCCCAAACAAGTGGCGCCACCGGAAGAAATCGAAGTCGTGGAAGATGAAAAAGACGTCAAAGAAGACGTAGTAGCTTCTACTGAAACTGACGATGAAGAAGAAATTCAAGAAGTGGAAGATTTGGATACCGAAGAAGTGGAAGAAGCCGATGTCGAGGTAGCTTTTCAATTTATTCAAAATCCGCCTATTTATCCCGGCTGTGAAGGAAAAAAAGGAAAAGCTCTCAAAGACTGTATGAGTAAAAAAATACAAAAGTTTGTCAGTCGTAATTTTAATACCGATATAGCTTCCGATTTAGGTCTTTCGGGTGAAACGGTTAAGATTCTGACCATGTTTACCATTGGAAAAGACGGACGTGTGACTAATATCAGAGCCCGTTCCAAATATAAAGATCTGGAAAAAGAAGCTAAACGGGTGATTGCCAAATTACCCAAAATGAAACCGGGACAACAACGAAACAGACCCGTAAAAGTCACCTATACACTGCCTATTATCTTTAAAGTAGAAGAATAAGTTGATTATCAATTACAAAATAATTTTTGAAAACCGGATAATAATTTGATATTATCCGGTTTTTTTTTAAAACTAATTTTTATAAAAGAAAAAATTTTCCTAAAAAGTTATTCTTTTACTGAACATAATTTTACTGCATTTCAAAAAGAAATTGATGAAGAACTGAGTAACTTAGGAAAAATAGGTGAGTATGTTATTGAAAATGAACGCAAAAGAAAAAAACAACAAAAACATTTAACCAATGAAAATTTATTTGATTTATTGTTATTAAATGAAGATGTATCTCCTGAAATAATCAAATCTGTTCAAAAAGAAAATCAAAAAAAGAAGAAAATTACCCATTATGACGAACCTTATATTGCTGATAAAAAACCGGGTAGAAATGACCCTTGCCCTTGTGGTAGTGGAAAAAAATATAAAAAATGCTGCGGTAAAAGAGCATAATCGAAAAGTTAAAATCCTATTGTTTGATATCTTTATTTTCTAAATTTCAAACCGTGTTATTTTTGGCACAATTTTGAATATATCTCGCAAAATCATTCAATGATATTTACTTTGACACATTCAGTCTTGTGGTTGAGGAAGGATACTTAGTTACCTACTCATCAATACATCAAAGACATCCGGCAATCAAATAACCAAAACCGCACTTTCCACTTTTTTATCCCTCATCTCTTATCCCTTATCCAACCTGCACTTTCCACTCGGCACTTCGCACTTCGGTTACTGAGCTTGCCGAAGTATCCACTAAAAAAATCGCAAATCTGAAATCGAAAATCGCAAATCTGAAATCAACCCCTCCGCACTTTCCACTAGGCACTTTCCACTAATAAATTCCTCAAAAAAAATTTGACAAACAAAAAAAACACATAAATTTGTAATCACAATCAAAAAATTAGATTTTAGAAATTAGAATTAACACCCGACACCGGGTATCTGGCAAAAAATAATAAATGAAAAAAATTTTAAACATATTATTGATAATCAATAGCTTGATCTTTTACGGGCAGAACAATAATGCATTTAATCAATCTGAAAAAGACCTCGAAACCTTTCAAAATACGCCCGAACTGAAATTTGCCCATTACGGTATCTCCATTCGTGATATAAAAACAGGCAAAGAAATTGTTAAAGTAAATGCCAACCGGAGTTTTACGCCTGCATCCAATTTAAAACTGCTTTTTACCTTAACTGCTATTGATAAGCTCGGTAGAGATTTCCATTTTCAAACCAAAATGGTTTACAGTGGCAAAATCGTTGGCAATATTCTATATGGCGATTTAATTATTCAACCTTCCGGAGATCCGACTTTCGGCTCACCCCGTATGGGAGAAGATTATAACGAATTAATGGATGAAGCGGTCAAATCATTGCAATCTCACGGCATTAAAAAAGTTGTTGGTCAGTTGATAATGGAACTCAATGGCTGGCGGTATCCGGCAGCCGGTAGTTGGCCGGTTGAAGACATTGGCAATTATTACGGCACAGGTGCTTGGGATTTTAATTTTAACGACAATCGTATCGATATTTATCTAAAACGCGGCATACATCAAGGCGAACCGACACGTGTCATAAAAACCGAACCGGAAATTCCCGGTGTCAATTATCACAGTAAAGTAACGACAGCCGCATCAGACACGGATGATGAAGCTTATATTTATGCCGCTCCTTTTGATACGGAACGTTATATTCTCGGCACAATTCCCGCAGGTAAAACTGCTTTCCGTATTAAAGGCGGGATAACTAATCCGCCTTTGTCTTTTCTAAAATTATTTAAAGCCCGTTTGCTCAAAAACGGCATAAATGTTAAAGGTATCGCTTTGCGATACAGACAAAAAAAATATTCCCGTATTTTGTGGCAACACCGTTCAAAACCATTATTGGATATCGTTAAAACAACTAATGATTACAGTATGAATCATTTTAGCGAAGCATTGGCTTGGCAGTTGATACAAGGCGATGCGCCTGCTTCCGGTTATTTGGACAAGGAATTGATACACGATTTTTTTGTTCCCTATGGGTTTACAGATGCCGATATTGAAGACGGCTGTGGGTTGGCTCCCGATAATCTGATTCAACCGTCGCAAATGACAGACTTCTTAAAATTGATGACAGACAAATTGGGACAATCAGTTGTATTAGACATTTTACCGCACGGCGGCGAAGACGGATATGCCAAATATTTTTTAAAAGACGACCCGCTTCAAAAACAAGTTTGGGTCAAAAGCGGTTCGGTCAGTAAAGTGCGAAATTATTCCGGTATTTTTAAATCTAATTCCGGTAAATATTACAGTTTTTCCATTATGACGAATTATTTTATAGGCGAACATAAAGCCGTCCGTAAAGCCATTGAAAAACTATTAAAAAGCTACATAATGAGTTTGTAATGTTTGTAAAGTATAATATTATAATGTTTTTGTAGTAAGTAGCAAGTGATTGAAAATGAATAATTATTGATGAAATGAGGAGTGAGGAGTGAGTGACTTGTCCTAAAATAGGTTGACTCGAAAAGTCAACAAAAATCAGGATTATGAACCAAACTTTCAACTTTCAACTTTCAACTTTTAACTCAATTATGTTTCAAATAGGAAAAGCTATCATTACCGATGATTTATTTGAAGAGGAATTTGCTTGCAATTTGCAAGTATGCAAAGGGATGTGTTGTGTTGAAGGTGATTCGGGGGCGCCATTGCTCGAAGAAGAAAAAGCGGTTTTAGAGCGGATTTTTCCTGTTATAAAAAATTACTTGACACCGAAAGGAGTTGAAGCTATCCGTAAACAAGGTAAATATGTGATAGATAGTGAAGGTGATTTGACAACACCTTTAATCAACGGCAAAGAATGTGCTTATGTCACCCGGGATGACAAAGGCATCTACCTTTGCGGTATTGAAAAAGCTTATAACGATGGTAAAATTGATTGGCAAAAACCCGTTTCTTGTCACCTGTATCCGGTACGTGTGAAAGATTACGGCGAATTTCAAACGGTTAATTACCACCGTTGGGAAATATGTAGTAGTGCTTGCGAATTGGGGAAACAATTAAAAATACCATTGTTCAAATTTTTAAAAGAACCTCTAATCAGAAAATTCGGAGAAGACTGGTACAACGAGTTGGAAATCATTGCCGGAAAGATTAGTTGAAAGTTTATAATGTTTGTATTGTTTTAGAAAATTTAAGGCTTATGAAACGAACATGAATTTTTTTAATCATAAAATACACACAAGGGCATGATTAAAATAAATTCATGTGAGTTACTGAATGTATTATAAATTTTTATTAATTTTTTTACAAAAAAAAATAAAAATTTTAAACAGATGAAAAAAATAATGATTATAATTTTAGCAGGTTTACTAATGACGGCTTGCCGGCCTGATATCATAAAAATCAAGCAAGCAACCGAACAGACCGTTTTTCCGGGAAGAAAAGAAGCGCCTTTACTTTTAAAAGTTACCGTAAAATTCAAATTGACAAAATCGGCACAGGTAGTAGCTATCCGGTATGAAAACAAAAATGTTTCCATTAAAATAGATAGATTTTTATTGGGAAATCAGGATATACATAAACGATATAAACTTCACAAAGCTTTGCCTCCCGGCAATTATATTTTTGAAACGACAATGCTTAAAAGTAAAGCGAAAGTAACCGGTAAAGATTTTATCGTTTTT
This sequence comes from Flavobacteriales bacterium, assembly GCA_027039975.1. GTDB lineage: Bacteria > Bacteroidota > Bacteroidia > Flavobacteriales > Flavobacteriaceae > WGBX01. Next base: position 5,264 of record JALWFE010000091.1, read on the forward strand.
GACGTGAAATTAAAAAGAGATAAAATTTATACTTACAAAGTGCCGCTCGTTCAAGGAGAGAACATCTTTATGCCGTAATTTGAACCGGTTGTCTGTTGACATTATATTTTTTCAATAACCAATTGCATATCCCGTTCTTTTCCGGCATAAGACAAAACCGTATGCACCATTTTGTAATAAGATCCGGGATTTTCAACAAAATCGATATCACTGATATCCAAAATCAAAATATTGAGGTCTTTACGGGTTTTGATAAAGTTCATATAACCTTCGTGAATTTGTTCCAAATATTCTGCCGTAATGGATTGCTCATAAGAACGCCCGCGTTTTCTTATATTTTTCAATAAACGGTCCACATTTTGATATAAATAAATGTATAAATCCGGTTTGACCAAATCCCGATACATAAAATTGAAAATTTTTCGATACAAAACATATTCATCTTCCGAAAGGGTTACTTTGGAAAAAATCAGGGATTTAAATACAAAATAATCGGAAATGACGGAAGTTTTAAACAAATCGTATTGAGAAAGGTCATCGGTAAGTTGCTGGTAACGGTCGGCTAAAAAAGACATTTCCAACGGAAAAGCATAACGGGAAGGATCTTTATAAAATTTAGGCAAAAAGGGATTTTCTTCAAAACGTTCCAAAACCAATTTGGCATTGACATCTCTGGCAAACCGGGTGGCAAAAGTCGTTTTGCCGGCACCGATATTGCCTTCAATAGCGACGAAATTATATGGAAAATCGTTGATTTTCAGTTTTTTATCAATTAATTTTACCGGCGTTTTGTCAGACGATAAAGTTAGTAATTCCTTGTGAGTTTTTTGCAAAACCGGATGATAAAAATCAGGTAAGATATCATTTAGCGGTTTTAAAACAAAATTTCGTTGCGGTATCAACGGATGCGGAATTTTTAAATCATCCGTGTTTATAAGTTGGTCATCATAGTATAAAATATCAATATCGATGAGGCGGTTGCGGTATTGGCCGTTTTGTGATTTGTGTTTGCGGCCGATAACTCTTTCGATGAGTTGGGTTTTTTGCAACAGTTCCCTTGGTGACAAATCCGTCTCCATAGTTACGACCGTATTAAAAAAATCAAGTCCGTCAAATCCCCAGGCACCGGTTTGATATACAGGAGCAATGCCGGTAACATGTCCGGCGAACAAATGAAGCAAATCAACAGCGGTTTGCAGGTTTTTTAATGGATTTCCGGTATTGCTACCAAGGGACAAAACGGCTTTGGACATTTGAAATTTTTTATTGTTGGTTAAAGTAAATAGGCCAAAAACATTGCCAGAAAAATCAATAAAAATTTACGGATATTAAAATGATGGGAGTGTTCATTTTCAAACAAAATGGTGGTGCCGATATGCGCTAAAATACCGACGACAAAAGCATTGATATATGCGCCGTAAACAGTAAATATTTCTGCATAATCACCTAAAAATGCCGCCAAAGGTGTCATCAGGGCAAAACCTGTCAAAAACAATAAAATTTTTTGTTTTGACAGCCCGGCTTCCAGCATAACCGTTGTCAAAACCATAGCAACCGGCAATTTATGTATCAAAATACCGTAAAAATAACTTGTATGCAGGTGATGACCTTGGTTGACCGGCAAGCCTTCCATAAAAGCGTGAACGGCCAAACTCAACCATAACAACCAAGGAACTTTACTGCCGAAAGCATGCTTATGTCCGTGTTCGGCACCGTGAGAAAATAATTCTAAAAATAATTGAAAAATAATACCGCTCATGATTAAAAATCCGGCGGTTTTACCGTTGATTTTTTCATAAACTTCCGGCAACAGATGAAAAACAATCACCGATAACAAATAAGCGCCGCTAAAACTCAATAACAGGTTAATGTATAGATTATCAACATTTTTAAGCCTGAAAGATAAAAATCCGCCTGTTAAAACTATTACAAAAAGGATGAGGTAAATCATATTGAGTATTTAATTTGGTTAAATTCCGTAATCGGATATTACTTTTTTTTAAAATATAAGTAATAAATATTTACCAAAGCGATAAAAGCATTGCTGATCATTAAAGGAAAAGACCCCAGCATATATCCGTAAATAACAAATAATAAACATGCAATAGTATTAATGATTCGCAATTTTTTGATATCTTTCATCAAAAAAGCGATTATTAAAATTGCCATTGCGGCATAGCCGGTCCATTCGACAATATCCTTACTCATAGAAATCAAAAATCAAAAAACAAATATACGATGATTTTAGGTTTTATTATGATTTATTTTTTTCTCGCGGGACAATATCAAAAACAACTATTTATTTTGAAATTTTTTTGATAAAAGTTATGAATATGTAGCAGTCATAAGGTATCCCTGCAATTATGAAAATTATGTTATTTTTGGAGGCTAAATTTTAAAGCAATATAAAACTTGCAAAAAAAAAAATTAACTTAAAAAAAATTTGAATGAAAACTATTTTGAACCGTCTTTTTCAACATAAAATTTTGAGCCAAACCGAAGCGGAAAACATTATAAAAGAAATGGCAAAAGGCACTATACCCGATGCACAGGTAGCGGCATTTTTAACAGTTTACAATATGCGTCCTATCCGTTTGGAAGAATTCAAGGGTTTTCGCAAAGCCCTTTTGGATTTGTCTATTCCCGTGGATTTATCCGCTTTTGAAACCATCGATATGTGCGGAACCGGTGGTGACGGTAAAAATACATTTAATATTTCCACTTTGGCATCATTTGTCGTGGCGGGAGCAGGTTACAAGGTGGCCAAACACGGTAATTACGGTGTTTCGTCGGTGAGTGGTTCGTCCAATGTGTTGGAAGCCCTCGGTTACAAGTTTACCAACGATGAGAAAATTTTGCAACAGCAAATAGCAGATGCCAATATTACTTTTTTGCATGCACCAAAATTTCATCCGGCGATGGCTGCCGTGGGCCCGGCAAGACGTGCTTTGGGTCTTAAAACCTTTTTTAATATGCTCGGTCCCGTAGTCAATCCTGCCCGCCCTACACATCAACTGGCCGGGGTGTTTAGCTTGGAATTAGCCCGTTTGTATCAATATTTATTTCAAGACGAACCACATAAGCGATATGCGGTCATTTACGGATTGGACGGCTATGACGAAATTTCATTGACCGGTGAATTTGTAGTGAAAGATAATCAAGGCGAACATTTGTTGGCACCAAAAGACTTGGGTTTACAACAAATTTCTCCAAAAGCTATTTCCGGTGGCAATACGGTTGACGAAGCTGTTGCCATTTTCAAAAAAATTATCGAAGGGAAAGGAACGGAAGCACAAAACAATGTCGTTTGCGCCAATGCGGCAATGGCAATAAAATTATTCCGTCCCGGAGCGGATTTTAAAACTTGTTTCGAAGAAGCCAAAGAATCATTGTTAGGATTGAAAGCTTTAAAAAGTTTGAAGCGCATCACAGCATAGTTTATGAACATATTACAAAAAATAATCGCTTACAAAAAACCATTGTTAGAACAACGGAAACGGAAAACACCACTTGCAGAACTGCAAAAATCCCGTTTTTTTAACAGGAAAAATATTTCATTGTCCGGCGCACTGACCCGGCCCGGAAGCAGTGGCATTATTGCCGAATTTAAAAGACGTTCGCCTTCCAAACCGGCTATTAATCCGGCAGCCGACCCTGTAAGAGTAACCACAGGATACCAACAAGCAGGCGCTGCGGCAATCTCCGTTTTAACCGATACACACTTTTTTGGAGGAAATAATGTTGATATTGAACAAATTAGAAGTTTGATAAAAATTCCCATCCTGCGAAAAGATTTCATTTTCGACCCCTATCAAGTTTATGAAGCCAAAAGTATTGGCGCCGACGCCATACTGTTGATTGCGGAAATTTTGTCAAAAAATGAAGTTTTTAATTTAGCCAAATTGGCCAATGAACTAGGTTTGGAAGTTTTGCTGGAAATTCACAGTGTATCACAACTGGAAAAATTCAATCAATACATTGATGTATTAGGTGTAAACAATCGTAATTTGGAAACTTTTGAAGTCAGTATCGAGCATTCCATAGCTATTTCCAACGAATTACCGGAAACTGTTGTTAAAATTTCCGAAAGCGGTATCCGTTCTCCGGAAGACATTAAGCGGTTACAGTCTTATGGATTTCAAGGTTTTTTGATAGGTGAAAGTTTTATGAAAACCGGAAATCCCGGGGAAGCGTGTAAACGTTTTATTGAACAAATTAAGAACTGATAGTAAGTGTTCCGCCGGCGTCGGGAGACGCACGACGGAGCGGGATAGTTAGACCTGACAGATCGCAAGAATAAAAAGATGAATAAAAAACTAAAAATAAAAGTATGTGGTATGCGTGAGCCGGATAATGTTGCCGGGTTACTCGCTTTACAACCGGATTATATCGGATTTATTTTTTATCCGGAATCCAAGCGGTATATGAATCAAAAATTGCCGGATATTGACTTCGGTGAAACTTTGAAAACAGGGGTTTTTGTCAACGAAAAACTTGAAAATGTCATTAAAACCGCACAAAAATTCGATTTAGATGTTTTGCAATTACATGGTAATGAAACACCGGCATATTGTCAAATTTTGAAAGAACAATCTTATCAAATCATCAAAGTTTTTTCAATAGGCACAAATTTTGATTTTGAACATTGCAAGGCTTATGAAGAGGTAGCGGATTTATTCCTGTTTGACACCAAAGGTAAATTGCCGGGTGGTAACGGACAGGTTTTTAATTGGGATATCTTGTCAGCTTATGATTTAAAAACACCATTTTTGTTGAGCGGTGGTATCGGTTTACAACATACGCCGGCTATAAAAAAATTGAAACATCCTAAACTAGCCGGTATTGATGTCAACAGCGGATTTGAAATCCGTCCGGGTTATAAAAATATCGATAAACTTAAAACTTTTTTTTATGAAATACGAAGTTGACCAATTAGGGTTTTACGGGCGTTACGGAGGAGCTTTTATCCCCGAGTTGCTACATAAAAATATCGCCGAATTACAAGAAAAATATTTGGAAATCATTGAAAGTCCCGGTTTCCAACGGCAATTCAACCAATTGCTTTGTGATTATGCCGGACGTCCTTCCCCTTTGTATTTTGCAAAACGTTTGAGTGAAAAATACCAAACCAAAATCTATTTGAAACGCGAAGATTTAAATCATACCGGTTCACACAAAATCAATAATACCATTGGTCAGATATTGTTGGCCAAACATTTGGGTAAAACCCGGATTATTGCCGAAACAGGTGCCGGGCAGCACGGCGTTGCCACAGCGACGGTTGCCGCCTTGGCCGGACTGGAATGCGTGGTATATATGGGCGAAAAAGACATCGAACGGCAAGCACCGAATGTCGCTCGGATGAAAATGCTCGGCGCTACTGTCAAGCCGGCAAAGTCGGGGAGTAAAACTCTCAAAGATGCAACCAACGAAGCTATTCGCGATTGGATTAACCATCCGCAAGATACCTATTATATCATCGGTTCGGTGGTAGGTCCGCATCCGTATCCCGATATGGTAGCCCGGTTTCAATCGGTTATCAGCGAAGAGATGATGCAACAATTAGCGGCACAAACCGGCAGGGATTATCCCGACAGGATTATCGCTTGCATTGGTGGTGGCAGTAATGCGGCAGGTGCATATTATCATTTTTTGGATAATGATGCTGTTGAATTGGTGTCAGTGGAAGCCGGCGGCTTGGGAATAGACAGTGGTCATTCGGCGGCGACCGGTGTCTTGGGAACCGACGGCATCATTCACGCCAGTTTGACTAAATTGATGCAAGATAACGACGGACAAATTATCGAGCCGTATAGTATTTCCGCCGGTTTGGACTATCCGGGAATTGGCCCCCTTCACGCTCATTTGATAAGCACGGGTAGAACCAAAGTCTTAACCGCCACTGATGACGAAGCTGTTAAAGCCGGTTTTGAATTAACCCGCTTGGAAGGCATTATACCCGCTTTGGAATCGGCACACGCTTTGGCGGCATTGCCTAAAATTAATTTTAAACCCGGTGAAATAACGGTCGTCAATCTTTCGGGACGCGGTGACAAAGATTTGGCAACATATTTAAAATATTTAAAAGATTAGTCATGGGAAAACAACGGCTACAACAGTTATTTCAACAAAAAAAAGGTAATTTGTTGAGCATTTACTTAACAGCAGGCTATCCCCGTAAAGATGCTATGCCCTTGCTCATTAAAACATTAGCAGACAAAGGTGTCGATTTTATAGAAGCCGGTATGCCTTATTCCGATCCGTTAGCCGATGGTCCTACTATACAACACAGCAGCAGTGTGGCGTTACAAAACGGGATGAATTTATCATTGTATTTCAAGCAGATAGCTCAAATCAGGCAGGAAGTGGATTTACCGGTTTTGTTTATGGGATATTTTAATCAAGTTTTAAGAACCGGCATCGACCGTTTTTTACAACAATGTGAAACAGCCGGCATCGACGGTTTGATTATCCCCGATTTAAGCCCGGAGATTTATCAAGCTCATTATCAAAAAATCTTTAAAAAATACGATTTGAGTTTGATATTTTTGATTTCTCCTACTACTTCAAATGAACGAATCAAAATGATAGATAATTTGAGTTCCGGTTTTATTTATGTGGTTTCAAGTTCGGCAACAACCGGAAAAAGCGGTAGATTCGAAGAAGAACATTTGCAATATTTTGAAAAGATACGGCAAATGTCTCTTAAAAATCCTGCAATGATTGGTTTCGGTATCGATTCGGCGGAAAAATATCAGACCGCTTGCCGTTATGCTCACGGTGCCATTATCGGCTCGGCATTTATCAAAGCATTGTCATCAAATGATTATTTGAAAAGTGCCGGAATGTTTGTGGAAAAAATAAGGTGATTATCCGGTTTTTTATTGAAAAAATCACATCCGCAATTTTTGGTAACCTACGGGTATTTTAAACGGAAAACGTAAAGTTTTATCGAGATTTACACTTTTGTATTCGATTTTCAGATTTTTTACGCCGGTTTTTATTTCAAAACCACCGGGAATATTTTGTTGTCCGTTTTTTTGATAATTTTTGTATTTCAACAAAATATTTCCTTGCGACGGCTCGTAAAATATACCGGACTGCATCTTGTAAAAAGGTGTTAACAGTAATTTTTTGATAAACTGGCCGGGTAAATTTAATTCGTAATTGTCTCGATTAATTTTCAAACTCACTTTATCGGGATTGACAGATGTAATCAAATCACCGGTTAAAATATTTTGTAAATTATTGAAATCAATTGCTAAACCGAATTTTTGTCGGAGTAATTCAAAATGGCCGTCGTAATAAGTTTGGTCTAATTTGTTATAGTATAGAATTTTCTCAGGTGTTATATAAAATTTAACCACCGGAATGCCTAAAAAATTCATACTACCCCAAATAATACTGTCTTTGAGCATACGTATTTTGCCATTACCCGAAAAACTTTGATATTCATCGCTGTATGAAACGGTGATACGGGCTTCCATGGTTTTGGCCGAAAACCGGTGTTTTTCCGTCTCTTTTAATAATTTTTCCAAACGGATTTTTTTTGTGTGCCCCGGCGAAGTTTTATGCAAGGATTTACAACCCGGCAACCATAAAACCAATACGAATAATATGACAATCGTCTTTTTCAAAGTTTTTGGAGTTTTTGACGGTATTTTTCTACTTTTTTCTTTTGTTTTAATGCCGTATAAATATCGATATATTGCAGATAAAAAGCTTTTAACAAGGATTTGTCATCGATAGCAAAATCTATGCCCAAATCAAGGTATTCCAATGCAAAATCATATTGTTTCAAAGCGGTATATGCTTTGGCTTTATATAGATAAACTTTGGGGTTATCAGGTGTTTCTTCCAAAGCCTTTTCACAGGCTTTAAGCAATTTATCGTATTGTTTCAGTTGCCAAAGTTTTTTAAGCTCAGCAGTTTGATCTTCTTGCTTAACCTTCTCTCTTGATTTTGATTGTTCGTTGAATCGCATCATCATAACTTGCCACCTTAAATTTTTAATCAGGTACTTATTTTTGGCTTTGGGTTCAAAATCACTTATCAATTTGTAAAGTGTTTTAGAGTCGGTATGCTGTTTGATTTTGATTTCGATAAACAATACCTGATACCATTTATTATCAGGATTTAATTGTTGTGCCTTTTCCAGATACAACAAACTGTTCTCATAATCTTTGAGTTCAAAATAATTTTGAGCGATTTTAAAATAAAACACATCATTATCGGGGTCGATAGACAGGCATTTTTCAAACAAATCGTTGGACTGTTGATAATTTTCTTTAAGCCGTTCGGTCATCGCATCGTAAAAATAATCGTCCAAAGTTTTTTTGTCTTGTGAACTTTGTGCCATCAGTTGTCCTATGGACAATAAGTATATAATTATCAAATATCTCATACCTGTCAGTTTGCAATATTTATTCCAAAGTAGAGTAATCCCCCAAATTCAATCTCTCAAAATTACCGTCGTAATTGACAAAACTGCCTATCATGGAATCTTTAATATCAGCATTTTTTATGGACGTATGGTTTTGTATCAAACTGTTTTCTACCCGAGAATTTTCAACTTTACTGCCTTTACCTAATGATACAAAAGGCCCGACCGAACTGTTGATAATTTCTGCATTGTCAGCTATATAACAGGGCTCAATTATCTCGGAATCAACGATTTTAACCGTTTTTGAAATCAGTTCTTTTCCTTCGTCAAAATCATATTTCAGGACTTTGGCGTTGGTTTCCACGGCTACTTTGGGATTGCCAAAATCCATCCAATCGGAAACTGTTCCGGGTTTGAAAATAGCTCCTTTTCGTTTCATATTTTCCAAAGCGGTGGTCAATTGATATTCGCCACTAACCCGGAGGTTGTTATCAAACAAATATTGAATTTCATCTTTGAGTTGTTTGCCTTCTTTAAAATAATAGATACCGATAATAGCCAAATCGGAAACAAATTCTACGGGTTTTTCCACAAAACCTTCAATTTCGTTTTTATCATTAAGTTTGACCACACCGAAAGCCTCGGGATTTTCTACTCTTTTAACCCAAATGATACTGTCAGCAGTATCGTCAAGCTCAAAAGAGCCTTTGAATAAGGTATCGGCATAAGCCACGACAACCGGTCCGTCAAGTAAACTTTCGGCACTATAAATAGCGTGTGCCGTCCCCAAAGCCTCTGTTTGATAATCTATTTGTCCTGTGGCGCCTATATCGGAAGCGATATCAAGTAATTGTTTTTCAACATCTTTACCAAATGACGGTTTGATAATAAATGAAATTTTTTCAACCGGTTGTTGCATGACTTGGGCAATTTCCCTGACCAATCTTTCGGCAATGCTTTTACCGGCCACCGGAATCAAAGGTTTGGGGGTTTGTAAGGTGTGTGGTCTTAAACGGGTGCCAAGCCCTGCCATGGGGATGATAACATTCATATTATTAAGTTGAAAGTTAAAAGTTGAAAGTTAAAAGTTTTTTTGATTGCAAATTTAATGATTATTTTGAGCCATTAATAACTTATGTTTAAAACTAGCGGTTTATATGCTTAATTAAGTTTGAATAGATATTCATTTATAACAAAAAAACGCTTTTTGCAACTTGGCAATGTGTATGGCTTTATGCGTTAGCATCATTTACCCTTTCTTTACCTTCAAACGCTTCTTTCAGCACCGCTTTCATCAGCATTTCGGCATTTTTCCTTTTAACAGTTCGCTTGCCGGTTCAATAGGCGCTTGCTGAGCTTGTCGAAGCATTCGCCAATCGGCTGTAAGCTGCCCTGTATGGCAAGTTGCAGCAAGGCCTGTTTTACAACTTGTAATAGTTTATCTTTTTTCATCTTTGTTTTCCAACAGATTATAAAACTCGTTCAGTTTTTTACGTAATAAGTCTTTGGGTATTAATTTTGTTTCATAATCGGCAATAAGTGTAGGGCTTGCAGATCGGCTTATGGCATATTCCACTACTTCATTGTCTTTTTCACGGCACAGCAAAACACCAATACTCGGGTTTTCATTGGGTAATTTTACATCACGGTCGAGAGCCTCAAGATAAAATTCCAGTTGTCCCATAAATTCGGGTTTAAATTTTTCTGTTTTCAGCTCAAAAGCTACTAAAGATTGCAGTTCACGGTGAAAGAAAAGCAAATCAATATGAAAATCTTGATTGCCAACTTGCAAGCGGTATTCTTGTCCTATAAAAGAAAAATTTTTGCCCAATTCAAGGATAAAATCTTTAAGAGAATTTACTAAAGCTGTTTGCAGGTCTTTTTCTTTGTGTAGCACCGGTAAATCAAGAAAATCAAGGACATAAGTATCTTTAAAAATATTTTCGGCACTTTGGGGAAGATGTTTTACGGCTTCAGACATATTTTTTTGAGCAAGAATGGTCCGTTCGTAAGTTCCTGTATTTATTAGTCGTTCTAATTCTCTTACACTGTAACGTTCTTTTGCGCAAAGTCTTATGTAAAACTCCCTTTCTTCGGCTGCTTTTAAGCTCATTATACGTCTGTGATGGCTCCAACTTAATTCTGCCCACAGTGTGGACAGTATTTGATCATCTTTATAAGTTTCGTAAAACTGCTTCATCCTCCAAATATTCCGTGCAGAAAAGCCTTTTATTTCGGGTTCGTTTTTTTGTATGTATTCCGAAAGCTCTTGAACAATTGATTTTCCCCAGTTTTCTTTTTCAACCTTTTGAGAAACATATTTGCCAATCTCCCAATATAATTGTATTAAAGTGGCGTTAATCTGTTTATAAACTTTTTCTCTGGCACTCTTAATTGTATTAAGAATTTCTGTAAATTCTTTTATAGGTTTTATTTTGTTGTTCATCTCAATTCGTTTTTCAACTGTTCAAACAGTTTGTTGATTTTGTTTAATGACTGTGAGATTCAGAGATTATTTCTTTCGTTGAATATTCAATCTCTTCCACTTTTGTATTCGGGTTTTTAATATCCAAATCCCAGTCCTTTAAATCTTTGACTTTAACTTTCCAAGCTACTTCGGTTTTTTTTCGGTTGTGCTACCATTCTATAAGCGGTTTAAATTCTTCGAAACGTGTAGGTTTTGGTTTTGCTGTATGATTTTTGCCCTTCTGGTAAGCGATGTTTATAATACCAAATTTGATAGGTTTTCCTTTTTCAAAAAACAATAAATTAGTGCTAACGGTAGCTGGAAAAAAGTGCTTTACGGCAACCGTACAATGGTGTACAGGCTGCATTTGTATTTTTCCATAATATCAAATTTAACGATTTTATTATTTCTTATACCGCTTACGTGGCTGTGGATAAGGCTGATAATCAATATCTTGTTTAATTACAAAACTTTTTATCAATTGCCCTTTTTGATCATAAAAGTCTATTTTGATATGACGAGCTTTGCCTTTACCCGTTATCTTAAAAATAGCAAAATTACGTTGCATAATCAAAGTGCCGGGAACACGCAAACGGTTAGGTTCATTTTCGGCGTGGGTATTGGGTCCGGAAGTAAACGGTGACACGGTGATATCCCAAATTTTAGGATATTTATTCCCATTGTCCAACAAACTGATTTCGGTCATATGCCGGTCGCCGGTGAGGAAAATCACATTTTTAAGCTTCTCCTTATAAATAAAATCAATAATGTCTAAACGTTCTTTGTCAAAACCGTGATTAGAATATGTTTCAAAATTGCGAGCGGTATTCAGAAATTGCCCACCCATGACAATAAATTTAAACCGCGCTTTGCTGAATACCAAAGCTTTTTTGAGCCATTCGAGTTGTTCTTTTCCTAACATGGTTTTCGGGTCTTTGGTCGTCAAATTATTGGGATCGCGGTAATAACGGTTGTCGAGCAAGAAAAATTCCGCATCGTTGTAGCTAAACTGATATGTAGCACTTTTCAATCCGCTAACCGGCTTGGGATTAGCCCAAAACAGATTAAATACTTCAATAGCGGCATCTTTATTCCAAAAACTGCCGTCGCTGTCATTAGGTCCGAAATCGTGGTCGTCCAAGATAGCATATTGCGGAACAGTAGCAAAGAGCTGTTGTTTTTCCGGTATAGACCAGTCGTGTGTATAACGGTATATCATTCCGCTTTTACTATCCCATTCATTTTGACGCAAATACACATTATCGCCGTCCCAAATCATAAAATCCGGTTTTTTAAGAGCGATATTTTGATATATTTCGTAATTGCCGCCATAAGGTCTGCCGGCACGGTCAAAAACGGGATCGTTGATATAAGCGCCCGAACCGAAAGCAAATTTAAAATCCGAAGGGGCATGATGATAGGCCCAAACTTCTTGGGTCTTAAAAGACAAAGGGTAAGAAAAGGAGACTTTTTTCCCGTTAATATACAATTGATATTTATAGGTCGTGCCGGGCTTTAAACCGTCAATGACGATATGCGCCGTATAAGCATCTTTTTTGGTAGTGTGAACTTTTTCGGAAAATTTTTTAGTTTGATTTTTTCCTTTTTCCCAATAAGCAAACTGTACGCTTGCCGGTTTTTTGGTTTGTGCCCACAGTTGGACATCGATTTTGTTGACGCGACCTATCATGGGTCCGCTTTGCAATAATTTTTTTTGGGCTGTTAAATGGTTGATTATGAACAAAAAACCCAGGATGAATAATGTTTTTTTCATTTCAAATTTTCGATTTTAGATTTTAGATTTCAGATTTTATACCTCTATTTACAGTATATCTAATCTTTGATGACCGGGGCTTCGATACACCACCAACTTCGTTGGTGCCACTCAGCCACCTGACACAGTAGATCACTAAGTGGTTTTGCGACCAAAGAAGCAAAGATGTATTGAAATGACCGGGGTTAATTTGTTTCGCTAACTACTTGCTATTATCCTTTTTTTCCAATTTATCTTTCATCAATTTGACGACATTTCTGTTTTGCTTGGCAATAAAAAAATCCGGGAATATCTTCAAAGCTTCATCGTAATATTTGATGGCCATATCATAATTGTGCAAATCATAAGATGCCAATGCCATTAAATTGTAAAAAGCGGCTTTAAACGGCACTATTTGGACTTCTCCTTTTTTTTCCGACGGAAAAGCTATCGTTATTTTATCGGGAAATTTCAGGTTTTCGGCACTTTTTAAAGTGGCATAAGCTTCGGATGCCCGTTTGAGTTGGTGTTGTAATTCGGCCAATTTATATGCCGTTACCACGTCTTTATTGATTGCATAGAGTTTTTCATATACATCGATAGCGGATTTGATATCGTTGAGTTTTTCCAATGAAACCGCTTTAAGCTCCAAAATATCTTTTTTCTCTTTTTGTTTTAAAATTTGATTGGATACTTGAAGACACGACAAGTAATTTTTTTGATTAAAATAAATGTAAGCCAGTGTATCTAAATATATCGATTGTTCGCCTTCCAATTCCAAAATATGGTACACGGCATTTTTAGCCGTTTCCAAATCATAATTTTTTAAAGCTTTTTTATAAATGGATTTTTCCAAATTCAATAAGTCTTTTTTGTACAATTTTTGACTGAAAGCGTTATAAAAAGCCAAAATAAACAATACTGATAATACGATTCGTTTCATAATCATAAATTTTAGGTTTTAGTTGTCAAATGTAAAAAAAATCATTAAAACTTTTGTAAATCACGGTCTAAAATATATTTGGCGGTCTGCAAATGCGCTTTCAAATAAATTTCCATTTCTTTTCTTTTTTCCGGTTCCCGGTCTTTATAGTCTGTTAAATCACCTTCAAGATAATGGTACAATCCGATTGTTTTGTGCCTGTCTATCAACAACAAATGCGTTCGGTCTATCAAACCTTCAATTTTATCGTGGTTGAAATAGATATATGGCCGGTCTTCTTTAAACAAGTCAATCCCGAAAGTGAAATTGATATAATCGAGTTTGAGGATATGCATTAAAGTAGGAAACAAATCTATTTGACCCGCCATCTTATCAATAATACGGGGTTGCACACCTTTATAATAAATCAGTGCAGGAATATGATTGTAAGTTAAAGGCACCGGATACCGGCGGTTGTAACCTTCACCGTGGTCGGCGACAAATAAAAAAACAGAATTTTTAAACCAAGATTTTTCAGACGCTTTGTGCATAAAATCTGCTATGGACCAATCGGCAAAACGAGTGGCTCTGATACGGTCGGTCTTTCCTTTTATATGGCCGGGAATATAAAAAGGACCATGATCGGAAATAGTTAGGACGGTAGCTAAAAAATTTTGCCCGCTTTCGGCCATTTTATCTATTTTTCTCAAAGCGAAATTAAACAGAAAATGGTCGTCAACGCCCCATATCGTCCTGATGGAATCTGCGGGATAGTCCTTTTCATAATAAATCCGGTCATAAGCATTTTTAGATAAAAAATTTCCCAAATTATCAAAATCTTTATTATGCGGGATAAAAAAAGCGGTCTGATAATGATGCGCTTTTAAAACCTGTGGCAAGCCATGATACACTTTTATGTCCGCTCCTTTGAGCGGATGTTTGTCAAAAATTTCAGGATATGCATAATTAACCCCGTAAATACCGGCATATGTATGAATACCATTGCTATACATACGGGTAAAAGCAATGGATTGTTTAAATAAACTGTCCAAATAAGGGGTGCGATTTTCTTTATTACCGAAATAAGCCATTTTCCAAGCCGCCATACTTTCCATCAATACCAAAACCACATTTTTACGATTGGGAATCGTATCAAATCGAGTCTTGCGACTAATAGGATTTTGATTGACCGGCCGGTTGATTTTCAAGCTTTTTTGAACAAATTTGACAGCTTCATCTTCCGGCATCAATTTGAGCGGATGCATACGGTCATTCAAATAATTTTCATAACTTTTTTCAAATACAAAAACCGGATTGAGTTTTAATTCGTTTAGAAAGTTATTGTGCAAAACAAAAGCATCTTCCAATCGTAACGGCGCATGTACGACCCGTCCGCGAATACTGATAAATATCAATATTAACAATATCAAAAAGATTAAGGCTTTCTTTTTAACAGGCCGGGGGTCAGGTTGATACCGTTCAAACCATTTTTTCAATTGGCGGTAAAACACAAATAAAATAAGGAAAAAAGGCACAAACATAAACCAATACCGCGGTTCTTGAAAAATCATTCCGAAAACAACAGCGGGACGGTCAAACCATTCCAAAGCTTTAACCGTAATATGTTGGTAAAACTTATGATAATAAACCACATCTGCTGCCGCCAACATAAAAGCCAAACCTAAAACGGTAAATAACCACCAAAAGGCGATTATTTTCAAAAATGTTTTATGAATAAATTCGTAGATAACCAATAAGATAAAAGCCAATATGACGATAAAACCGGCGATTAACAGGTCGTAACGCAGCCCCCACACAAAAGCGGATAAAACATCACTAGCAGTTGAAATACCGTCATTTATCACTTCCCGGCGTTGTAAAAAATACAAAGTTGCTCTAAACAATCCGAAGATAATAACGGAAAATCCGTAAATTTTGAATATCAATTTTTTTAAATTCATCCGGAAAATTTTAAAATATCAAAATTACATAAAAAACAGCATAAAATTATTTTAGGGACAAACGGATTATCTTCCCAACTTACGCGAAATCCAATTCGTCAAAATCGTTACAAAAACGACCACGGATATGGAACTGGCAGGCATTAAAATAGCGGCAACAATGGGGGTTAAACGGTCGGATATGGCAAAGCCCAACCCGATAACATTATATAAAAACGCCATAACAAAACTAGCGTAAATAATGTGCTTGGTATGTATAGCAACTCGTAGAAAATCAGGTAATTGCAAAAGTTTATCAGCTTTTAAAATCCCATCGGACGAAGGTGTAAACACATTGGTATTTTCCGATATGGCGATGCCTACATCAGCTTGTTGCAAGGCGCCGGCATCGTTGAGTCCGTCACCTATCATCATCACATTTTCGCCCCGTTCTTGCAAATTTTGTATAAAATCCATTTTATCGTGAACGGATTGGTTAAAACGGTATTTAATACCTGCGGGTAAGATTTTTTCCAAAATGGGTTTTTCATTGTCATTGTCGCCGGATAAAATGTACAAATCATATCGTTTTTGCAATCTTTGAAACAAAAATTTCAAACCTATACGGTAATGGGCTTCAAAGACGAATTTTCCAAGGATTTTATCATTCCGGGCGATCCAAACCCGTGTACCGTTTTCAGGTATTGCTCCTGTAAACGTTGCCGAACCTATTTTATAAGTGTCCACACCGGCACGGGCGCTGATACCTTGTCCGGTTCGTTCGGTTATATCTTCCAAATCCGTAACCGGCACCTCTTTCAGATATTCGTAAATCAACCGGCTCAACGGATGATTGGAAGCTTTTGTCATTATCTTGATAATCGATTTTTGTGCCGGTGTCAACTCTTGTCCTTCATAACGCACTTTATATTTTTCTTGTAAAGTCAAAGTCCCGGTTTTATCAAAAACGATGCTGTTTATTTTAGATAAATTTTCTACGACTTGGGCATTTTTTAGATAAAACTGCCGGTAACCGAATTGCCGTAAAATATTGCCAAAAGCAAAAGGTGCCGATAACGCCAAAGCACAAGGACAAGCCACAATCAATATGGCGGTAACCACCCAAATAGCTTTTCCAAAACCGACGGTTAGCCCCCAATACACACCGGCTAATAGTGCAATACCCAAAATTACAAATGTAAAATATTGACTGATTTTATCGGTCAGGTTTTTGATAGTCAGCGCTTTATGATTGTTAAAAGCTTCCCGGCTCCAAAGTTTGGTCAAGTAACTATTATCTACGTCATTAATAGCTTCTACCTCGATATAACCACCAATTTGTTTACCTCCGGCCAGTAATTGATCGCCTACTTGTTTTTCAACGGGTAATGATTCACCGGTCACAAAACTGTAATCGATAAGTGCCGGATTTTTCATCAAAATACCGTCCACAGGAATAATCTCTTCATTGCGAACGATAAAACGGTCGCCGGGCTGTAAATCTTTAATTTCGACGATTTCTTCTTTACCGTTTTCTATTTTGGTCACGGCAATGGGAAAATAAGATTTGTAATCACGTTCAAAAGAGAGATAATCATAAGTGATCCGCTGAAAATATTTGCCCAAAAGCAAGAAAAACACCAAGCCGGTCAAACTGTCAAAATAGCCGGCACCGGTGCCGGTCAAAACTTCGTAAAGACTTCTTAAAAACAAAACACTAATCCCCAGAGCGATTAAAATATCGACATTGACGATTTTTTGCCGTAAACCTTTAATGGCGCTTTCAAAATACTCATTAGCGGAATAAAAAACCACCGGAACGGATAAGCCCAACATTATCCAACGGAACAAAGGGACAAATTTTTCCAGCCAATAGTCTTCGCTTTGAATATATTCAGGCAATGCCATCAACATAATATTACCAAAAGCAAAACCGGCAATCGCCAAACGGTATAACAATTTTTTATTAGATTTTTTTTTGTCTTTTTCCAAATCTTCCAAGCTGATCAAAGGCGGATAGGCAATAGAAGCAAGGATTTCCACAATTTGACGAAGGGTTACTATACTGCCATTAAAAGTAATGCGGACGGTTTTTGCCGGAAAATTAACTTCGGAGCGGGTAATACCGGGATTGAGTTTATCGAGATGCTCCAAGACCCAAATACACGAACTGCAATGAATATTGGGAATATAAAAATTGACGACTTTGGTCTGTCCGTCATCAAATTCCAATAGTTTTTTTTCTATTTCCGGTTTATCCAGATAAGCATATTTTTGCTTAATGCTTTCATCTACTTCATCCGCTTTGATACCCGGCGTTTCATTAATGGTATAATATTGCGATAACTGATTTTTATTTAAGATCTCATACACTGTTTTACAACCGTTGCAACAAAAAGGTTTGTCATCAAACCAAACGGTTTCACTTTCTGTCATTTCCAATCCGCAATGATAACAAGTTAATTTTTGTTGATGATTTGATGATTTTATCTGGTTCATAGAATGTTTTGCTCTTTAATGACTACCTATTGCTTCAAAATGCAGCACTACTTCTAACTTGATGAAATGATGATTTGTTGTGCCACAGAGATTATTTCGTTTTTTAATAATTGTTTTTCGTTTCATACCATAAGTTCGTCTTGTAAATTGAGGAATTGAGGATTTTTAATTAGTTGAAAGTTGAAAGTTGAAAGTTACGGTTCATAGCTTATTGCATTCTTTGATGATTGTTTGTTACTTCATACCTTATTCTCGTTTTATGAATTGAGGAATTGAAGATTTTTTTATAACTTGTATATTTTTCCTCATATCCTCATATCCTCATATCCTCATTTCCTCATTTCCTCATTTCCTCACCTCCTCAGTTCCTCAATTCCTCAATTCCTCAATTCAATCGCACTTGGCACTTTGTCACTTTCCTCTTTCATCTGCGTTACTTCCCCGAAGTATATAATTGCATCAAAAACATGATAATCAACACAATAACCATCAAGCCCATAATGTATAAAACGGCGTCTTTTCCTTTCATCTTTTTAAAATTTTTATTTTGTAAAAAAATTAATAAAAATTTATAATACATTCAGTAACTCTCATAAACTTATTTTAATCTTAACCTTGTGTGTAGTTTATGATTAAAAAAATTTATGTTCGTTTCATTTGTTTTATGTTCGGGCAAAGATACGGAATATTGGTAATAGAAAAGATTCAATCATAAAAAGTTTCAAAATTTTGAAACTTTTTTTATATTTGTCAAAAATAAATGTTTTGCCGTACTTTGAAACTATTTTTTTGGAAAGTGCCGATGTGTTTATTAGAACACTGGATAAAAAAGTTCAAAAAAAGTTATTTCAAAACATTAGAATTGCCCAAGAAACCAATGATCCTAAATTTTTTAAAAAGTTAAACCGGAATATTTGAGAATTCAGAGTCAGATATGCGCATCAACAAATCCGTTTACTGGCTTTTTGGGACAAAAGAGATCGTAAAAACACATTGGTAATTGCCACAAACGGTTTTGTCAAAAAGCAAGCAAAGACACCCAAAAAAGAAATATTGAAAGCCGAACATATCATGAATGACTATTTTAAACTTTAATTATTATGACAAAGATGAAAACATACACTTTATCTGAAATGGAAGATAAATACATAGGAAAAAAAGGAACCAAAGAAAGAGATGAATATGAATACGAATTAAAAATGGAGCTTTTGGGACAAATGATAAGAACAGCCAGAAAAGAAAGAAAATTAACCCAAGAAAAGTTGGGTAAAATGATTGGTGTAAATAAATCTCAAATTTCAAAAATAGAAAACAACGCCAATAGTGCCAGAATTGATACAATAATTAAAATATTCAAAGCGCTCAAAGCCGAAATAAATTTTAGTGTTATTTTAGAAAATAACCGTTTAAAAATTGCTTTGTAGGTTGAGTGTAAAGAAAAATATAACCAAATACCTTTCGGGTTTTCAAAACTCATCAGGTCTGAAAAAATAAGGCGTTCAAAATGAACGCCTTATAAAATATTGTATATAATTAAATTACTTCGCCAATAGCGGTGCTAAAATCAGTGCCACTACGGACATTAATTTAATTAAGATATTCAATGAAGGACCGGAAGTGTCTTTAAACGGATCGCCTACGGTATCACCGGTAACGGCGGCAGCGTGTACGTCACTGCCTTTGCCGTATTTTTTACCTTTGATTTCTATCCCTTCTTCAATCATTTTTTTGGCGTTATCCCAAGCACCACCGGCATTGGCTTGGAAAATTGCCATCATCACACCGGTAACCGTTACACCGGCAAGTAAACCGCCAAGCATCTCGGGACCTCCGGCAAATCCGATAATAACAGGTGTTAAAACGGCTATCAAACCGGGCAAAAGCATCTCGCGAATAGAGGCTTTGGTCGAGATAGCCACACATTTTTCATATTCGGCTTTTCCGTCAGCTTTGTCAAATACCGCTTTGTCCTCGGCAGACCACTTGTCTTCGCTTTTGCCTTCGTTTTTACGCATAACTTGAAGGGCATTTTTCAATTCCGGGATATTGTGGAACTGACGGCGTACTTCGTCAATCATATCTTCTGCGGCACGTCCCACGGCATCCATAGCCATTGATGAGAATAAGAACGGCAACATACCACCGAGCAACAAACCGCCCATAACTTTGGGATTGGAAATATCAATCACATCGATACCGGCCGTATGCATAAAAGCAGAAAATAATGCCAAGGCGGTTAAAGCCGCAGAGCCGATGGCAAATCCCTTTCCGATAGCAGCGGTTGTATTACCGACGGCATCCAGTTTATCGGTTCTTTCACGGATTTCTTTGGGTAGATTAGCCATCTCGGCGATACCACCGGCGTTATCGGCAATAGGTCCGTAAGCATCAACGGCTAATTGGATACCCAAGTTGGACAACATACCGATAGCCGCAATAGCAATACCGTACAAGCCGGCAAAATGATAAGCCCCTACAATGGCAATTACGATGAAAATAATCGGCCACAATGTAGATTGCATACCGACAGCTATACCGGAAATAATATTGGTCGCATGTCCCGTTGTAGATTGTTTAACGATTTTCAAAACCGGTTTTTTACCTGTTCCGGTGTAAAATTCGGTAATCATACCGATAGCCACACCGGCTAACAATCCCAAAACAATGGCAAAGAAGACACCCATTGCCGTGTAAGTTTTACCTTCCGTTTCCCAAGATTCCGGTAAATAATTCGTTACGATGAAATAAGTAACGATAATCATCAACACGGCGGCAACGATTTCACCGGTGTTTAACGCTTTATGCGGACTACCGCCATCTTTGACTTTGACAAAGAAAGAGCCGATAATGGAAGTTATGATACCGGCAGCCGCTAAAATTAGCGGCAACAAAACGGCATTGAGACTGTTATCACCGGTAAAACCACCTGTTCCGATAAAAACGGCACCTAAAACCATAGCGGAAACAATAGAGCCTACATAAGATTCAAACAAATCTGCTCCCATACCTGCCACATCACCGACGTTATCACCGACGTTATCGGCAATAGTAGCGGGGTTTAACGGGTGGTCTTCGGGGATACCGGCTTCAACTTTTCCAACCAAATCAGCACCGACATCAGCGGCTTTGGTATAGATACCACCGCCGACACGGGCAAACAAAGCAATGGATGAAGCACCGAACGAATATCCGGTAATAACGGTAATGACTTTAAGAATATCCCAATCCATACCGGAATATATCAAAAATAAGAGTGTCAAACCGGTAACACCTAATCCGACAACAGCCATACCCATAACACTTCCACCTGTAAAAGCCACTTCAAGGGCTTTACCCAAACTCGTACGGGCGGCATTGGTGGTTCTCACATTGGCATTGGTCGCCACACGCATACCGATAAATCCCGCCAAAGCGGAACTAAATGCACCTGCAATAAAAGAAACACCGACCAACCACGAAGATTCTTTGGCATCGGCGGAAAAAGCCAATAATGCAAAGACTACGGCTACAAAAATCCATAAAACTTTGTATTCGGCCATCAAAAAAGCCATCGCTCCTTTACGGATATGGTCGGCAATACTTGCCATTCTGTCCGTTCCGACATCTTGCTTGGCTACCCAAGAAGAACGCCAATACGTAAATAATAAGGCAATAATTCCAATCGCCAAGACTACATAAATAATGTTTTGAGTCATTTCAGTTCGTTTTTTTAATTTATTTGCAAAAATAGTTATTTTAATGAATTTTTTAGCAGTTTTTAATTATTTGTTGTTTTTTCTGTAAAAAGTTTATTTTATTGAGTTTGTTGGAGGTTATTTTTAATAATTGTTAATTATACATCAAAAAAAAATAAAGTTTAGATAACTACAATAACGCTTATTTAATCTTTTTATAAAATTTTTGAGGTAATAATTCGATAAAAAATTTTTTTTTTCGGATACCTGCGGCATATTGCTCCGTTCCGGCGGAAATTATCACGTTTAATAATACGCCCCGTAGGGGTGACCCGGAAAAAACACGTTTTGCTACTAACAGGGCGCACCTAACGGCGCTCAATGGTATTTCTTTATTGTTATCATCTACTAACAGGGCGCACCTAACGGCGCTCAATGGTTGTTTTTATTTTTATCATCTACTAACGGGGCGCACCTAACGGCGCTCAATGGTATTTCTTTATTGTTATCATCTACTAACAGGGCGCACCTACGGGGTTTATTGGAATGGTAAAGGGAATTTTTTGTAATGAATTTTAACACGTACCGTGTAGAGACGCCCAATTTGGGCGTCTCTACGATGGTGGGGTAAATAAAAATCCCGGACATAACAGACCTAATAGGTTTTACCAACCTGCCAGGTCTTTTTATCCCTGTCATTTCGAACGAACGAGGCACGAGTGAGAGCCTGTCCCGTGCCCGTAGGGAGCGGGAAGAAATCTACGTTTATATTGAGATTTCTCAGTCGTACCTCCTTCGAAATGACAAAAGTTATTCCACAACCAATTTCACAACAGATTTTTGTCCTTTTTTGTTGTAAATATCAACGATGTAAACGCCTTTGGCTAATCCCGAAATATTCGCGGGATATTTTGAGGCGCCTTGCGGGTCAAATTCGCGGATTAATTGTCCTTGCAAATTATAAATTTCAATATCATCCAGTTCGCCGTCTATTTCGATGTTTAGGGTGTTGGTGGCAGGGTTCGGATACATGCGTAATCTCGCGATTTTTTCATCATCGATGCCGGTTGTACCGGTAGCAGTGTTGCTATCTGATGATTCATTATTGCTTCCATCAACGGCGGTTACGGTAAAATTATAGGTTATATTCGGATTTAGTCCGGTAATTGTAGCACTGGTAGTTG
>JALWFE010000092.1 GCA_027039975.1 Flavobacteriales bacterium
TACATAAACATGCTTTTTTAAAAAAAAATAAAAAAAATTATATACTAATGTTTGTTTAAAAACATTTTGTTTGTCCAAAAATTAGAAACAACCTATTTTTAAATGTATCAGTTACTTCTATCCACTGTCCTACGTAAATTTTACGTAAATTTCAAGTTCGGACTTTAAAAACAATCTTATGTTTGAGCTTAACGAAAGTATCTTATGAAAATAGAAATTTTCAATTATACGGATACGGGAATAAAAAATATAAGGCTCGTGAGAGTTCATATTAAAAAAACTTTCAACTTTTAACTTTTAACTTTTAACTTTCAACTAAACATTATCTTTGCATATCTAAACAAAAATTTATATCCTACAATGGAAAAACATAAACATTCTTTATTGATAAAAATATTACAAGTACTAGGAACTTATCCCAATAAATCTTTTAATTACAAACAAATAGCGGCAAAGTTGGAATTTGATTCGGAAAAACTCCGCAAGCAAATTCAAAAAGATTTGCAAACGCTTGAAAAACAAAATAAAATAAGGCAAACTTCGCGTGGCAAATATCAAATTATTCAAAAAACAATTTTTATAGGTGTTATAGATATAACCGGTACCGGTAGCGGATTTGCCATTGTTGATGAATTGGAAAAAGATATTTTTATACCGAATCACAGGTTGAATAAGGCATTACACGGTGATTTGGTCGAGGTGGAAATAATCAAACAAAAGCCCGGAAAAAATCCGGAAGGGGAAGTTCTTCGAATTTTGGAACGGGCTAAAACGCATTTTACGGGTATTGTCAGAAAATTTAAGACTTATGCTTTTATAGACCCGGATGATATTAAAATGTATAAAGAAATTTTTGTCACCAAAGAAAATTTGAAGGGTGCCGAAGACGGCGAAAAAGTGGTGGTGGAAATATTTGATTGGCCCGAAAAAGTCGGTAGTCCGATAGGAAGGGTTATTAAAGTTTTAGGACAACCCGGGGACCATGAAGTGGAAATCCACGCCATTTTGGACGAATACGATTTACCTTATGAATTTGACCCCGAAGTACAAACTTTTGCCGATAATCTTCCTAAACAAATCACAGCAAAAGAAATCAAAAAACGCCGGGATATGCGTGCTGTTACGACTTTTACCATCGATCCGGAAGATGCCAAAGATTTTGATGATGCTTTATCTATACGGAAACTGGATAACGGGCGATACGAAATAGGTGTTCACATTGCCGATGTATCGCATTATGTAAAACCCGGAACCATTTTGGATAAAGAAGCATTTAAACGGGCTACTTCCGTGTATTTGGTCGATAGAGTGGTACCGATGTTACCCGAAGTTTTATCAAACGAATTGTGTTCGTTACGGCCGAATGAAGACAAATTGACTTTTTCCGCCGTATTTGAAATGGACGAAACCGGCAAAGTTTACAAAGAATGGTATGGTCGTACCGTTATACATTCCGACAGACGTTTTACTTATGAACAAGCACAAGAAATCATTGAAGGAAAGGATGGTGATTTTAAAGAAGATATTTTGTTGCTCGATAAGATAGCTAAAAAATTACGTGAAAAACGTTTTAAAAAAGGTGCTATCAGTTTTGAACGCACGGAAGTAAGTTTTAAAATAGATGACAAAGGCAATCCGGTGGAAGTGTATTTTAAAGAAAGTAAAGATGCTCATAAATTGATAGAAGAGTTTATGTTGTTGGCCAATAGAAAAGTGGCGGAATTTGTCACTAAAAAATTACCGCCCAAAAACAAAACTTTTGTATATCGTGTCCACGACGATCCGGCACCTGAAAAATTACAGGAGTTAAATACAATTGTTCAAAAATTCGGTTACGAATTGAATTTAAAATCTCGTAAATCCATTATCAAGTCCATTAACCGGCTTTTGCAAGACATACAAGATAAACCCGAAAAAAATATGTTGGAAACTTTAACCATACGTAGTATGAGTAAAGCAATTTACACGACTGAAAACCGTGGACATTACGGTTTGGCTTTTGATTATTATACACATTTTACCTCTCCTATCCGCCGCTATCCCGATGTGATGGTGCATCGTTTGTTGCAAAAATATTTGGACAAAAAACCGTCGCCTGATCAAGAAGAATACGAGAAAAAATGTGTTCACAGTACCAATATGGAAATTCAAGCCACAAGTGCCGAGCGGGATTCTGTCAAGTATATGCAAACCAAATATATTGAAGATTTCAAAGATGTACCGTTTGAAGGCGTGATTACCGGCGTAACCGAATGGGGTATTTATGTAGAATTGACAGCCAATAAAGTGGAAGGTTTGGTCAGGCGTACCGAAATGCGTGATGATTATTACTATTACGACGAAGATGAATATGCTATGATAGGAGAAATCACCGGTAAAAAATACCAGCTAGGTGATATGGTAACCGTCAAAGTAAAAAGTACCAATCCCGAAAAAAAACAAATTGATTTTGAAATGATTTATGACTCCTTGGAAGATTTAAAAAACATCAACAATAAAAACAATACCGTTTCAAAACTTCCCAAACCTAAACGGAATTTTAGGAAAAAAGAATAAATGGTTATATTAATTAACTATTATCAAATATTTATAGACTTAGTAGATTTTTTATCATTTATGGAAAATATCTGCTAGGTTTCTAAAAACTTAATGATATGATAATAAGAATATTAAGAATATGTGGTTTTAAATAATTTATTTTTATAATATCAAGACAGACATTTTATCCATTTAAAAATATTAGAATCCTATAAATA
>JALWFE010000093.1 GCA_027039975.1 Flavobacteriales bacterium
CCGGTTTTCAACCCTACATACAGCCAAAAATATCGATGCGGTTACGAATCTTAAAAATTAATAACAGCTCACTGGGATTTTTGATCAAATCAAATTATTTCTACTCCAAAAAAAGCATTGATTATCAGCGAAAGATTCAAGTATGGACTACTTATGATAATAGCAATAACGAAACCATACAATCTCCCAAACATAATTATTCCGGATTGGAAATTGAAGCCGGCATATTTTTTAAGTGGTAAAATTTTTAGATTTAACACATCAATAGGAATTATCTGCTGAACCCCGGAAGGGGTGATATTATTATCAAATGAAGCAATATTAATATCACTCAGATGAAACAATGATCATATTCCATTGAACCCCAAAGGGGTGATATTATTATAGAAAAATATTAGATAGAAAAATGCAATTAAACCCCAAAGGGGTGACATTATAATAATTTCCATAGAAATAATTTTTGCCAGATTTTATTAATACGATGCCTGCTTTTTGAGAAAAAAACACTATTTTTATCCGAGCAAAAAATAAGACATGGCTGAACATTTTTATATAAACGATGAAATCTCACCTTTAAAAAGTGTTATTCTCGGTAGGGCTGATTCCTTGGGACCTGCACCAACGCCTGAACAATGTTACGACCCAAAATCACGCGAGCATGTACTTGCCGGTACCTATCCCAAAGAAGCTGATATGGTTAAGGAAATGGCGGCATTTGAACAAGCTTTAAAAAAACACGGTGTCAAAGTTTACCGCCCCGATTTGCTGGAGAATGTCAATCAAATTTTTACCCGTGATATAGGTTTTGTGATTGAAGACACTTTTATCAAATCTAATATTTTACCGGACAGGGAAGAAGAAATTCAGGCAATTGAAAGCATATTATCACACTTTGACCAAGACAAAATTGTTCAACCGCCCGAAGAAGTTCATGTAGAAGGTGGCGATGTGATGCCGTGGGGTGATTATATTTTTGTAGGCACTTACCGCCGTCCCGATTACCCCGACTATATCACGGCACGTACCAATGCTGCGGCTGTTGAATTTTTGCAAAATCTTTTTCCAAACAAAAAAGTCATCCCTTTTGATTTGAGAAAATCCAATACTGATCCGCGTGTAAATGCATTGCACCTTGATTGTGTTTTTCAACCTGTCGGCAAAGGGAAGGCAATCATTCACAAAGAGGGCTTTTTAGATGAAAAACAATACCGGTTTTTAGAAGATTTGTTTGGTAAAGAAAATCTCTTTCATATCAATAAAGACGAAATGTATGATATGTTTGCCAATGTATTTTCTATTTCGCCGGAAGTAGTTGTATCGGAAAAACACAACAAACGACTCAATGATTGGCTACGCCAAGAGGGGTTTATCGTTGAGGAAGTGCCTTATCGTGAGATTGCCAAGCAAGAAGGCTTGTTACGTTGCTCGACTTTACCTTTGCAGAGAGAAAAGATGTAATGGTATAGCATTACATTAAAATATCGTTTTTGATGATTTGGTAGATTTCATTGGGATTATCAGGTGGAGGTAAAAAAAGGTAGCGTTCTTGATTATTGACATCGTTGTTTTTAAAATAAAGTTTAATCTGCGACATCTTGTCGTTTGTTATAAATTCAATGTCATCAAATTCGTTCCAATTGTAGGTTTTTAAATTGTCTTTTACAAAAAAAATGAGGCGCGTGGGAGTGCCCGCAACAACGTATTCCATTTTGTCAAAAGTCCCGGTTTTTTTCTCAAAGTAGAGCAAGAGAATAATGATAATCACCAAAAAAATTATGTAAAAATAGCCTTTGGACAAGCCGGTCATTTCTTCAACCGCAGGCTTGCCGTGTAAGTCTATATCCATTACCCGTCGGGATAGAACGAAAAAGACTAATAAATAGAACAGAAAAAATTGCCAATTAAATTTTTGACGTACGACTGTCTCATAAACAAATAAAACAGGTTCGTTAAGAGCTTTTTCAAGCTCTTCTTTTTGTAGTTTATTGTTTGACATTTGGAAGTCTGAAAAATGAAAAAATACTGTTATTCAACAGACGTTTTGACAAGTTTTATGACCGGTCCACCGGCTGCGGCATTACGACTTAAGATTAAAGTGTCGTTTTGTACTTCGGCGGCATATTGTGTGTTTTGAAAACTAACAACATCAGGTGCACCTACAAACTCATAAATACCGTCAGTTGTAATGGGTAATTGTGAATTGCTCAAATCGGTATTTACAGTGACAATTAACTCGTCATATTCGTTAAATTCCCAAATAATGTCTCCTTGACTATAGTCTTCCGTATGCGATTGTTTCGAAAAATGAACTAAAGACCATTGTCCGTAGTATGCCGGATCTTTTTCATCTTCTTTTTTACAAGAAAAAATTAATAATATCAACAAAACCGGAATAATGAGTTTTTTCATATTAAAAAACTTTTTAACTATTTTTATGGCAAAGATACAACATATTGTCGTTTATTCAACTAATGTAATAAAATTTCTTTTTTCAATTTAATAATTTCAATTGTAAAAAAACGTTATTTAATGAAACTTCATTTTTAAAAATGAAAAAATTTAGCTTACTTTTGTAAGACAAAATCATAATAATTATGAATGACACAAATATAGAAAAATATCCGCCACAAATCAGGAGAGATATTGTACGAATGGTACACGATGTACAATCCGGGCATCCGGGCGGTTCGTTGGGAACCGTTGAGTTTTTTACGGCATTATTTTTTGAAATAATGGAT
>JALWFE010000094.1 GCA_027039975.1 Flavobacteriales bacterium
AAAAAAAAGATGAAAATTTTTTTAATAAAAAATTTAAAAAAAATTCTTATACCTGTATTTTTAATAAATGTTATCCAATTTATTAACGCTCAACAACCTTTTATAACCACTTGGAAAACAGACAATCCGGGAACTTCAAACAGTACATCAATTACCATCCCGACATATCCTAGTGCCACTTACAACTATGATGTGGATTGGAATAACGACGGTACATTTGACGAATTCGGGATAATCGGCGATATAACTCATGATTTCGGTACGCCGGGAACTTATACCATTCGTATTCGTGGACAGTTTCCGAGAATTTATTTTAATTATTCAGGTGACAGAGAAAAAATATTATCGGTGAATCAATGGGGCTCAATTGCTTGGTCTTCAATGGGGTCAGCGTTTAAAGGTTGTACGAATTTAACCGTACCGGCAGCTGATGCACCGGATTTATCAAATGTTACTAATATGTCTTATATGTTTTTCGGTACATCAATCAACCAAGACATCAGTTTCTGGAATGTTTCAAATGTGTTGGATATGAGTAATTTATTTCAAGAAGCTACATTGTTTAATCAAGATATCAGCTCTTGGAATGTTTCATCCGTTTATAATATGAAATCTATGTTTGCAGATGCAACTTCATTTAATCAGGATATCAGTTCTTGGGATGTATCCTCAGTTCAAATTATGTCCTATATGTTTTTTGGTGCTTCGTCATTTAATCAGCCGTTAAATTCATGGGATGTCTCATCCGTCACTTTAATGGATAATATGTTTGCAGATGCATTCTCCTTTAATCAACCGTTAAATTTGTGGGATGTTTCTTCCGTAACAAATATGTCCGGTATGTTTGCAGGTGCAGGTGTTTTTAATCAACCGTTAAACTCTTGGAATGTTTCATCTGTAACAAATATGAATAATATGTTTAGTCTTGCTTCAAATTTTAATCAACCGTTAAATTCGTGGGATGTTTCATCAGTTACATCTATGTATTATATGTTTGCAGATGCAAGTTCATTTAACCAACCATTAAATTTATGGAATGTATCTTCTGTTTCAGATATGCACGGTATGTTTCTTGGTGCAGCTGCATTTAATCAACCGTTAAATTCGTGGGATGTTTCGTCGGTTACCGATATGTCTGAAATGTTTAGACAAGCTTCATCATTCAACCAACCTTTAAATTCTTGGAATGTTACTTCTGTTACGGATATGCATGGGATGTTTCGGGGAGCTACAACATTTAATCAACCATTAAATTCTTGGGATGTCTCATCAGTTTCAGATATGCAATTTATGTTTTATGCAGCTCCGGTATTTAATCAACCATTAAATTCTTGGAATCTTTCATCTGTTACGGATATGCAATTTATGTTTTACGCCGCTACGGCATTTAATCAACCGTTAGATATGTGGAATGTATCATCAGTTACTAATATGAGTTACATGTTCGGATTTGCCACATCATTTGATCAAAATATCGGTAATTGGGATATTCAAAGTTTAACGGACGCAACAAGTATGTTTGAAGGGGTAACACTTTCAACCGCCAATTACGATGCCTTGTTAATCGGTTGGCAAGCGAATCCACACAATAACAATGTCACTTTTTCAGGTGGAAACAGTAAATATTGTGCCGGTGAAACCGCCAGGAATAACTTAATCAATAACGATGGCTGGACGATAACTGACGGTGGTTTGGACCAACCGGCGGTCGATACCTTGCCGGATGTTACGGCTTGCGGTTCTTATACCTTACCGTCCTTGACCAACGGCACCTATTACACGGGATCCGGCGGCACGGGTTTGCAATTAAATCCCGGAGATGCGATTACGAGCACACAAACGATTTACATTTATGCGACTAACGGCACTTGCGACAACGAAACGAGTTTTAACGTAACGATAGACACGGCACCGGCGGTTGATACGTTGCCGGATGTTACCGCTTGCGGTTCTTATACGTTACCGTCCTTGACCAACGGCACTTATTACATGGGCTCCGGCGGCACGGGTTCGCAATTAAATCCCGGCGATGCGATTACGACTACACAAACTATATACATTTATGCGACTAACGACACTTGCGACAACGAAACGAGTTTTAACGTAACGATAGACACGGCACCGGCGGTTGATACCTTACCGGATGTCACCGCTTGCGGTTCTTATATGTTACCGTCCTTGACCAACGGCACTTATTACACGGGCTCCGGCGGCACGGGTTCGCAATTAAATCCCGGCGATGTGATTACAAGCACACAAACGATTTACATTTATGCGACTAACGGCACTTGTGACAACGAAACGAGTTTTAACGTAACGATAGACACGACACCGGCGGTCGATACGTTACCGGATGTTACGGCTTGCGTTTCTTATACGTTGCCGGCATTGACCAACGGGACTTATTACACGGGTTCGGGCGGCACCGGTTCGCAATTAAATCCCGGTGATGTGATTACGACGACGCAAACGATTTACATTTACGCCACTAACGGCACTTGTGATAATGAAACGAGTTTTACGATAACAATTGATCAAATACCGTCAGTTGAAAATATGGATGATGTTATGGCAATTAATGAATATACATTGCCGGTGTTAACGAATGGTGATTATTTTACCGAAACGATGGGGCAGGGAACACAATTATTTCCGGGTGATATAATTGATGAATCTCAGATGATATATATTTATGCAGACAATGGAAATTGTTATACAGAAACAAGTTTTTATGTCAATATTGTGTATCAATTGATAATACCAAAGTTTTTTACGCCTAACGGGGATGGTTTTAATGACACTTGGGGTATAACACACAAAAAATTATTAACCGGAAAAGAGAATATTTACATATACGACAGGTATGGTAGATTAATGAAAACACTTAAAGCAAATATTGAATTTTGGGATGGTAAATTAAAGGGGATTCCGGCATTTTCTGATGATTATTGGTTCAAACTTAAAACACAAGATGGCAAAATATATACGGGACATTTTACGTTAAAAAGATGATTGATTTAATATATTTTAGATTTTGTGTTGTATTGATTACAAATCTTTTGCCATTTAATTTTTTATGAAATTTTTAAAATTTTGACAAAAAAAATAAGAATTCAAAAAAATACAAGTTTTCTTTGTAAAGTAATCAGCACGTCTATTGCTGGCATATCAGTTTTTTGAATTATCTTTAATTTTTAAATTAAAATTCAGGCTGATTCTTATGCAAAGGAACTCTTACGGATATTTTGATGATGCAAACAGAGAATATGTCATTACAAAACCGGCAACGCCTTTTCCTTGGATAAATTATTTAGGAAACAAAGATTTCTTTTCTTTGATTTCAAACACAGCAGGCGGTTATACATTTTATAAAGACGCCAAATTCAGGCGCTTAACCCGTTTCAGGTATAATAATGTACCTATGGATGAACCGGGGCGGTATTTTTATATCAAAGACGGTGATACCGTTTGGAATCCGGGTTGGAAACCGGTTAAAACGGTATTGGATTTTTATGAAGCAAGACACGGATTGAGTTATACCAAAATAACCGGTGAAAAAAACGGCATTAAAGCAGATACTCTTTTCTTTGTACCACTTGATGATTGGGCAGAAATTCATAAATTGACTTTAACGAATACCGGTCATCAAACAAAACAAATCAAATTGTTTTCTTATTTGGAATGGGCATTGTGGAATGCTGCAACGGATATGGAAAATTTTCAACGGAATTTAAATACCGGAGAAGTGGAAGTGGATGGGAGCGTCATATATCATAAAACCGAATACAGGGAACGCCGGAATCACTATGCTTTCTATTCGGTAAATACACCTATTGCGGGTTTTGACACGGACAGGGAAAGTTTTGCCGGTCTTTATAATTCTCTTGCCGCTCCGAAGAATGTTTTACAGGGAAACCCTACAAATTCAATAGCGCACGGTTGGTCTCCCATCGCTTCACATTATTTAGAAATCACTTTGCAACCGGGAGAAAGTAAAGATTTTATCTTTGTTTTGGGTTATGTTGAAAATGCCCCGGACAATAAATGGGAAGGTAAAAATGTCATCAATAAAACCAAAGCAAAAGCTTTGATCAAACGTTATGATTCGGTTACAAAAGTAGATGAAGCATTGACAAACCTCAAAGCATATTGGACAAAAAATTTAGAAAAATTTCAATTATTCTCTCACGATGAGCGGCTTGACCGGCAAGTCAATATCTGGAATCAATACCAGTGTATGGTCACCTTTAATTTTTCGCGTTCTGCTTCTTATTTTGAAAGTGGAATTGGACGCGGAATGGGTTTTCGTGATTCCAATCAGGATTTAATCGGGTTTGTCCATCAAGTGCCCGGACTTGCCCGTCAGCGTTTATTGGATTTGGCAGCAACGCAATTACCTGACGGAAGTTGTTATCATCAATACCAACCTTTGAACAAACGCGGTAATAACGATATCGGCAGTGGATTTAACGATGACCCGCTTTGGTTAATTCTCGGTGTTACGGCATATATCAAAGAAACCGGTGATTTTAGTATTTTGGATGAAAAAGTACCTTTTGATAACAACGAATTACTTGCCGGTTCGATGTTTGAACATTTACGACGTTCTTTTGATTTTACGCTTAACAATTTAGGACCGAACGGATTACCTTTAATCGGACGGGCGGATTGGAACGATTGTCTCAATCTGAATTGTTTTTCCGAAGACCCTGATGAATCTTTTCAAACAACCGAAAATAAAACCGAAGGTAGTAAAGCGGAATCCGTTATGATTGCCGGTTTGTTTGCATTTTTGGGTGAAGAATATGCCGGATTATGCCAAATTACCGGCCGAAAAAATGAAGCTGACAGAGCCAGGAATGCGGTCGACCAAATGAAAGAAAATATTGTAAAACATGCTTGGGACGGTGAGTGGTTTTTAAGAGCTTTTGATTATTACGGTAATAAAATAGGTAGTAAAGAGAATGATGAAGGAAAAATTTTTGTTGAGTCCAATGCATGGTGTGCCATGTCCAAAACCGGTCAAGAAATTGGTTTACCTCAAAGAGCCTTGGAGAGTGTAAAAAAATATCTGGATACGCCTTACGGTATCGTATTAAATTATCCGGCTTATACGACCTATCGTAAAGAATTGGGCGAAATAACGAGTTATCCACCCGGATACAAAGAAAACGGCGGTGTTTTTTGCCATAACAATCCTTGGGTTATGATTGCCGAAACCAAGCAAGGAAATGGCAATAGAGCTTACGAATATTATACAAAAATAGCTCCGGCATTTTTACAAGATATACAAGAATTACACAGAACGGAACCTTATGTATATGCCCAGATGATTGCCGGAAAAGAAGCTTTTAAACCAGGTGAAGCTAAAAATTCGTGGTTGACCGGAACGGCAGCGTGGAATTATGTCGCCATAACACAATATATTTTAGGTATTCGACCCGCATTTGACGGATTAATCATTGACCCGGTTATTCCCGAAGATTGGGACGGTTTTAAAATAAAACGTATATTTAGGGACAATATTTTCAATATTGAAGTCAAAAATCCCGGACATGTTTCAAAAGGCGTGAAAGAAATTAGGATAAACGGTCATAAAATTACCGGCAACAAAATAATAGTCAACGATAAAAACAAAGTGTATGATGTAAAAGTTATACTCGGTTAAAAATAACATTCTATGGATGATAATCTCAATAAAAAAAACGTTCTTTTTAATGATAATGATAAGGCAAATGATACTCTTGAAGACAATTCGCAAAATGGTAAACTGATTAAAGAAAAAGATAAAGTTCCTTTTTGGAAAAAATTGGCTTATGCTGCCGGTGGTCCTGTCGATATTTTAGGGATTTGGGTCTTGGTAAGTATTGCTTACCAAGTCTTTAATATGGAGTTAAAGCTACCGCCCACTTATGTGGCTATAATTTTGATGACACTCCGGCTTTGGGATGGTATGCTTGATCCTATAATGGGTTGGATTTCGGATAATACCCGTACAAAATGGGGTAGGAGACGACCTTATATTTTTATTGGCGCTGTCATGGCCGGACTAACTTATCCGCTTATTTGGTGGTTTCCTACCGATTTATCACAGGTACAGATAATGTTTTGGGTCATTGGTTTTGGAATTATTTTTTATACTTTTTTCACAATATGGGCGGTACCTTATCAAAGTTTGTTGATGGAAATGACACCGGATTATAACGAAAGAACAAGAGTCACAGAATTCAGAAGTTATTTCCAAACGGTGACCGGTTTTGTCAACGGTTGGATTTGGTGGTTATCCATGCTACCTATATTTTTTATACTCAAAGACGGACAAGAAGTGCCCAGTCCGTTAAATGGCATGAGATATATCAGCATTATAATAGGAGTTGTAATTATCATTTTCGGTATTTTGCCGGCTCTTTTTGTAAAAGAACGCTATTACGAATCGGAAGTCGTTCAAAATCAAGGAAAAATAAATCTTTTTACAGGCTTAAAAGAGTCGTTTAGCAACAAACCTTTTATGATTTTAAGTCTGCTGACGGTCTTTTTCTTGATGGGGCAAGCTGTATATGACGGTTATGGCAGGTATGTCGGAACTTACTATGTTTTGGGTGGCGATTGGCAAGAGGGAGCTAAATTTGCAGGATACGGCACAATAATTTACACAATTTTCAGCTTGTTGTTTATTCCTTTTTTCAGATGGTTATCCGAACGCATCGGTAAGAAAAATGTTTTGATGATTGCCATCGGTTTGGCTTTGTTTTCTTATGCCACAACTTGGTGGACGTTTAATCCGAAGCATCCGTATTGGATGTTAATCAATACCGTATTTATCGGAGCCGGTTATGCCGGATTGTGGTTGATGCTGCCGTCTATGCAAGGAGATGTAGTGGACCATGACGAATTGCATACCGGTGAACGACGGGAAGGTAGCTTTGCAGCTATCTATTCCTGGGTCTTAAAATTGAGCTTTATGGTCGGATTTTTGATTTCCGGTCCTTTATTGGAAATGACCGGATTCAAAGCCGAATACGGTAATAATCAACCCGAAGGTGTCTATACCAATATGAGAAGCGGATTTTTGGTTTTACCGGTTTTAGCATTGGGAATTGCCATGTTTTTATTGAAATTTTATCCGATAACCGCCCAAAAAGCCAAAGAAATAAGAATGGAATTGGAAAAACGCAGAGGGGAAGTCTAGATTAGTTGAAAGTTAAAAGTTGAATGTTGAAAGTTTGTAGAGACGTTGCACGCAACGTCTGAAAAATCTGAAATCGCAAATCTGAAATCAAATAACCAACATCATCAAATAATCAAATAACCAAATAAGCAGATGAACAAATACGGCTATTTTGACGATGAAAAACGAGAATATATCATCACCAATCCTAAGACTCCGGTCAAATGGATTAATTATATTGGAACTATAAATTTCGGTGGTTTTGTAGACCAAACCGGTGGTTCGTTGATTACCAAAGGCGATCCGGCATTAAACAGAATCGTAAAGTATATTCCGCAATTGCCCGCTTCCGATTTTAAAGGTGAAACTTTGTATATACGCTTTAAAACACTTGATGGGACATATAAAGTTTTTTCCGCTTTTTACACACCGGTTCTGGACGAATACACGCATTACGAAACACATGTCGGTTTGTCTTATCAAACGATTATATCCGAATTTTACAATATCCGCACGGAAGTACGGATTTTCGTACCCCGCAATGAAGATGTGATGATACGGGATATCAAAATAACCAATATGGGAGATAAACCTTTGGAAATAGATGTGATTCCGGTCGTTGAATTTACACATTTTGATGCGTTAAAACAATATACCAATGCCGATTGGGTACCGCAAACCATGATAGTTGATGCATACAGACAACCGGATAATTCGGTTATTTTACAGCAGTATGCATACATGAAAAAAGACTATGCTCAAAATTATTTTACGTCCAATTATCCTGTGGATTCGTTTCAAACCGACCGAAAAATATTTTTAGGTGATAATGAATACGGATCATGGCAAAATCCTTTGGAATTGCAAAGAGACAGGCTGTCAAATTACGAAGCGAGACGTGGCGATAATATTGCGGCATTGTTACACAAATTAGGTACTTTGCAAAAAGGGGAGAGCAAACGGATTATTACGCAATTGGGACAAGAAGAACCCGCAAAAATCAAAGAAAAAATTCAAAAATATAAAGATGAAAAAGCTGTTGACCGTGCTTTTGAAGATTTAAAAGCATTTTGGGATGCTTATCTGTCCAATGCGCAATTTAATACGCCTGATAAATCTTTTAATTCTATGATCAATATTCACAATCCGCGTCAATGTCATACGACTTTTAACTGGTCCAGATATTTGTCGTTGTATCAACTCGGGTTAGGTGCACGCGGTTTAGGTTTTAGAGACAGTTCGCAGGATATTATGGGTATTTTACCGAATATGCCTTATGAAGGAAAAAAGTTGATAAAAAAATTGTTATCTGTTCAAAATCCGGATGGGTCTGCCATGCATCAATTTTTTCCTTCTACTATGGAAGCCAATGAAGGCGATTCTCGGGAAGAAGGTGAAGGGACATATTACGGTGATGATCATTTGTGGATTATATTGACGGTATCGGATTATTTGAAAGAAACCGGAGATTATAAATTTTTGGAAGAGGAGATTACCTATTACGACAAAGAATTACCCGTTGAAAGACGCTTGAAAGGCACTGTTTTGGAACATCTGAAAAAAGCATTGGAATTTACAAAAAACAATACCGGAAAACACGGATTGCCATTACTGGGTTTTGCCGACTGGAATGATACTGTCAATTTGCATGGTAATGCAGAAAGTGTGTTTATAGCTTATCTTTACGGGACGGCCTTACTGGAAATGATAGATTTGATGAAACATTTGGGTGATAAACAACTCGTAAAACAGTATCGTGATGACTATGAAAAAATGAAAGAAACCGTCAATAAAACTGCTTGGGATGGCCAGTGGTATATGCGTTATTTTGAAGAAGACGGCACCCCATTAGGCTCTCATATTAATACCGAAGGACAGATTTATACCAATGCCCAATCTTGGTCTGTCATTTCCGGATTTGCAACGGAAGAACGGGCAAAAAAAGCCTTGGAATCCGTCAATAAAAAACTAAATACCAAATTCGGCATCAAATTAAGTTATCCCGGATACAAAAAATATCATCCTGAGATTGGAGGTGTAACGACTTATCCTCCGGGCGCCAAAGAAAACGGTGGTATTTTCTTGCATTCCAATCCTTGGGTGATGATAGCAGAAACCATAATGGGTAATGGTGACAGGGCTTTCCAGTATTACAATCAAATTAATCCGGCTTCTAAAAACGACATACTTGATATTTACGAATGTGAACCTTATTGTTATGCCCAAAATATTTTGGGAGATGAACATCCGCAATTCGGTTTAGCCCGTAATTCTTGGTTGTCAGGCACTTCGTCGTGGACCTATCAAGCCGCTACCAAGTATATTTTGGGAGTTCGTCCAACGCATAAAGGTTTGTTGATAGATCCGGCTATTCCAAAAGATTGGGTTGGTTATACCGGAGTGCGAAAATTTAGAAATGCCATCTATAAAATCACCGTTAAAAATCCTGATTATGTTTCAAAAGGTGTTAAAGAAATGTTTGTAGATGGCAACAAAATCGAAAGCAATATTGCGCCAATCTTTAATGACGGTAAAGAGCATGAAGTTTTGTTGATTATGGGAGAATAAAGAATTAAGAATTGACACTTCGACAGGCTCAGTGACCGCACTTCGACAAGCTCAGTGACCGGATTTCTCTCCCTACTTCTGTTGGGATCGAAATGACAGCAGTTGTCATTCCGACAGGGCGACATAAAATGACGTTTGTCATTTTGACAGTACGACGAAGGAGTGACAGCCTGTCCCGACTTTCGTCGGGGAGAAATTTATATTAATTGAGAATTAAGAATTGAGATTTCTCACTACGTTCGAAATAACAATTATAAAATTGATTCGGTTATATCATGAAATATTTCCACAATATACTTGCTACAATAATCTTGTTATCAAGCTTATTTTTATCTTGCCGGAAAGACAAAAGAATAAAACCTGATAAGCCTTCCACTACCGGTTTATTTGTAGCGCATGATAGTTCTTGGCAATCGTTAAGTTTGCGGGAGAAAATAGGACAGACGATGATTATTCGTGCTTATCATTCCGAACATATCAAAAGATTCGGTTCCATTGACAGTATGATGAAAGTGTATCCGGTAGGTGGTATTTTTGTGCCGTTTTGGGAATTTATAGGAAAAATACCCGATAGTGCAGTCGTACCGGCAATCAAAAGTGTCGTTTCGGATTATGAACGTGCTTCCCGTTATCCTGTGTTTGTAACCGAAGATTTTGAGCGTGGTGTCGGGAGTGTTTACAGAGGCTTTACCCATATGCCTACTGAAATGTCTCTGGGAGCGGCCAATAGTCCTCAATTAGCTTTTGATTTCGGAAAAAGTATTGCCAAAGAGGCCTCTGTTCTAGGGGTTAATTGGTTATTACATCCTTTGGCGGATTTGAATATGCATCCGTTACAAGATTTGGTTATCGAAAGAGCTGTTTCCGATAATCCGGATAGGGCCATACCTTTGTTAAATGCGCAAGTAGAAGGCATCAACTCACAAAATACAATTGCTACCATTAAACATTTTCCCGGCGACGGTGCAACTATGCGCAATCAACATTTTGTAACCTCAGCCAATAATTTATCCGTTAAAGAATGGGACAAAAGTTTTGGAAAAATTTATAAAACCTTGATTAACAATGATGTTGATTGTATTATGGCCGGTCATATCCGTTTTCCGGCTTATCAAAGAGAAAAACTGAACGGCGTTATACCACCTGCCACCTTATCAAAAGAATTGTTGACCGGCTTGCTCAAACAAAAAATGCAGTTTAAAGGTGTTGTTATCTCCGATGCTTTGAATATGGGTGGTGTTGCAGGATACTATCCTAATGAGTTGGAGACTGCCGTAGCGGCTTTTAAAGCCGGGGTTGATGTTGTTTTATGGCCTGATTTGGCTTATATGGATACCATAGAATCCCGTATTAAGAGAGGAGAAATACCGGTGCAACGATTGAATGATGCCGTAAAAAGAATCTGGCGATTGCGCGAAAAACACGGATTATTAAAAAAGAATAAAGATTTTTTATATCACTTAACGGTTAAAGACCGGCAGGAAATAAATAAAACGGCGACACTTGTCGCTCAAAATGCCGTAACTTTGTTATCAGGCGGTAAACATATCCCGTTAACTCCGGTAAAAGATAAACATTTGCTTATTGTTAATATCAGTTTTAATGACAAGTCGAAAGAATTACTTTATACAAAGCAGCTTCTTGAATATAAAGGTTTTACGGTAGATACGATTTTGCACAATCCACGTTTTTTCGATTGGGACAGACAATTGGATTATTTTGATAAATTCGATAAAATCATCGTTGCTATGGAAAACAAATATTTTGATCCGTTAGGTGCGGCAATGTTAAAAGGTGATGAAGCTGCGGCTGTCTGGACAATGAATATGGTTAATCCGAAAAAAATTATTGCAATTTCATACAGTAATCCTTATTATCCCGGTTTTTATTTTGAAAACGCCTATATCAAAATCAATGCATACAGCTTGGATATATTTACCCAAAAAGCCGTGATTGATGCTTTAACGGGAACCATTCCGTTTAAAGGCACGTCTCCGGTAAAATTGGATCATGAGATTTTGAAATAAGAAATTGGATAATTGACAGTTAACAATTGATAGTTAACCGACTTGTCTTGAAATTGGTTGCAAGGAAAAATCATTGGAAACAGGATGATACAATTTTTTATAACAAACTGTCTCCGTTAAAATTTTCAAGATATTCGGCTACACGTTTGGCAAACAAACCGCCTAGCATGCCGTCAACAACTCGATGATCATACGAATGAGATAAAATCATTTTATGTCTGATGCCTATCAAATCACCTTCCGGTGTTTCAATAACCGCCGGCATTTTACGGATAGCTCCCAAAGCCATAATGGCTACTTGCGGTTGGTTGATAATAGCTGTTCCGGCAATATTGCCAAACGAACCGATATTGGTAACCGTATAAGTACCACCGGTTATTTCGTCGGGTTTTAATTTGTTTTCCCGGGCACGTTTAGCCAAATCGTTAACCGCTTTAGTTAAGCCTGTCAAACTCAAACGGTCGGCATCTTTAATCACCGGGACGATTAAATTTCCATCGGGTAAAGCCACGGCCATACCGATATTGATGTGTTTCTTTTTGATGATTTTAGTACCGTCCACTTGGACATTTATCATCGGATAATCTTTTATTGCCTTGATAATGAAATAAATAAATATTGGTGTAAAAGTGATTTTTTCACCTTCTTTTTTCAAAAATTCATCTTTGATACGGTTTCGCCATTTGACGATTTTGGTTACATCAGCTTCAACAAAAGACTGAACATGCGGTGATATGCGTTTGGAATTGACCATATGTTCGGCAATCAATTTACGCATCCTGTCCATTTCGATGACCTCATCGCCGTTATCTAATATAATGCCTTTAGGTTGGGCAATTTTTGAGGGTTCAGGTGTAGAGAATTCCTGTTGAAAGGATTGAACAATTTCTGATTTGGTTTGAGGTTCTTCCTGCTTATATTCCTGTTTTTCAACAGTATAAGTAATTTTTCCGGCTTTTTTATCTGCCACATATTTTAGAATATCGTCTTTGGTAACCCTTCCGTTTTTGCCGGTACCTTTTATTTTATCGAGTTCCTGTTGTGATATACCTTCTACTTTGGCTATATTTTTAACAAGCGGTGTATAAAATCGCATTTCCGTGGAGACAATTTCAGTAGTGGAATTATCTTCTTTCTCTGTCTCCTCTTCATTTACAATCTCTGCTAATTCGGGATTTTCAATAACGGCAATTTCATTATCTTCTTCTATTTCTTGATCTGTTTCAATAATTGCAACAACTTCTCCGATTTTTACCACGTCATTGACTTCATAAAGTTTTTTGACCAAAATACCGGATACTTCGCTGGGCACTTCCGAATCAACTTTATCAGTAGCTACTTCCAACACGGTTTCGTCCTCTTCAATAGTATCACCAATATCTTTAACCCAAGCCGTTATGGTTGCTTCTATAACACCTTCACCCATTTTGGGCAATTTAAGTTCATATCTCGCCATTTTATAATTTTTACTTTTTTGCGAATTTAATAAATTTTACGTACAATATAATGATGTTTATCAATAAGCAAATAGTTTTTCCAACCAAAAGATGACAAATCCGGCCATGAAACCGAGAAATGCCAACCAGCTAATTTTTTTCATATACCAGAAAAAGTCAATTTTTTCCATTCCCATGGCGGCGACACCGGCAGCTGAACCGATAATTAAGATACTACCTCCGGTTCCGGCCGAATAAGCAATCATATGCCAGATGATGTGATCCAAAGGATAAGCAAACATACCCATAGAAGCCGCTACCAATGGTACATTATCGACAATAGCAGAGAGGATACCGAGTAACACGACAACAATTTCCGTGTTTGGTAAAGTATGCTGTAAAACTTCCGCTAAATAGCGCAACGAGCCCATTTCTACACCGTTTATAGAACCATACACCAATGATTCTAATGCACCTACTGCCAATAAAATACCCAAGAAAAACAAGATACTTGACATCTCTATACGGGAGAGTGCCGTGTGAGCTGAATATAAATGCTTACGTTCTTCGGTAAAATCTTCTTCAGGGTGAATGTATTCGGAAACCAACCATACGATACCCAATGATAACATCATTCCGAGATAAGGCGGCAGATGGGTAACGGTTTTAAAAACCGGTACAAATAAAATCATCCCGAGACCTAAATATAGCATGGTTTTACTACTGAGTAGTTTTTCAACCTCTTCCAAATTTTCATCCTCTTTCTCTCCTCGAACACTGCCGTTAAACACAGGTAAAAACGAAGCTATTCCGAAAGGAATGGCAAAGTTTAAAATGGAAGGTATAAAAACATGTTCCATCAATCCCGCCGCCGAAACTTTTTTAGCAATCCAGAGCATGGTCGTGGTAACGTCACCTATGGGGGACCATGCCCCTCCGGCATTGGCTGCAATCACAATTAAACCGGCAAACCAAAGACGGGTATTGCGCTCTTTGACGAGTTTTCTCAATAATGTAATTAATACGATGGTTGCTGTTAAATTATCGATAACGGCTGATAAGAAAAAAGCCAACAAACCGATTATCCACAGAAGTTTACGTTTGCTGTTGGTTTTTACATAACCCTTTAATACTTCAAAGCCCCTGTGCAAATCGATTATTTCAACAATCGTCATAGCACCGGTTAAAAATACCAGAATTTCAGCTGTTTTTCCCAGATGATGCATTAATGTATTGTGGAAACCATCTTCTGCGGCTTCACCACCTTGCAAAAAATTATAAACATGACCTTCCGGGTCTATAATTGAAAACCAACCTTCGTGAAACCCGATTGCCAATAAAGCCCACAAAATTACGGCCGTTAATAAAGCAGGAACCGTTTTATCCAATTTTAATTTATGTTCAGTTGCAATAGCGATGTAACCTAAAACAAAAAGAAGTATAATAATATTTGTCATAATTGAATTATTTAGTTAACGTTATGTATGAAAATCAGGCTTACAAAAGTATTTAAAATTTTATTTAAAAAAATAATTTTTATCAATTTTTATCAAACATTTTGCAAGTCAATACCTTTTTCCACTAACCAGTCATCATTATAAATAGTACTGAGGTAACGGTTTCCCGAATCGGAAAAAACGGTTACGATACGGTATGGTTTGTGTAGGGGCAAAGATTCTAATAAACTGACAACCCCATACAAAGCAGCTCCGCTTGACCCTCCGGCCAAGATGGCTTCTTGCTTAGCTAAAAGGCGTGCATATTTTATCGCTTGTTCGTTAGTAACTTGGATTATGTCATCAATATATGCAAATTCGACACATTTAATCAACTCTTCATCTCCGAGCCCTTCTATTAAATAACCTGAAGGTTTTACCAATTTTCCGGTTTTAAAATAGTCGTAAAAAACGGACCCAACAGGGTCAACGGCAATCACTTTAATTCCTGTATCTTGTTCTTTTAAATATTTGGCCGCTCCCGTTAGTGTGCCTCCGGTCCCGATACCGGCCACAACATAATCTATTTTACCGGACATTTGTTGCCAAATTTCCGGACCGGTAGTCAAATAATGCGCTTCATTATTATCGAGATTATTATGCTGGTCGGGGAAAAAATATTCCGGATATTGTTTTAATATCGTATAAACTTTTCTGTTATAGCTATCGGGGTGCTCCGGGGGCAAGGACGGATCGACCAAAATCAACTCAGCCCCTACGGCACGTAATGCGTCGAGTTTGGCTTTGGCAGTCGTCGAACGAACCACAATTTTACATTTTAAATCATATTCAACGGCCATCATAGCCAACCCCATAGCTGTATTTCCCGATGAATTTTCAATAAGGGTATCTCCCGGTTTTAATCTGCCTTCTGCTATGGCTTTTCTGATAAGATGCCGTCCGATTCTGTCTTTGACGGAACCCATCGGATTGGTAAACTCCAGTTTTCCGAAAACGTCTGCATGAGGAAATTTATTAACGGTTTTATGTAATTTAACCAAAGGCGTCCACTCAGCAGCATCGGATAGATATTCAAATACTCTTAAATTGTTATTCGGCATATTTTTTTTTGTTAATAGTTATATGTGACTTGAATGCTTGGTAATTATCTATTTCTTTGT
Source organism: Flavobacteriales bacterium (assembly GCA_027039975.1). Classification (GTDB taxonomy): domain Bacteria; phylum Bacteroidota; class Bacteroidia; order Flavobacteriales; family Flavobacteriaceae; genus WGBX01. The sequence goes on from JALWFE010000094.1 coordinate 15,817, forward strand.
TAAATTTTACAATTTGTTGAAAATCAACGATTTTCCTTATATGACTATCATATATCAAATTGTATTTATCTAGGAATGTGGCATTCCCGGATAGTTTAACTGAAAAATTCCGGTTGTTTTTTCCGGTCAAGCATTGAACCATTCCGCCGGGGCTGTAAACACTGATATTTTTTCCTGTAATAACTTGTTTATTTCCGGTAGTTAATGCTGAAGTCGCGGCCATGGCGGTGCCGCAAGATGCCGTTAAACCGACACCGCGTTCGTAAGTCATTACAAAAATCTCATTATCTCCGGTAATTTTATAAAAACTGACGTTATTGCCATTGGGAAAAAGTTTACATTTTCGATTGACTTTTTGACCCATTTCTACAAGTTTAGGAGTATCAAATTCAGTAACTTGTGCTATTAAATGCGGATTGCCGATATCAATCGTAGTAAATTTTATATTGTTTGACAATTCGGGGATAATACTATTGAAAAAAGTTTTTCCTTCGTAATCAAATTTAACACGGGAGAACAATACACTGTAAGTATCTATACCCGGAAAAATTTCAGCTAACTTTTGGCCGTGTATCAAACCGCTTAAAGTTTTTATGCGGTAAGATGTTTTTCCTGTGATTTGATAAAATTTTTTGCCTATGCATCTGAAACCGTTGCCGCACATTTCGGCTTCCGAACCGTCCCGGTTAAAGATTCGCATTTGCGCATCGGCATGTTCTGTCTCTAAAAGAAATAAAACACCGTCAATTTTCAAATGAGACAATTGCGATACAATATCAACTGTAAAATTATGAAAATCAACGTCTTTAAAAGACTGTTTGCTCGTATAAAAATCAACAAGTATGAAATAGTTTTCCGACCCGTGGCAGTATGTAAGTTCCAATTTATGCCGCTGCATTTTATTAAATGGCGTATTAATTTAATATCGGCAAAAATACTTTTTTTATATGATTAATGCCTTAAAATTGTAGAAAAAATGATTAATTTAGCCCGAAAATCAAATTTTATGGCAGGAGGTGGTTCAAAATTGGCGGTTTTTGCATCCATGGCGGCAAATTTAGGTATTGCGGTGATGAAATTTATCGCTTCATTTTTTACCGGAAGTTCGGCTATGTTGTCCGAAGGTATCCATTCATTAATTGATACAACTAATGGTATTTTGTTGTTATGGGGTATGAAACGTAGCAAAAAAAAACCGGATAAGATGCATCCGTTCGGACACGGTATGGAAATCTATTTTTGGAGTTTTGTAGTTTCCATTTTTGTATTTTCTTTGGGTGGTGGTGTTGCTATTTACGAAGGGATAAAACATTTGGGAGAACTTCACAATCAGGTTGATACATCTTTAAAAATGAAGTATTGGAATTATGCCGTTTTAATAGGCTCTTTACTTTTTGAGGGTATAAGTTTATGGGTTGCTTGGCGTGAATTTAGAAAATCATATCCCAAAGGCTTTGTCTCGGCAATGTCTCAGAGTAAAGATGCCGTAACAATAGCGGTCATCATTGAAAATGGCGCAGCCGTTGCCGGTTTATTGATTGCTTTGGTAGGTGTTAGTCTGACATATTATTTCAATAATCCGGTTTTTGATGCGTGGGCTTCCATATTAATTGGTCTTTTGCTATCAGCAGTTGCTTTGTTTATGGCTGTTGAAACCAAGCGTCTATTGATCGGTGAGTCGGCTGTTGAGCATGAAGTGGTATCAATTGAAAATATTTTAAAACAATATCCCGAGCTGGAAGCTTTTGGCAATATCAAAACCATGCATTTAGCACCGGATGAGATTTTGTTGGGTGCTAATATCAATTTTAAAGATGATTTAAGTGTCAGCCAGATTGAACCTGTAATTAAAGATATTAAAGAAAAAATTGTGGCTGATAATCCTAAAATAAAACATATTTTTATTGAGACGGATAGTATAAGGTAGTTGAAAGTTGCACTTCGACAAGCTCAGTAACCTTAGTTGAAAGTGGAGCGTTAGCGACATCCCGTGCCGCCGATTACTATCGGGGGAGCGGGATTGAAAGTTGTGGTTCAAAGAGAGCTTCATACTTTAATGATTGGTTGCGGTTTATATGATGTTTTCGTCATTGATGTTGATGAGTTGATGAACTGATGAATTGATGAATTGATGAGTTGATGAATTGATGAGATGATAACAGTAAAATACTATAAAAACCCCGAAAGGGTGAAATGATTGTAGTAGTAACAATAAATACAATATACAGACAAAACCCAGATGGGGTGACATTATTATGGTTGAAAAATGTTAATCATAAATAACCACAAAACAAACAAATGAAAATTTTAAGCTATATTTTTTTGATTTTGGTTTTAATAGGTGCGTGTAAAGAGAGAAAACAACAACGTCACAAAGTTGTTGAAAAGGCTAAAAAGACACTCAAAAAGCCGGTAAAAACCAAAGATTCCGGATGGGTTGAATTACATGATTTGGATATGAGTTTTGTTTATGATATTCGTTACGCCACAACCAATAATTTTGTGCATAAAAAAATGTATCCCTGCGCCAAATGTTATGTGCGACGTGTGGTAGCAGAAGCTTTGATTAAAGTGCAGAAAGAGTTGAAAAACAAAGGTTTGAGGCTAAAACTATATGATTGTTACCGTCCCGGTAAGGTGCAAAAGGCTTTATGGCATATACGTCCCGATCCGCGTTATGTGGCTAATCCCAAATATGGTTCAATGCACAATAGAGGCTTAGCTGTTGATGTGACAATCGTTGACAAAAACGGGAAGGAACTGGATATGGGGACGCCTTTTGATTATTTTGGAAAAAAAGCCTATCATGCTTATAAAAACCTACCGGATACCGTTTTGAAAAACAGGTTGTTTTTAAAAAATTTAATGAAAAAGTATAATTTGGAACCCATTTCAAGTGAATGGTGGCATTATTCGTATCGCAAGAAAAACTTTTCCGTCTCGCAATGGATATGGAAATGTCCATAAAAAAGCTGTTTATGCACTAAACATAAACAGCTAAAAACAACACAAAATAAATAAGTGAACTTTAGGTTAACAAAAAATAGCTCTATGGGGAATTATTTTTGTTGATACAAATATCCGTCATCCTTGTAAGTTATGCAATATTCATTTGACGAACAAAGGGTTTCATTTGACGAATGAACGTTTTCATTTGATAAAGCGATTTTTTACTATAAATCCCTGTTATTTATTATATTTCAACAAAAAAAACTGTTCACATTCAAATGAATATGAACAGCTAAAAACAACACAAAATAAATACAAAAAAAAAAGTGAAATTTAGGCTCAACTTTTTTATAATGTAACTTAATTTACATTGCAAATAACCAAAAAAAAAATATTATTTCCAATAAAAATATGATGAATAGTTAATTTTGTTTTATAAACGGCAAATTTTGTTCTACAAACAGCATTATCCGGGATTATTATTCGGATAAAAAACGGGGCAAATTCCGGTTAAACCAATGAACTTTGGTCACAATCATTTCATGTGGGCCGTCCGGAACGAGTATTTTCGGATCTTTGAGGTATTTTAAGGGAAAAATTTTATCTTTTTCGCCGGCAATATGAATTATATTTTCAGGTATTTGTTTTTGTTTCCAAGAAAACACTTTATCAATAGACCAACGTATGTAATACGGGTCATCAATTTCCAAAAATTTTTGATACAATTTAATTTTTTTCTTTAAGGTCACGGGTAGTGGTAATTTTTCTAAAACATTTAATTTACGTAACCAAAGAACAGGCAAAAGTTTATGTAGCGTAATTTTATATACAATTTTATAAAATGGTTTCAGTTCATCGTGGTGTTTAATGCTTGATATGATAATGACTTGTTTTACAGGTATTTGTTTTGATAATTCTTGAACGATAATGCCCCCGAAAGAGATGCCGATTAATATAACATTTTTTTGGTCTATTTGTTTTGATAAACGTTTGGTATAATCCTGTAAACTCTCATTGTAATAGGGGATAAGCCAGTGTAAATAATACACTTGATACTTGCCGGGAAACTTTAAATACCTAAAAATTTTTTTTCCGGCTCCCAAACCGGGCATTAAATAAACGGGGATTTTAGACAAAACTCATTTTTTTAAATCATTAGAATAAGCACACAAAGCTGGCGTTCCGCCGGTGTGCCAAAACAAAATTTTAACGTTTCTCGGTAAGCTTCTTTTTTTGACCATATCCAACATACCGTAAAATGCCCGTCCAGTATAAACCGGATCAACCAAAATTCCTTCGGTTTGAGCCAACAAGTTAATGGCCTGGCGTTCGTGTTCCGTAACAATACCGTAACCGGCTTTGTTATATGTGTCAATTACCGTGATACGGTCGGGAGCTATATCGACCGGGATCGGGCCGGTTTTATTATATTCCGTGATAATATCATAAATTGTTTCTTGTAACGGCACTTCAAAATCAGTTGTTTTATCGATTAAAATAGGCATCAATTTTGCTTTGATATCGAAAATTTCACGTCCAATCATCATACCGGCTTGTGTACCGCCGGAACTTGTTGCAAAAAAGATGTAATCAAAATCTATTTCTTGCGTCTGCATTTGTTGTTTTAGTTCCGACATAGCAGCTATATAGCCTTTGGCGCCGGTTAAATTGGACCCACCAACCGGAATTATATATGTTTTTTTGCCTTGCTTATCGAGAAATGTTTTCAATTTTTGCAGGGCAAATTTACGACCTTTGGCTTTTTCGCCCGAAAAGTGCAAATGTGCCCCCAAAAGATGAGAGAAAAGTAAATTTCCTTGATAAATTTCCGGCTCGTTACCGTTTAGCCAAAGATGACATTCTAATCCGGCTTGTGCACAAGCAGCTGCCGTTTGCCGGCAGTGGTTAGATTGTTGTGCGCCGGCTGTAATGACTGTATCGTACCCCTTGTCAATCGCTTCTTTAATGAGATATTCCAATTTACGGGTTTTGTTACCACCGGTCACCAAACCCGTTTGATCATCGCGTTTGATATAAATGTCATAAGATAGACGTTTTGACAAATTCGGTAAATAATGTAAGGGTGTCGGTAAAAAAGCTAAGGGATATTTGGTTTGAAACATAATAACCGGAATTTATTGAGCTAAATTATGATTTTTTAGTAAAAGATAAGAAAAATACCGGTAAAAACCGTTAAATGACATATTTTTTTAGCACATTCTTTTTTATATTAGCATAAGAAAGATATATCAAATGCAGTATAAAATTTTACTAGGTAGCCAATCACCGAGACGGAAGGAATTACTCCAAAAAATGGATATTAAATTTAAAAGCATCTCTATCGAGGGAGATGAATCTTATCCTGATATTTTACCCGTAACAGAAGTGCCGGAATATTTGGCTATAAAAAAATCATTGGCCTTTAACAAGTTAAAAAAAGATGAAATGTTGATAACCGCTGACACTATTGTAGTTTTGGAAGGACAAATATTGGGTAAACCTAAAAATAAAACAGATGCTCAAAAAATGTTGAAAGCTTTGTCCGGAAAAAAACACGTAGTTATCACGGGTGTGTGTTTGAGAACCAAAAAGGATATACTGACATTTGCAGATATTTCGGAAGTATATTTTAAAAAGTTGAAAAACAAGGATATAAAATATTATATAGAACACTATAAACCTTTTGATAAAGCCGGTGCATACGGCATTCAAGAGTGGATAGGAATAACGGGTATCAAAAAAATTAAGGGCTCATATTACAATATTATGGGCTTGCCTACTGCAAAACTTATGGATTATATAAAACAATGTAAATAAATTGTAAAGTCTTTTAAATAAGTTTAGATATCCTGATATTTTTTTATTTTTGAACGGAAAAACAAAAGAAATACATCAATGAACATTTTTCTTATTTTATTAGGTATTCTATTAATATTGGCGGTAATTGATTTAATTGTTGGCGTTAGTAACGATGCGGTAAATTTTTTAAATTCGGCCATAGGCTCTAAAGTTTTCAGTTTTAAAACCATTATGATAACTGCCAGTTTGGGTATTTTTATCGGGGCGGTTTTTTCCAGCGGGATGATGGAGGTAGCCCGTAAAGGGATTTTTAATCCCGGAATGTTTACTTTTTATGATATTATGGCGGTTTTTATTTCGGTAATGTTAGCGGATATTTTCTTACTCGATATATTTAACAGTTTGGGTATGCCGACTTCTACAACGGTTTCTATCGTCTTTGATTTGTTGGGAGCTGCAGTTGGCGTCGGGTTGCATAAAACTTTGCAAAACGGAGCGGATATCGGCGACGTAGCCCTTTATATCAATTCGTCCAGTGCTTTAAAAATTATTTCAGGTATTTTATTGTCCGTTGTTATTGCATTTACAGTCGGTGCCATTGTACAATATATATCGCGATTGGTATTTACATTTCAATTCGACATCAAAAAAAGAGTAACTGCAACCTCAATTTTTAGTGGACTCTCAATAGCGTCAATTACTTATTTTATTATTTTAAAAGGTTTAAAAGGGACCGATTTTTACGGGGATATCAAAGTATATCTTCATGATTATACATTATACATTATTGCATACAGTTTGATATTTTGGACTATTGTCTCTTTTATTTTAATTAAATTTTTTAATATCAATGTTTTAAAAATTATTATTTTACTAGGGACCTTTTCTTTGGCTTTGGCATTTGCCGGTAATGACTTGGTAAACTTTATCGGGGTGCCTATTGCCGGATATAATTCTTATGTAGCTTGGGCAGCTTCGGGACAGCCGGCAACGGAATTTATGATGACAGTGCTCGGTAAAAAAGTGCCGACGCCTATATATTTCTTGATTGGAGCCGGTATCATTATGGTTTTGACTTTATGGTTTTCAAGTAAAGCACGGAAAGTAGCTAAAACGGCTATCGATTTATCAGCTCAAGGTGATAAAGACGAACGTTTTCAAGCCAATCCTGTTTCTCGTGCGGTTGTTAAAGCGGCGATGGGTATCAACTATGGTATATCAAAAGTTTTACCCAAATCAACTCAAATGTGGATTGACAGTCGTTTTAGAACACCGGCAATCAAAGTTAAAAAAGGTATGCCTGAATTTGATATGATACGTGCATCTGTTAATTTGCTGGTAGCGGCTATTTTGATTTCCATTGCCACTTCCATGCATTTGCCATTATCAACCACATATGTCACTTTTATGGTAGCTATGGGTGCTTCGTTGGCAGACCGTGCTTGGGGTCGTGAAAGTGCCGTTTATAGAATTGCCGGTGTTATCAATGTGATAGGAGGTTGGTTCTTAACGGCTTTCTCAGCTTTCTTAATTGCTTTTACCATTGCCATATTGATTTATAAATTCGGATTTTATTTGGCAATTATATTTTTTGTTGCTGAGTTGTTTATGGTTTATCGCAGTCAGCGTAAACACGATGAAGAAGTAGCTTCTGAAAAAGAAGAAATATTTGATTTTGAAGGAGATGTACAAGAACTGGATGAACAAAAATCAACGGAGTTGTTGATTTCCGAAAGTTTAAAAAATATCAACAAAGTTATCGGTTACATTAATAAGCTGTATGCTAATACAATAGACGGTTTGAATGCTTACGATTTGGAATTGCTTAAAAAGAACGATAAAAACGTCAAAAAACTTTACAAACAAGGAAATAAACTCCGTGACAAATTATATTACATTATAAAAAATAACAATGATAAAGATATCATTATCAGTAATAATTATATCAAGCTTTTGGATAAAATCCAAGATTTAATTCAATCTATGCATTTCATAAGCAAAATAGCCAAAGAATATGTTGATAATACGCATAGTGAATTAACTCCGGAACAAAAGAAAGATTTGGAACAAATTAGAAATATCCTGGTCAGATTAATGAATGATATGCAAAAGGCTCTTGTCAATAAAGATTTTAAAGGATTATACCGGCTTTATAAATCTACAGATTTAGATGCGACTCTCGAACAAGTGGTCAATCGTCAGGTTTTACGAATTCAAAACGATGAAAGTTCTTTGAAAAATTCTAATCTCTATATTACTATCTTGTTGGAAACTAAGGATATAGAAGAGTCTCTGAACAAACTACTTCGGGTTATTTTTGATGCGACCAAAAATATATCCGAAAATTTAGCGGAAAATTCTAATGACAAATCAGTTCCTGAAAACCAAGAAACGGAACAAAGCCCCGGGACCACCGGTAAAAACAAAGGAAACAAACCTTCTTAAATCATTTATAATTTTTTTTAAATAACCTGTCGGGATGAATAGCTTGACAGGTTTTTTTGTGTACGGGAAAATGCTTAATATCAAAAAAAAAAAATTTTTTAAAAAAATTTTTATTTCAATTAGATTTTCTATTTTTGGCAAAAATTAAATCATAATTATGCCTGTCAAATTAAAAGGTGATATCGAAATAAAATCGGCGCCTACGCCGATGCAAAAAGCTTTAAAGATAAATCTTAATCAAAATATATATGGTTCGTTTGCTGAAATTGGAGCCGGTCAGGAAACGGCCAGGAACTTTTTTAGAGCCGGCGCTTCTTCCGGAACGATAGCCAAAGCTATGTCGGCTTACTCCAAAGAATTTAGTGATGCCATTTACGGACGTGAGAAGGATGGTCGTTACGTGACTAAAAACCGTCTTAAAAAAATGTTGACTCATGAAATAAAGCTTTTAGAAGAGCGAATCGATCGCAAACAATTTCCCGATCGTTTTTATTTCAGTTATGCTAATACCGTTGCTACTATTGATTTTGCTAAAAAATTCAAAGGTCACGGTTGGGTCGGTATTCGTTTTCAATTAAGTCCGTATGAAGATTATAATGAAATTATTTTGCACGTCCGTTTTCATGAGAATGATGCCAAACATCAACAGGAAACCCTTGGAAAAATGGGGGTTAATTTGATTTACGGTGCTTTTTATCATAACGATAACCCAAAAGATTTATTAGCTTCGTTGTATGATTATATCGATAAAGACAAAATTGAAATCGATATGATTAACTTTTCAGGGCCACGATTTGCTTTTGTCGATAACCGTTTGATGAGTTTGTTATTGGTCAAAAACGGCTTTACTGATGCCGTTATGTTCGGTCCGGATGGTTATAATCTGCTGCCTGCCGATGAATTGTATAAAAAAAATATTTTGGCACTCCGGGGCAGTTTTCGCCCAGTAACCAAATTGGCTCTTGATATGCTCGAAAAGGGGTTGGCAAAATTTAAAGAAGAGCCGGATGTTAATCCCGAAAAAACGGATTTGATTTTAGAAATGACTTTGGACAATTTAACCAATGGCGCTGATGATATTAATGAAAAAGATTTTTTAGACCGGGTTAATTTATTAAGTTCTCTTAATCAAATGGTTATGGTAACAAATTTTAGAGAATATTATCGTTTGTCCGAGTATTTTTCACGTTTTACAAAAGAACGTTTGGGACTGATTATCGGGACGAATCATTTAATAAAATTGTTTGACGAAAATTATTATCAACATCTAAACGGTGGTATTTTGGAAGCTATGGGTAAACTGTTTCATAAGAAAATGAAATTATACATCTATCCTTACAAAGCTCGCAATCAAAAAGATATAATTTGTAGTCGTAATTTGCATCTTGATAAAAAAATGCAAGATTTGTTTGATTTTTTCAAAAATGATAACAAGTTTGTTGACATCACGGATTACAATGAAGATTTGCTTGCAACTTACAACCGGGAATTGATTGATAAAATACAAAAAGGGGTGTCCAGCTGGGAAGAATTTGTACCTGAAGATATCGCGGAACAAATTAAGAAGAATAAACTCTTTGGGTTCAACCGTCTAAAATTGTATTGAAAATGAAACAAAAAAAAATAATTTTACCGGTTTATCCGCGTGGTTTTCATCTGATAACGCAAATTGTTCAAAATGAAATAGGAGGGATGCTGCCGCAAACGGGTTTGTTACACCTGTTTATTCAACATACTTCAGCCAGTATCATGATCAATGAAAATTTTGATCCGACAGTCAGGCAGGATTTGGAATCGGCTTTTAACGATATCGTAAAAGAAGATATGCCGTATTACCGTCATACTATTGAAGGAAGTGATGATATGCCGGCGCATATCAAAGCGGCAATGATAGGAACTGATATTACCATTCCGGTAACTAACGGCCGTTTAAATCTTGGACAATGGCAAGGAATATTTTTATGTGAGTTTAGAAACAATGCCGGTAACCGCAAAATCATTGCAACAATCGTGGAATAATTATATTTTTTTTAAAATTTTGAACGTATCATCCCGGTAAACCAATATAACATTTTCCACTTGTAAGCTGTTTAATGCTTCATCTGATGACTCTCTTTCCTGTTTTTCCGGTTGATGCATTTCTTTTCCGTCTTCTTTTGATAATTTTTTATTTTCCACGAGACGGTCATATCCTGTATCTGTTATGGAATTTTTATAAATATCGCCTTCTCCGGAAATAAACCAATTGAGATTGATTTCCGGAAAAACTTTATTCAATTTGGTTAAAAATTGAAAAGAAGGTTTGTTCCTACCGGAGAGGAGGTGAGATACACTACTTTTTTGAATCCCCAATTTGGCAGCAAATTCTCCGGCAGTTATATTATAATGTTTCAAAATGTAATGGATACGTCCGGATATATCTTCCATAATTTACAATTGTAAATAATTCTAAAGTCAAAAATACAAAATAATTTCAATTTACAAATGTAAAGTAATTGTTTTTTTGCTGTTTTACCGGAATTTCTAAAAATTTACCTATAAATAATCGTTTATCAAAATCTTATAATATACTGGTTTTAATATTTTTAATTAACAATAATAGAGAAAAATTATAATAGATTGATTGCCGTGTATTTTTTTGAACACAGTAAGTGTTTACCGGATTGAAAAGTTTAATCAAGATATTTAATGTTGTAATATTATGGAATCAATAAGAGATGTTAATTTTTCAATGTATAGTAATCACGACTTCAAGTCAAAAAAAACTGTTATATATTTTTGATATGGTTTTCCGCATCAGATTAAATACTGAAAAAAAAATGAAACCGACATGATTAAAATAATCATTAAACACACAAAAAAATGATTATTTTAATCATAACATTAATATTAAAATCAAAATATAAACAGATGAAAAAGTTCAAAAAAATGCAGTATAACACCTAATGTTTGATGAAAATAGTCCAATTTATTGAGCTGTAATGAAT
>JALWFE010000095.1 GCA_027039975.1 Flavobacteriales bacterium
GTGGCACAACCGGCATGCAACGCAGTAAGCACTATGTTAAGGATTTGCAATTGTATAAAGATAGTTTTATAAAAGCATTTCAATATTTTTACGGCGATATCAAACAATACACCATTTTGGCATTGTTACCGTCTTATGTAGAACAAGGACATTCCTCCCTTGTATATATGGTAGAAAACCTAATCCGGGAGACCGGCAAACCTGATAGCGGCTTTTATCTCAATGACACGAAACTACCGGCTATTATCAACAAATTAGATGCAGCAGGCGAACCTGTGCTACTGATTGGCGTATCCTACGCTCTATTGGATTTGATACAAGATAACCAATTTAAGTTAAACCATACCATTGTAATGGAAACCGGCGGTATGAAAGGACGCCGCAAAGAAATGCTCAGGGAAGAATTACACGAACATTTAAAAAAAGGCTTTGGCGTTAAAAATATTCATTCGGAATACGGCATGACGGAATTGTTAAGTCAATCCTATTCAAAAGGAAACGGTATTTTCAGCTCACCACCTTGGCAAAAAATGTTATTTCGTGATACGGAAGACCCGTTAACATACTTACCGGAAGGTAAAACCGGAGGCATCAATATCATTGACCTGGCTAATATTCATTCCTGTGCATTTATTGCCACACAAGACTTAGGAAAACAAACCGGTAACAATCAATTTGAAATTCTCGGTCGTTTTGACCATTCTGACGTCAGAGGGTGCAACTTGCTAATCATCTGACTTTTTCAAAAATACTAAGACAGGAACAAACAAAAATGCATTTTGAAATTTAATCAAATATTTTTAGAATATCTTCAAAACATTCTTATTGTTACAAAAAAATAACTATCTAAACTATGTATATTAATTTTTTATTAGCACATTTGCAACTGACATACAAGAAAATCTAAATAATAATGAAAAAAAAGTACAACCTATTATTAACGTTTATACTAACGTTGGTAGTGCAATTCAGTTTTGCACAAACAAAAACTATCACCGGTGTAGTTAAAGACGCCGGCTCGGGAGATCCGCTCCCGGGGGTAAATGTTATGATAAAAGGCAGTAAAACCGGTGCTTCTACAGATTTTAACGGCAAATACACCATTAAAGCTGAACCCGGTCAAACCCTGGTTTTTAGCTTTTTGGGCTATCAAAGTATTTCTAAAAAAGTAGGCGAAAGCAATGTTATTAACGTTATGCTTCAGGAAGAAAAAGAAACGCTTAAAGCCGTGACCATCAACGCTTTGGGTATTGAAGTAAAAAAAGCCAGTCAAAAAGCCATTGCCATTTCCAATGTAAAAGCTAAAACTCTTATATCTTCAGGTGAAAGCGATCCGGTTGCCGCCTTATCCGGAAAAATTTCCGGTGTTAATATCAATTTGGCTTCCGGTGACCCGGGTGCTTCTACCAATATCACCATCCGCGGACCAAAATCTATTATTTTAAGTAACAAGCCATTATTCGTTGTTGACGGTATTCCTATCGTTGACGACATTTACGGTAGTGGTGTTGCGGGGGTTGAGCGTCCTTCAAAAATTTCGGATATTGACCCCAACAATATTGAAAGTATCAAAATCTTAAAAGGTGGTTCGGCTGCAGCTATTTGGGGGTCAAAAGGTGCCAATGGCGTGATTTTAATCACTACCAAAAAAGGAAAAAGAGCCGGAAAAGGAAAATTTAATGTAACAATCAACAGTTCGTTTAGTATTGATAATCCCTTAACCAAGTTCCCTTTACAAGAAACTTTCGGACAAGGTGAAAACGGTCATTATACCACAGACCCCTTTACTGATTCAGGATCATGGGGTGATAAAATAGCTGATAGAACCGGAGGACCGGATAATACGACACTTGATTTTTCAAATCCGGATTACTACTTTGTTGATCAAGATGGAAATAAATGGGGGCTCATTTTTCAGAAAAATTCCAAAGAAACATTTAATAAAAAAAACTATGATGCGGTAATCCGTACCGGTCATATACTTAGAAATTCTGCTCAAATTTCAACGGCAACAGACAAATCACGTTATTACTTTGGATTTAGCCATTTGAACCAAACCGGAGTTTTTGCAAATAGTTATTACAAAAAAATAACTTTGAATTACAATTCTATCATGAATCCGAATAAAAAATTAACGATAAAAACAAATGTGCAATACTCCAACACCAAACAAAATGCTATTCAAAAAGGCTCTAACTTGTCCGGTTTATTATTAGGACTTTACAGAACACCTGCAGATTTTGACAATTCCGGTTATTTTGGTGAAAGACATGTTAGTTCCGAAGGAGTTAGTTATTTCAGTCATAGAAGTTATAGAAAACCAATAGGAACAACTTATAAAGGATTGGGACCGGATGGTGCCGGATATTCCAACCCTTTATTTACAGTTAATCAACACAAAGACCCTTACTATTCTAACCATATCATTTCAGGAACTAATTTTAGTCACCAAACTTTAGAATGGTTAAAATTAACTGCCAAAGCCGGGGTTGACTTCGGTACCGAAAAGTCTGACAGTTACATGCCTGTCAACAGTGCGGAAGCACCATTGGGAAGTTATGACACTTATATATGGACTTACCTGCAATTGAGTGGCGATTTAATTGCGCAAATCAACACACAAGTTTCTAAAGATATCACGGCTGACATCTTATTAGGTTATAATTTGTTCCATAGAGAAACTGAATTCAACGAATCTTCATACGGAGATTTTCTTTTACCAACCGATACTCCTACCCCCAGTAATGCAGTAGATGAAATGAAAAATCCCAATTTCGGCACATCTATTAAAAGAAAAAACTCCGCTTACGGAACAGCCACTTTTACCTATAAGGATTTATTATATACTACTCTAACCGGGAGGGTTGAACGCTCTTCCGCTTATTACGGATTGATTAGTTACCCTTCAATTTCATTAGCCTTCGATGCGCATAATCTGGATTATTTCAAAAACCAAGAAAGTGATTTAATTAACCAATTAACCTTACGTACCAGTTGGTCAATAGTCGGGAACGAACCGGGATCTTACTTGTTAGATACCTATTACCGTGCAGCAGGTGACGGTGACGGTTGGGGTGCCGGTTGGGGTGCCGCAAGTTATGGCGGTGCTTTTTGGCGAAGTGGTTTAAAGGGTAACCCCGATATCAAACCTGAAATGACCACAGAATTTGAAGTCGGTGCAGATATTAAAATGTTCAATAACCGGTTTGGTTTAAACCTTTCATATTATGATAGTAAATCGGAAGATTTGATTTTATTTGAAAAAGTCCCCGCTGCTACCGGATTTTTATACAAATGGGGTAATGTCGCCGCTATGACAAACAGAGGTTTTGAAATCGAAACCAGTTATAAAATTATTCATAAAAATGACTTAGGTTTAACCTTAGGAGGTACTTTTACCAGAAACAAAAACAAAGTCACTAAATTAAAAGGAAGTGAATATATAGGTTTAAACGGGTTTATTTCCACATCGTCAGGTGTGGCTGAAGGTTACGGATTTGGCATTCTACGTACCGGTGATTTTGAAAGAGATGATGATGGAAACTATGTATATGATACTGATCATCCCTTATTCCCCAAAGCCGGAGATAAAATTTATGGCGGAGATCCAAACCCTGATTTTAAAGCCAGTCTTTATACCAATTTCCGCTACAAAAACTTTAGTTTGAGAATCTTAGGTGACGGTTCGTTTGGTGGTCAATCATGGTATGGAACATACGGTGCACTGACGACCTTTGGTAGAACCATGGAAAGTGCCAATGAAGTAACTGTTTCTGTAGCTGATGCCGCAACAATTGAAAATTATGCCGGTACTCTTATCCAAGACTTATCTTATGCCCATCTAAATCAAGACGGATCCTATACCGTAAGAGGTAATCTTGCCGATTTTGGAAAAGGTACCGTTTTACTTGACGAAAGCTGGTACACCAGCTTAGGAGGTGGTTTCGGACCGGTAGGTTCGCAATTCTTTAAAGATGCTACTTGGATCAAATTACGTGAAGTAACTGCAGGATACACATTAAAAGCAAATATCCTGGGTACCAAAAAAATTAAATCAATTTACTTTGGTATTACCGGTCGTAATTTGCTTTTGTGGACAAAAGATAAAGGTTGGTACATTGATCCCGAAAGTAACCTTTCAGGTTCCAGTAAAGGACGTGGTTTGCAATACTTTAACCACCCTACAACCAAATCTATTATTTTTAAAACAAGCATTACTTTTTAAAACTTAAAACACTATGAAAACTTATAATAAATTAATATTACTTTTAATTGTCCTTGGACTTTTTTCTTCCTGTAAGAAATTTGTTGAAGGCTATGAAAAGAATCCTAACGGTATAGATTTTACCGTAACAGAACAAGAGCTGACGGCAACCATGCTTGAAAATCAATTTTTTCAAAAAGCTGACGGAATGCGACTGGCTATGATGTGGATGAATCAAGCAACCGGTGTTCACAGACAATTAAAAACATTAGATAACTGGAACAATGCTACCGGTACGAATTTTAACAATGTTTGGAATGAAGGATATTTAACCATGACACATGCAGATCTTGTCATTAAACAATCCGATGAAAGTGGCAATATTGTAATGAGAGGGCTTGGCAAACTGTACAAAGCATGGGCAGGCGGTCAAATGGCTTCGCTTTGGGGCGACATACCTTTTTCACAAATTAATGATTATGACCAATACCCTAACCCTGAGTATGACTTGCAAGCAGATGTTTTTTCACAAGTTCAAACACTATTGGATGAAGCTATTGACGACTTAAATTCAGGAACCGGAAAGATTAATAACGAAAGAGATTTCTATTTTTCAGGCATGACATATAATTGGGTAAAAATAGCTCACGGATTAAAAGCTAAGTTTTATTTGCATACCAAACAATATACAGAAGCATTCAACGAAGCGGCTCAAGGTCCTTCAAGCGTTACAGAAGATTTGTATGCACATTTTGACAGCAGTACTGACCAACCGTATTCGGTATGGAATCCTATGTTCCAATTCTTATATCAAAGAGCCGGTGATTATGACGCCAGCCAAGCTTACACTACTAATAAATTGTTTGGAAGCAATGGTAGAAATAACGGTAAAACTACAGATACAAGAGTAGATTACAATTATAGTGGCAATAATTTAAATAATAGTAGTGGTGAAAATAAAGCAGGAAAATTTTTCGGCGATATGCCTATGATAACTTACGGAGAAATGCTTTTGATTCAAACAGAAGCAACATTACGTAATAGTCCTGATGCTACCGGTATTGCCAACGCGCTTACATATTATAATACATATAGAGCCTTATTGGCAAGCGGTGAATACAACGGCGGTTATGATGCCGGACAATTTGATGCTTATGACGCTGCAGATTTTGATGCCGGTGGAATGGAAAACAGTGATAATATTGATCCTGTTAAGGCTTTCTTCAGAGAAATATTTGAAGAGCGTTACGTCTTCTTCATAGGCGATTACGAAGCTTATGTTGATTTTGCCAGAAGCTTTAATGACTCTATGGTGCCACAATATATGAGATTGCATTACGAAACGGATGGTTCAAGCCCTAATGTAGGCCAACAGCTTTATGCCGGTCAACCTTTGAGATTTATCTATCCGCAAGTTGAAAAAGATGCAAATGATAATTTCCCCGGTATGGTTGATATTGATGTACCATTACCTATTTATCAATCAAATAATTAAAATTTTATAACGCTTATTTTAATTCCCCGGCGCCTACGGCGCCGGGGAATTTTTAATTTTCACCGGGAAATTACAAACTTTCACCAAAAAAGATAATATTTTCATTTCAATTAGTTGTCTTTTTAAAAAAATCTTATCTTTGTTGCAAAGGTCCGGAATAAGCCGAATAAGGACTTTAAACAACTGAAGTAGGTATAAAAATTAATAAAAAAATTAAATCTTATGAAAAAAACATTATTTTTTGCGGTACTATTCTTAGGAATGATTAGTTTAAAAGCACAAGAAATTCACTTTGGTGCAAGAGTTGCCGGAAGTTTAACTAACCTAAAAATTGTAGCTGTTGATAGTGATGCAATTAGTGATGCCGCTGAAGACAATAGTAAAACTACAAGTAAGGTAGGTTTTGAATTAGGTGGAATTGCTGAAATTATGTTAAATGATCAAATTGCCGTAGCGCCGGAATTTAATATAGCTACTGCCGGTGGTATTATGAAAGGTAAAGATATGGACGGTTACTGGACTGATACTATTTCCTTAACTTATATTCAAGTACCTTTCATGCTAAAATACTATTTGAATGAAAACATCAATGTTAATGCCGGACCACAGGTTGGGCTATTAATGACAGCTACTGATTTTTTTCAACAAGAAGGTTATACGGATTTAGATAACTTAAAACCTAAATTAAAAACAACAGATTTTGGTATTAACTTAGGTGCCGGTTACAAAATGGAAAACGGTTTGTTCTTTGACTTAAGATACTACATGGGCTTGACCGGTTTACTTGCAAACACACATTGGGAAAATTTAAAAAACAGAGGTCTTAAATTCGGCGTTGGTTATTTCTTCAACTAATTAGAAAAAATTACAAATTTTATAAGCCGCCCGTTTTTACGGGCGGCTTTTTTTATTGTACCCAATCAGGCAATTGGTTTAAATCTATACCAAAAACCCATGTCATATAGAAATAAGCGACTAAAGTCAAAACAGCAATACCAATCAAATTCAACCAAAAACCCGCTTTAACCATATCTTGAATTTTAAGCCGGTTTGTTCCAAAAACTATGGCATTGGGCGGTGTTGCCACCGGCAACATAAAAGCAAATGACGCTGCAATGGTCGCCGGCACCACCAAGAACAAAGGATTAATCTGTATGGCAACAGCCAAAGCCGCCAAAATGGGCAAAAATGTTTCTACCGTAGCCGTATTGGAAGTCAGCTCCGTCAAAAATGTAATAGTCGTCACAATAATCAACAAAATAAAAACCGGCGGGATATCTTTTAAACCGGTCAAACTTTCACCTATAAATGCCGACAAACCTGATTCTTTAAAACCTGATGCCAAAGCAAAACCACCGCCAAACAACAAAATGATATTCCACGGAATACGCTCGGCTGTTCGCCAATCCATTAAATATTTTGATTTTTCGCGGTTTTTTGCCGGAATGATAAACAATAAAACGCCTATAAAAATTGCAATATTACCATCTGTTATCCATTTGGGGTGCGCAAACAATTGAGACCAACCCGGAATGGTAAAATCACCAATATGAATAGGGCGTCTAAACAACCACAACAAAGCCAAGCTTACAAATAAAAACAAAATCCAACGTTCTTCATATTGCATCTTCCCTAACCGGCGATATTCTTTGTCTATCACTTCTTTTCCGATATTAAAATTGGTATTTCCTTTTCTGAAAAATACAGCATACAAATATAAAAACGCCAATACCAACAATAATGCAGACAAGGGAAACGCAAAAAATAGCCATTGTGCAAATGAAATATCAGGCGCCTCTTGAAAATAAATTTTAAAAATTCTGGTAAATGAAAGATTTGGCGGTGTCCCTATCAATGTAGCAATACCTCCAATAGAAGCCGCATAAGCAATCCCCAACAATAAACCTTTTTCCATTTGTTGCACATTTTGCTTGCCTTTTATTTCTTCCATTTTTGCTACAATTGATAACAAAATGGGCACCATCATCATGGTCGTTGCCGTATTGGAAATCCACATGGACAAGAAAGCCGTTGTCAGCATAAATCCTATCAAAATACGGGCAGGGCTCAGTCCTATCCACAGCAACAGTCGCAAGGCAATACGCCGGTGCAAGTGCCATTTTTCCATGGCCAGCGCCATCAAAAAACCGCCTATAAACAAGAAAATCAAATGATTAAAATAAACTTCCGAAACCGCCTTCCCATTCATAATACCCAGCAACGGAAACAATGCAACCGGAATCAATGCCGTAACACCCAAAGGCAAAATTTCGGTCATCCACCAAATTGCCATTAATATGGCAATTCCGGCCATATAGGCAATAACCGGCTTGTCTTTATCCAAAATACCGGGAAAGAATATGAACAACGCCAAAAACAAAGGCGCTGATAAAAACAAAATTTGTTTAAAACCACGGATTTCTTTTAAAATTTTCATCTGTATAAATTTTTAGAGAAAGCTCAACAATGCTAATTTACAAACTTTCAAATTTTATTTCTATGACTTTTTTAAGATAAGATAGGTTAACATCGGCGCACCAAACAAAGCCGTAATACTGTTAATAGGTAAAGTCAAAACACTGCCCGGCACTTGAGCAATGGTATCACAAAGCAATAATAACACAGCGCCAATCAAAATAACAGCCGGTAATAATATCTGATGCAAATGC
>JALWFE010000096.1 GCA_027039975.1 Flavobacteriales bacterium
TTTAATAAAATAATTATCTTGCTTTTAAATGATAAAAAATTATTGACTTAATAAAAAAAAATCTTACTTTTGCAAAAATCTTTAAAAGAATATGAATCGTAAATTCTTTTCCTATATACTACTCACAGGTTTACTTATTGCAGGATTTAATTTATCCGCTCAACCGGAGCACCACCAAAAAGATGAAACCGGATTGGAAGCGGAACATCAATCCGGAAATCATAATACAAGCACAGAAGAATCTTTTAATCAAGCTGAACTTATCAACCACCACTTGTCGGATTCTCACGATTATGAATTTGAATTACCGTTTATTCATAAAACATTCTATTTACCCGTAATTTTATGGACAGATAATGGTCCGGTTGTCTTTTCATCCAAAGAATTTAAAGGTGATAACCACGGCGAAGTTATCGTGGAAAAAAACGGACAAAAATTCAAGCGTATCCACGATTTAATCGTTTATGCCGATAAGGTTGCCGAACATGTTAAACCGGAAGACGTTACCTTGGATCAAAGACCGCTGGATTTTTCCATTACCAAGAATGTGTTATCAATGTTTTTAACATTTGTGATTTTACTTTTAGTCCTTTACTATACCAAAAAATCTTACAACCATAAAAAAGTTCCGAAAGGGATTGCCAGTTTTATGGAACCTTTAATCGTGTTTATACGTGATATGGCCAAGGAAAATATCGGACCGAAATATGAAAAATTCGTACCGTTTTTATTGACGGTCTTTTTCTTTATATTGTTTGCCAATTTATTCGGCTTAATCCCATTTTCGCCTTTCGGTTACAATTTAACCGGAAATATTTTGGTAACTTTTGTTTTGGCGGTGATTGTATTTATTATCACCAATGTCAACGGCAACAAAAGTTATTGGACTCATATTTTATGGCCTCCGGGCGTACCGGTGATTTTAAAGCCTTTTATCGCTTTGATAGAAATATTGAGTATTTTTACCAAACCGTTTGCCTTGATGATCCGGTTGTTTGCCAATATTTTGGCGGGGCACACCATTATTTTGACATTTGTGACGTTAATTTTCGTATTTAAAAACTGGGGAGTGCCGTTTGCATCGGCATTTGCTACGGTTTTTATGTATGTCAGTGAATTGCTTGTAGCATTTTTGCAAGCTTACGTGTTTACGCTTTTATCGGCTATCTATTTCGGAATGGCTGTAAAAGAAGAAGCACATTAATTATATACTAGAAAAAAATAGCGGAAGGCTGAAAAGCCGGAAGTTTGTCGTTGAAATAAATATTAACCCTAAAAACGAGTAATTATGCCAGCATCAATTGGAGCAGGTATAGGAGCAGGTTTAGCCGCTATCGGTGCCGGAATCGGTATCGGTAAAATCGGGGCGTCTTCTTTGGAAGCTTCCGCCCGTCAACCTGAACTATACGGAAAATTATTTACTTTGATGATCGTTGCAGCTGCATTGGTCGAAGGTGTTGCCTTCTTCGCAGTAGTTGTTGCAATGGGCGCCAAGTAAAACCAAACTGAAAAGAAAACCTTTAACGGTTGGTTAAAGGTTTTCTTTTAGTTGAAAGTAGAAAGTTACACTTCGGCAAGCTCAGTAACCGAAAGTGGAAAGTACAACATTTAACTTTCAACATTCAACATTTAACTCATTTCAAATAACCAGATAACCAAATAACCAGATAAATATGAACTTATTACATCCTGAAACTTTAGTATTTTGGACGACTTTGTTCTTCTTATTGTTCTTTTTCCTTTTTGTAAAATTGGCTTGGAAGCCGATTTTAAAAACTATAAAGGAAAGAGAAAAATCAATCGAAGACGCTTTGCTTGAAGCGGATAAAATCCGTGATGAGATGGTACAGCTTAAAGCCGATAACCAAAAAATCTTACATGAAGCCCGTGCCAAAAGAGATGAAATGCTCAAAGAAGCCAAAGAACTGAAAGAGCAAATCATCAGTAAAGCCCGTGAAGAAGCACAAGCCGAAGCAAGTAAAGAGATAGCCAAAGCCAAACAAGTGATTGAAAGCGAAAAACAAGCCGCTATCAAAGAATTGAAAAATCAAGTTTCGGAATTATCCATCATTATAGCTGAGAAAATATTAGGCGAGGAGCTCAAAGATAAAAACGAGCAGGTAAAACATGTGGAAAAATTGATTTCGGATATCAAATTTAATTAATATGAAAGCAGCCAAACGTTATGCCAAAGCGCTTTTTGAAATCTCATTTACCGATTTGGATGCGGTTCAAAAAGATATGCAATGGCTCAAAGATACATTTGATTCAAATCCGGACCTGTTAAAATTTTTTAAGAACCCTACAGTTGCTGCTTCTAAAAAATTGACAGCGGTTCAAAAAATAACCGGAGACAAAGTATCAAAAAGCACGGCAAAACTTATCGAACTTTTAGGTCAAAAAGACCGTTTGAGTTTGTTGAAAGATATTGCAGTATCTTTTAACGAATTGTACAAAAATAGTAAAGGTATCAAAGAAGCGGAAGTCATTACGGCTGTCCCTTTGGAAGAAAATTTGAAAAAACGTATTCTCGATAAAATCAAAGAATTAACCGGAAGCAGTCAAATCAAATTAACCAATAAAATTGTACCTGAAATATTGGGCGGTTTTATATTAAATATAGACGATTTGCGATATGATGCCAGCATATCCGGTAAACTGGCAAAAATTAAATCAAAATTGGAAGCATAAAAACATTTAACTATGGCAGAAATAAAACCATCAGAAATTTCGGCAATCATTAAAGAACAATTGGCAGGCGTTGATGCAGGCGCTTCGCTTGAAGAAACCGGTTCGGTTCTTCAAGTTGGTGACGGGATTGCCTTGGTATATGGCTTAAACAATGCACAATACGGCGAATTGGTTGAATTTGATAACGGTTCGGAAGGGGTTGTGCTCAATTTGGAAGAAGATAATGTGGGGATTGTAATTTTGGGTCCCTTTACGGACATCAAAGAAGGATCGAGCGTCAAACGTTTGAACAAAATTTTGTCTATTCCCGTAGGTGAAGGTATTATCGGGCGTGTTGTAAACACGCTGGGGCAACCTATTGACGGTAAAGGTCCTATCCAAGGCGATACGATGGATTTACCTTTGGAGCGTAAAGCACCCGGAGTTATCTACCGTCAACCGGTAAGTGAGCCCTTACAAACCGGTATCAAAGCTATCGATGCGATGATACCGATTGGCCGCGGGCAACGGGAGTTGATTATCGGTGACCGTCAAACCGGTAAAACCACCGTGGCTGTCGATACTATTATCAATCAAAAAGAATTTTACGACCGTGGTGAGCCGGTTTATGCCATTTATGTGGCTATCGGACAAAAAGCTTCGACTGTAGCTCAAATACACAAAACGCTTGAAGATGCCGGTGCAATGGCCTATACGACCATTGTTGCCGCCAACGCTTCCGATCCGGCACCTATGCAGGTGTATGCACCTTATGCCGGTGCCGCAATCGGTGAATATTTTAGAGACAGTGGCCGTTCGGCATTAATCGTTTATGATGATTTATCCAAACAGGCCGTTGCTTATCGTGAAATATCGTTGTTATTACGTCGTCCGCCGGGACGTGAAGCTTATCCCGGTGACGTTTTCTATTTACACTCCCGTTTGTTAGAGCGTGCCGCCAAAATCATTGAAAACGATGATGTTGCCAAAAGAATGAATGATGTACCCGCACCACTCAAACCGATGCTCAAAGGTGGTGGTTCTTTGACGGCACTGCCGGTTATCGAAACACAAGCCGGTGACGTATCGGCTTACATCCCTACAAACGTTATTTCCATTACCGACGGACAGATTTTCTTGGAATCAGACCTGTTTAACTCGGGTGTACGTCCGGCTATCAACGTCGGTATTTCGGTATCGCGTGTAGGAGGTTCGGCACAAATCAAACCGATGAAAAAAGTAGCCGGAACATTGAAGCTTGACCAAGCGCAATTCCGTGAATTGGAAGCTTTTGCCAAATTCGGTTCCGACCTTGACCCCGTAACACTCGGTGTTATCGAAAAAGGACGTCGCAATGTGGAAATCCTCAAACAAGGACAACACGACCCGATGAAAGTGGAAGATCAAGTCGCTATTATCTTTGCAGGGACCAAAAATCTGTTAAAAGATGTGCCCGTTGAAAAAGTTAAAGAATTTGAACGTGATTATCTCGACTATTTGAACGCCAAAAACCGGGATACCTTGGACGATATCAAAGCGGGTAAATGGAATGATGAAATAGCAGATGTATTGACAGCTGCCGCTATTGAAGTAGCTGCTAAATACAAACAATAAATGTCACCGGATTTGTAATCCGTTCAAAACTTAAAAAATGTTATGGCCAATTTAAAAGACATACGAACCAGAATTCAATCGGTCGGTAGTACGATGCAGATTACCAATGCCATGAAGATGGTTTCTGCGGCAAAATTGAAAAAAGCCCAAGAATCCATTGAAAAAATGCGACCTTATGCTGAGAAATTGACCGAATTGTTAGCCGGTTTGAGTGCCAATCTCGATGCCGAATTGGGTGGCGATTATGCCGAACAACGGGAAATCAATAAGGTTTTATTGGTGCCGGTTACTTCAAATCGCGGTTTGTGCGGAGCACTTAATTCCAATATCATCAAACAAACCCTCCGGTTGATTGAAAACGATTATAAATCACAAGAGGTTGATATATTGACAATTGGTAAAAAAGCTTATGAACAATTGTCAAAAAAACATAAAGTTGTTGCCAATCACGGTGAAATTTTCGACGATTTGACTTACGAAAATGTTGCCAAAGTCGCTCAAAAAATTATGGATGATTTTGTCGAAAAAAAATACGATAAAGTCATATTGATATACAATAGTTTTAAGAATGCGGCAACACAAATTGTCAAAACCGAACAATTTTTGCCTATCATGACCGAAACAACCGAAAGTAACGTTGTGTTGGATTACATTTACGAACCCTCACAAGCGGAGATTGTTTTGGAATTGATACCCAAATCGTTGAAAACACAGTTTTACAAAATGATTCGTGACGCTTGGGCATCCGAACATGGTGCCCGTATGACGTCGATGCATAAGGCAACAGACAATGCCAAAGAAATGAAAGCCGAATTGACCTTGCAATACAACAAAGCACGTCAAGCGGTTATCACGGGTGAAATACTTGAAATAGTCAGTGGTGCCGAAGCACTTAAAGGTTAATAAAACAGAAGTTAAACAGATTAAAATAGCATATAATGTCACAACAAAAAGGAAAAATTTCTCAAATCATCGGTCCTGTAATCGATGTGGTTTTTGAAGGTGAGAATATCAGTCTTCCGAAAATTTATGATTCGATGAAAGTTACCCGTCCCGACGGGCAAGAAGTGATTCTGGAAGTGCAACAACATACGGGAGAGAATACGGTACGTTCCATAGCCATGGATTCTACCGACGGTTTACAAAGGGGACAAGAAGTGGAATTGCTCGGGTCTCCTATCAAAATGCCGAAAGGTAAAGTCTTCGGACGCTTGTTTAACGTTATCGGAGATCCTATTGACGGGATGGAACCCATGCCTAAAGACGGTGATAACGGCAGTCCGATACATAAACCGGCTCCCGCTTTTAATCAATTGTCCACGACGACCGAACCTTTATATACAGGAATCAAAGTTATCGATTTGATTGAACCTTATTCCAAAGGAGGTAAAATCGGTTTGTTCGGTGGTGCCGGTGTCGGTAAAACCGTATTGATTCAAGAGTTGATTAACAACATTGCCAAGGGACACGGTGGTTTATCCGTATTTGCCGGTGTAGGAGAGCGGACACGAGAAGGTAATGATTTGTTGCGTGAGATGTTGGAATCCGGAATTATCAAATACGGAGATGAATTTATGGAATCTATGGAAAAAGGTGATTGGGATATTAGTAAGATAGACCGTAAAGCCCTTGAAGAATCCAAAGCCACTTTTGTATTCGGACAGATGAATGAGCCTCCGGGAGCGCGTGCCCGTGTGGCCTTATCCGGGCTGACTATTGCCGAATATTTCCGTGACGGTGCCGGAACCGGTGAAGGAAAAGACGTTTTATTCTTCATCGATAACATATTCCGGTTTACACAAGCCGGTTCAGAAGTATCCGCTTTGTTAGGCCGTATGCCTTCGGCGGTTGGTT
Organism: Flavobacteriales bacterium; assembly: GCA_027039975.1. Lineage (GTDB taxonomy): Bacteria > Bacteroidota > Bacteroidia > Flavobacteriales > Flavobacteriaceae > WGBX01. The sequence goes on from JALWFE010000096.1 coordinate 6,139, forward strand.
ACCAACCGACTTTGGCTACCGAAATGGGAGCTTTGCAAGAACGGATTACTTCGACTAAACACGGTTCCATTACATCGGTTCAAGCGGTTTATGTACCGGCGGATGACTTGACCGACCCGGCACCTGCTACGACGTTCGCCCACTTGGATGCTACTACGGTATTGTCCCGTAAAATTGCCGAGTTGGGTATTTATCCGGCAGTTGACCCTCTGGATTCAACGTCCAGAATTTTGACACCGGAAATTGTCGGTAAAGATCATTACGAAACGGCTCAACGTGTTATAGAGATATTGCAACGTTACAAAGAATTGCAAGATATCATTGCTATCTTAGGTATGGAAGAATTGAGCGAAGAAGATAAATTGGTTGTTCACCGTGCCCGACGTGTACAACGTTTCTTGTCACAACCTTTCCATGTTGCCGAACAATTTACCGGAATTCCGGGTGTTTTAGTCGATATTAAAGATACTATCAAAGGTTTCAATATGATTATGGACGGTGAATTGGATCACTTGCCCGAAGCCGCCTTCAACTTGAAAGGAAGTATTGAAGACGCTATTGAAGCCGGAGAAAAAATGTTAGCCGAAGCCAAAAATGCATAAAATATGAAAGCAGATATTGTATCACCCGAAGGCACTTTATTCTCGGGAGAAATCGATTCTATCGTCGTTCCCGGCGTAAACGGTTCTTTTGAGATGTTAAATAACCACGCTCCTATTATTGCTATTTTGGGAAAAGGGGATGTACGCTTAAAAGGTAAAGGTATTTTGATAGATAATGAGGTCAAGGATAAATTTACCGTTAAGCAAGGAGAAGTTGTTTTGCCTATCAATTCGGGAACTGTTGAAATGAAAAACAATCACGTAATTGTATTGGCTGAATAAAATAAACGCATTTGTTTATATCGAAAAGGGTAGTCGAAACGGTTACCCTTTTCTTTTTTATTAAAATTCATTTTTATTTAAAATTATTTTTTAACTTTGTTTTGAACGCAAAATTACACATTATGGAAGAATTTGATATTCAAAACAGTAACGAAAGAGAAACCACTTTAAATTACCCTTTAATCATTGGATTAATTATAGGATTATTCCTTATAGGTGGTGGCATTTATTGGTATCTCTCTCACAATGATGAGTCTGACAACCCAGAAGAAGTTGTGACGGATGATGCAATACAAAATGGTGAAACTGATGAAAATCCCGAAGAAAAAGTCATTGATTCTACGGCTGTCGGTCAAGAACAAAATACCGGTGAAACAAGGACACAAGAACCTGAAACAAACACGGATACAACGACTACCGGAACTACTTCCGGCACCAACGATACAAGTGAGACAACTTTGAATGATACCACAACAAATGTTGACACTCAAAACGTGTATTTTATTGTCAGTGGTGCTTTTAGAGATGAAAATAATGCACAAAAAAAAGTGGAAAATTTGAAATCAGCCGGATATAATGCCGTGATTGTCGGACAAAATGCCAAAGGGCTGTATATCGTCGCTTATGAAGGTTTCCATGATTTAGGTTCGGCTAAAACCCGGTTAAACGAAATTCGTCAAACCGATTCCAATGCCTGGATATACAAGAAGAAAAATTAGGATTCTGCATAATAAAAATTGATAATGAAAATTTGTAATTTGGAAAAAAACAAGTTATTATCAATTTTAATCATGCTCTTTGTAACAATTAGCTTGCAAGCACAAATTACTTATTATATTTCATTAACAGGAAATGATAGTAATGACGGATTAAGCGAAGCAACTGCATGGCAAACCATTGCTTATGCTCTATCATCATCAAGCCCGGTAATGGCAGGAGATACCATATTTATTAAAGCCGGAAATTATGGAAATGAAAATGTCGTTATTGAAAAAAATGGAACAGTTCCGTCACCAATAGTTATTGAAGGTTATCAAGAAACTCCCGGAGATAATCCAAATCTAAATTATTCATTTGGTGATAATCTTGATGAATCAACTATGCCACTTTTGGACGGTATGGATAGATCAACGGGTATTGCAATAGATATAAATGGGTCAAAAAATATTATAATCAATAACATACAAATAAAGAATTATGAATATGGAATTATAGATCACACCTATACATACGATTTAAATACAAAACTTAATAATATCATTGTAAAAGATATTGGTGATACTACTGAGTCTTATTCAGGAAAAGCTATTGAGTTTTATTCTTCTAATAATATTATTAATAATTGTATTGTTGTGAATGCAAGTGCGCAAGGAATTCTTGTTGAAGGAGATTATAATACAATAGAAAATTGTAAAGTTTATTGTGATGACAGTTCTTCGGTCAATGCAGCTATGGATTATTATATTGTAGTCTATTATGGTAACCATAATACCATTCAAAATTGTTATGTTGAAAGAGTTGGGGACTTACCACATTATGGACATGGTATTGGCGTGAAAGGAGATTGTGAAAATAATTCTATAAGATCATGTACAGCAAAAAATTTTAGAGGAGAAGCTTTTTATGTAAGACATCGTGGAAGCGTCAATAATACTTTTACTAATTGTATTGCTATTGGAGTCACTGAAGGAGCAACGGGATTTATTGTTCGAGATGGTGCCAGCAATAACCAATTTAATAACTGTGTAGTAGATAATTGCAAAAGGGGATTAATGTTTTATGATACTACTGAAGATGATGGAGCACATTATTGCGGAAGAAATAATGTTTTTAATAATTGTATTATTACAAACACAGAATTAGGAATTGATTTTAATGATTACGAGGTATTTTCAGATGTGGATTCCAATTTTTTCTATAATTGTATTTTTTATAACGGAACAACGCTTATTAATGTTGAAAGAAATAATTTTAACAATAAAATGATAAATTGTATCGTCTCTAATTATCAATCATTAAAAGCAGAATCCAACGGTTATAGTTTATCATTTGAATTCAATTATTGCGATTTTTATAATAATGGATTTATTACCCCAATAGGAACTGGGAACATTTCTAATAACCCCCTGTTTGTTGATGCTACAAATAGTGATTTTCACCTGACACAAAACAGTCCTTGTATTGATACCGGAACAGCAAATAATGCTCCAAATTTTGATTTTGAAGGAATAACAAGACCACAAGGAAGTGGTTTTGATATTGGAGCTTATGAATATTCTGACACATCCGGATTATTTGAAAACAAAATCAGCGAATTTATGATTTATCCTAACCCAACAACAGAGAATATATATATATCTAATCGTTTTTTAAATTTAAATTATGAGATTTTCTCAATAACAGGAACACTTGTAAAAAAAGGAAAAGTTAATAGCAATATAATTCATTTATCAGAGCTTAAATCTGGTGTATATTTTATGAAAATAATAGGAAATAAACACAAAAATGCTGGAATTGCAAAATGGATTAAGGAATAACTAATGCTGACAAATAAGTATTCAGACCGCCGATAGGCAAAGTCTGGATGCGGTGTTGACTATCAGCGCAAATCAGCTCCATAGTATCGACCCTGTGGAGAGCAAAATGAAGCTAGACGCTAAGGTTATAGGAATCAGTAGATATCGATAGCAATCACTCTGACGAATTCAAAGATTTTACTGCAACAACATCTACGTAGACACTTCACATTAACATAAAGCCAGCCTCTTAAAAGATAAGAATGAAAAATAATTTATAGTAAATTTGTTTTTTAATCATTACCGGTTTATGAAATCAGGCACACACAAATCCTTGGAAGAAGTTTATGAAAGTGTGGACACTTTGCAAAAGAAAGGCTTTTTTAGAAAGCTTTTGGCTTTTATGGGTCCGGCTTACCTGATTAGTGTCGGATATATGGACCCGGGCAATTGGGCAACCGATTTGGCAGGTGGTAGTGGGTTCGGTTACACTTTGATTTGGGTTCTGCTAATGTCAAACATTATGGCGGTTTTATTACAGAGTTTGAGTTCACGCTTAGGCATTGTTTACGGTCGCGATTTGGCGCAAGCGTGCCGGGAAGTATATCCCAAGCCGGTAAATACCGCTTTATATTTTTTGGCTGAAATTGCTATCATTGCTACGGATTTAGCCGAAGTCATCGGTATGGCTATCGGATTAAATTTATTGTTTGGTTTACCATTGATTTGGGGTATTATTTTGACTTTTTTCGATACTTTTCTTTTGTTGTATTTAATCAACAAAGGAATGCGCAAAATGGAAGCATTTATTTTGGTTTTGATTACGGTAATTGGCTTGTCATTTTTAATAGAAATGTTCATTGCCAAGCCGTCACCGGGTGAAGTATTAAAAGGTTTTATTCCTTCAATTCCAAACAGTGAAGCACTATATATTGCTTTGGGAATACTCGGGGCTACCGTGATGCCTCACAATTTGTATTTACATTCATCCTTGGTACAAACCCGTAAATTCAAACGTTCGGTTAAAAGTATAAAAGAAGCTTTAAAATTCAATCTGATTGACAGTATCATTGCTTTGAATTTGGCATTTTTGGTCAATGCCGCCATATTGATTTTAGCTGCCGCTACTTTTCACAAAGCCGGTTTGTATGAAATAGCGGAAATCCAAGATGCTTATAAATTATTGGAACCACTGCTTGGTTCGCACCGGGCACCTTTATTGTTTGCCATTGCATTGATTGCCGCCGGACAAAGCTCTACGATTACCGGAACACTGGCCGGACAAATTATTATGGAAGGTTTTGTCAACTTGCGTATTCAACCTTGGATGCGAAGGATGATAACCCGTTTGTTGGCAATTGTTCCCGCTTTATTCATTATTGTGTTGTTTGGAACGGCATATACCGGAAAATTATTGATTTTCAGTCAAGTTGTTTTAAGCTTACAATTAGGATTTGCCGTTATTCCTTTGATACATTTTGTGAGTAGTAAAAATTTATTGGGTGATTTTGCCATAAAGTTAAAAACAAAATTTGTCGCCTGGATTGTTGCCGGATTGATTGTTGTTTTAAACTCGTGGTTAATCATCAGCGAAATAATAAATTGGATAAAGATAAACAAACCGGGATGGATAAGCTTATCTGTAACTTTCATAATTTTAGCGGCTACCGGTGTTCTTTTATTATACATCACTTTTATGCCTTTATTAAGGTCTAAACCTGTTAAAATCTTAAAATTACACGCACGCGAAGATATCGATGTATCATTTGAACCACCTCAATACAAACGAGTTGCCATTGCTTTGGACTTTTCACCGGTTGACCACAAAGTTTTGCAACATGCTTTGGCATTGGGAAGTTCTGACAGTCAATTTTTATTGATACACATAGTCGAAAGTGCACCGGCTATTTATCACCGGCAGCTTACAGCTGATTATGAAGCTACAAACGACTTGCAAGTTTTGGAACGTTATGCCAAAAAAATTGAAGAAGCCGGATACAATGTCGCTGTAAAAATTGGCTATGGTAATCCGAAAGTGGCTATCCCCGAAATTGTCAATGAATTTGAAGCGGACGTTTTGGTATTAGGTTCACACGGCCATCAGTGGTTTAAAGATTTGATTTTCGGAACGACTATCAGCTCGGTCAGGCATAAAATCAAAATCCCTGTTTTGATCGTTAGAGTTGACAAATAAAAGTAGAGGTAAAAAAATAGTAGTTTCCGGTATAATTACTAAATTTGCTTTAAACAAAAATATATGAACACTAATTTTTTCAAAGGATTTTTAACAGGATTATTAACGCCGGTTGCCGGCTTTTGGATTTATTGTAAGTTAGTCCTGAAAACGGATGCCGATATTGCTTTTAAGCAATTGATTGCCGATAATTTATTGACCCAGGTAATCGCCATATCGGTTTTAACCAATATTTTACCATTATTTGTATATAACCGCAGAGGTGAAAATGAAAAATTAAAAGGTGTGGTAGTGGTTTCCGTTTTGTATGCTTTTGTGATTTCGGTTTTATATTTTATTCAATAATTGTAATAGATGCCTGAAATTATCAAAAAACATACGACTCATATCTGCTTACTTGTTTTGTTTATACTACTGACGGTTGCCTGTAAAACTCATTTATACCCGGCAAAACATTGGCTTTCACCCCGACCGTTACAGCAAGGTGATACAATATTATTTGTAGCACCCGCCGGTAATGTAGATATGGAAAAAGGCTATTTAAAACGGGCGGATTCACTTGTGCGGGCTTGGGGATATTTTCCGGAATACGCCCCGCATCTTTACCATCAATATTATATTTTTGCAGGACCGGACAGCATTAGATTTCAAGATTTGCAACAAGCTTTGGATAATCCCGGCGTAAAAGCTATATGGTGCGCCCGTGGAGGCTACGGCAGTGTTAGAATTATAGACAATCTGAATTTTAATAAATTTCATAAACATCCCAAATGGTTGATAGGTTTCTCTGATATTACGGTATTACACAGTTTGTTTCATCAAAAAGGTTTTTTATCGGTTCATGCCATTATGCCTATAAGTTTGACACACCCTGCTCCCGAAAGACAAGATGCCATCCAAAGTTTGAAAGATTTTTTGAAAGGCCGTAAGTTACATTATGAAATACCACCGGACAGTTTAAATATTCCGGGTAAAGCCTGGGGAATTGTTACAGGTGGTAATATCTCACTTTTGGTAAGCTTGCTAGGCAGCAAATATCAAATTGACCCCTCGGGAAAAATTCTTTTTTTGGAAGATACCGGAGAATATTCTTACAGTTACGACCGGATGTTGTATGCATTGAAAAATGCCGGATATTTCGATAATTTAAAAGGCTTGATTGTCGGGGGAACAGGTATCAAAAAAGACGATGATTTTATAGGTGAAACTATCGGACAAATCATCTTAAAACACGTCAAAAACAAAGGTTATCCGGTGATTTTTAACTTTCCTGCCGGTCATATAGTGGATAACCGTACAATAATTTTCGGGAAAAAAGCAAAAATCGTTGTCAATAAAGACAAAGTCGTTTTTGAACAATAAATACAAGTTTTAAAAAATTGAAACTCAACTTCTTTCTGCTTTCTTTTTAGCAATTATATCTTCATACCTTACAGGCTTGTGGCTCTCAATCCACGATTTGTAATCCTTATATCCTACCCTGTCTTGATAAGCTTTACTGACTTCCCAAATATGATCTACGGTAACATCATCGGGAACATCTTTATCAAATAATTGTGTAAAAATCCGTGCAATCTTTTCATCGGTCTTTTTACGAACCTCTTCATTGTAAGCTTCCAATTCCATATCAAAAGCTTGTGTATTCTTTTGCAAATATTCATCCAAGAGCCGTTGCGTTACCATTGAACCATGTTCTTTGGCAGTTTTGATATTTCCTTTTCCGGTTACGGCATTACCAATGGCAAAAACGTTGTCATATCCATAAACCTTTGAAATATTTTCATCACCTTCGGTTTTAATACGGTCACCGTCATAGGGAATGCCGTCAATTTTTTCGGGAATACTACCGATGGACGAAATAACTTGATCGGTATAAATATTAAAAGTTTCCCCTTCTATTTTTTCCAATTTTCCATTGTCCAAAGTGCGCAATTTTTGTAATACCAAACCTTTAAGTTTTCCGTCTTCTTCAATAAAATCAACAGGTGTTGCTTCGGGTATAAAATGAAAGTGAAATTTCTTTTTATAATTATCCAAAATCCTTTGCGATACGATTTGTGCTTTTTCGACCGATTCCGGGTCTTTACCTTGCGGATGTTTTAAAGGCATATGCTTGGCTTGACGGCGGTAAACCAAAGTCCCTCCTTTAATCCCCAAATCTTCAAATTTTAAACCGAATTGATCTAAGTATTTATCTATTCCTTTTTTTTCCAATTCAAATTGGTCAACGATAATATCGTCACCTAACTTTTCTTTTAATTTTCTTTCCACCAGCTCCATCATCACTATTTTCATAACATCCAAAGAGGCTAAACCACCGCCGATAACCACAATACCATCTTTGATTTCATACTGTTTTCCGTCATAATCCGGTTCGTGATAATGATTATACCATTTTAACAAATCATTTTGATAAATCAATTCTTTATCTCTGAATTTTTCAATTCCGGGAACCGGAAGCGGGCGGTCTTGCCAGGCACCATTGGCCAAAATAACGGCGGTAAATCCTAAATCCACCAAATCTTTAAAAGCATAATCCCTTCCTATTTTTAAGTTAGGAATAAATCTAACCCTGTCGTGATCCAGTTTTTTATCTATTTCCGCTTCTTGTTTATCTCTCAAATTGTGATGCCATTTCGGTAACCCGTCTTCCAATTTTCCATAAGGCAAAGCATTTTGGTCGATTACCACCACCCTGACACCTTGGTCTGATAGCAAAGCGGCCGCTTCCGAACCCGATACACTACCCCCTACTATGGCAACATAATGACTTTTCTTTTGCGAATGGTCTAAACCTTTTTTCCACATAACATTAAATAGTTTTCTGTTTGACGCAAAGATAAAAAATGACTTTAATGAAACAATTTTTTTGTATTTTTAATTTTTATTATAACTATGTATAAAATTTATAGTTTCTTTTATCTGGTATTTGCAGGTTTAAGCCTTTATGCTCAACCGGTTGCGGAAGACAGTATTCGCATAATGTTTATAGGCGATATTATGAATCACCGTCCGCAGATTAAAGCCGCTTATGATCCGGACACCGGTAATTATGATTATTCTGAAAGTTTTAAATACGTTAAAAATATTTTTCAACAAGCTGATTTTGTCGCCGGCAATTTGGAAACAACTCTCGGTATCAAGCCATATTCGGGTTATCCACAGTTCAGTGCGCCACCGGCTTTAGCGGCGGCTTGCCGTGATGCCGGTATTAATGTATTGGTAACAGCCAATAATCACAGCTGTGACAAAGGTTTAAAAGGCATTATTAAAACCTTGGATATTTTAGACAGTTTGCATATAGACCATACCGGAACTTTTAGAAACAAAACCGCAAAAGACAGTTTGACACCACTTATTTTGAAAAAAAACGGTATTACGCTGGCACTTCTCAATTACACTTATGGAACCAATGGTATCCCCGAACCTATACCGGCAAAAGTCAACTTGATTGACACTGTTGCAATTAAACGGGATATCGAAAAATCCCGTTTAAAAAATCCCGACGCTATTATCGTGTTTTTACATTGGGGACAACAATATAATAACCATCCTGATAAACAACAAAAAAAATTGGTCAATTTTTTACACCGCAATGGTGTCAATATCATTATCGGCTCTCATCCTCACGTAATACAAGATATTGATTATGAGTTAGATTACTTAAACAATCAAACTTATTTAACCGTTTATTCGCTGGGAAATTTTATCAGCAATCAACGGACTTTTCCAAGAGACGGCAGTATGATTGCAGATATACAATTAAAAAAAGACCTTAAAGGGAAACTGCATATAACCCACTTTAAAACCATCCCGGTTTGGGTTTATAAATTTATGAAACAAAAACGCTTACACTACGAAATTTTACCTGTCGAAAAATTTAAATTCCGTCCCGGTTATTTCTTGAAAAATCCCGATTACCAAAAGATGATGCGGTATTACAAGCATTACAAAAGTTTCTTCCCTCATTAAAAATTTTTTACTTTTGCAGTGATTATGAAATGGATAGCAAATTTATTACGGATTATTTGGCGTATTTGGTTTATTATTATAGCAGGCCTTCCTATCATAATCTGTGCACCTGCCATTTATTTTGCCATTGTTTTAGACAAACAAAATCTATTAACCCGGCTCAAACATTTTTGGGGTGCTTGGGTCCTGTTTTTTATGGGTTTCAGGATAAAACTTGAAAATCAAGCTGATATCAAACCGAAACAGCCTTATATCATCATCGGTAATCATACTTCTATGATAGATATTATGGTATTACTCAAGATTTTTAAACGACCTTTTGTGTTTGTAGGAAAAAAAGAATTGTCTAAAATCCCTGTTTTCGGTTATCTTTATAAAAAAGCCAATATTCTGGTCGATAGAAAATCTCCCAGAAGCCGCAAAGAAGTTTTTGACCAGGTAGTCAACTTTATCAAAAAAGGTAATAGCATCGTTATCTATCCGGAAGGCGGTGTGCCGGATGACCCTAAAACATTACTGGCACCTTTTAAAAATGGTGCCTTTCGAATAGCGATAGAACACAGTTTACCTATTATTCCGGTAGTTTATTACGACAACAAACGGCGGTTTCCTTACGATATTTTTAAAGGTGGCCCGGGCAAATTACGAATCAAAATATTACCGGTTGTCCAAACGGATAAATTGACCTTAAAAGATGTAAACGATTTAAAAGATTTTTGTTATAATCTGATTTATAATGAATTAATGAATAATGAAATCAGCAAGGATTTTTAAAACAAATTGAAGCAAACAGAATTTAAGTTTCTTTTGCTAGTAATCTATTCTTTTTTATAATTTGGAAAAAATATAAATAATCAAGTTTAATATTAAGCTGATAATAATCATACTGGTAATGGGGGCATAAAAAGAAAAATTTTCATTTTGAATACGGATATCACCGGGTAATTTGCCAAACCACGAAAAAAGCCCGCCAAAAAGCCACGTAAACAGCCCCATAATGATAAACAATACACCGATTGATATTAATAATTTTGCAATGTTTCCCACAAGTTTTTGATAATTTATTACGGTTCGTTGAATATTTCGTTCATTGATGTCTTTTTACTGCTTCATACCTTATACACGTCTTTTAATTTGAGGAATTGAGGATATATTGTGCTTCATTGAATAATCCGTTTATTGATGATTGCTTGTTATTACAAACCGTATTGTTCGTTCCATAAATTGAGGATTTTTTTTATAACTTGTATATTTTTCCTCATATCCTCAATTCATCGTTTCATCAAAAATTATAAACTTTCAACTAAAACTATAAGTCGTACCGTCTTTTCCGTCTTTAAGTTGTATACCGAACCGGGCTAATTCGTCTCTGATTTTATCGGCCAATGCCCAATTTTTTTCTGCACGGGCTTGATTTCTGATTTCTATCAATAATTGAATGGCTTTGTCAAATGCTTGATTATTCCCGGCTTCTTGCTGCATTTTATGCAAACCGAGTACTTCAAAAGCAAAATCGTTCATCGCTTTTGACAATTTTTCTTTACTTTCAGAAGTGATTGTTTCTTTTCCATCTCTTACCAGATTGATATGTCTGACAGCTTCAAACAAACCGGCAATCAAAACAGGTGTATTAAAATCATCATCCATAGCCTCGTAAAAGCTGTTGATTAAAGCTTTAACATCAAAAGAATCTTTATCTGTAACCGGTAAATTTTCTAAAGTTTTTATTCCTTCCACCAATCTTTTATAGCCTTTTTCAGCCGCTTGCAAAGCTTCTTCGGACAAATCCAATACATTGCGGTAATGTGCTTGCATCATAAAAAATCTCACTACCGCCGGTGAATAAGCTTTGCTCAGCAATTGATTCTTACCACTGAAAATTTCCCGCGGCAAAAGGTGGTTACCTGTGGATTTACTCATTTTTTTACCATTGAGGGTCAACATATTGGCGTGCATCCAATACCGGACAGGATCAACACCGTTAGCTGTTTTTCCTTGAGCAATTTCACATTCGTGATGCGGAAATTTGAGGTCCATACCACCGCCGTGTATATCAAATTGTTCGCCTAGATATTTAGTACTCATTACAGTACATTCCAGATGCCAACCCGGAAAACCTTCACCCCAAGGCGAAGGCCAGCGCATGATATGTTGTGGTTTGGCTTTTTTCCACAAAGCAAAATCCTGCGGATTGCGTTTTTCATCTTGTCCTTCAAGCTCACGTGTATTAGCTATCAGTTCTTCAATATTACGACCGCTTAATTTTCCGTATTTATCTATTTCACTATTGTATTTAACCACATCAAAATAAACGGAACCGTTACTTTCGTAAGCATAACCCTTTTCCAAAATGGTTTTTGTCGTCTCAATTTGTTCAATAATATGACCGGTTGCCGTCGGTTCAATATCAGGTGGTAAATTGTTTACCAACTCCAAAACCTTATGAAAATCAATAGTATATTGCTGCACGATTTCCATCGGCTCCAATCGCTCCAAACGCGCTTTTTTTGAAATTTTATCTTCTTCACTGTCTTCTTCCAAATGTCCGGCATCGGTAATATTGCGAACATACCTTACTTTATACCCCGAAAATTTGAGATAACGGTAAATGACATCAAAAGAAATAAAAGTCCGTACATTGCCCAGGTGGACATTGCTGTAAACCGTAGGACCGCACACATACATCCCCACATGACCGGGAACCAAGGGTTTAAATTCTTCTTTTTGACCGGTTAATGAATTGTATATTTTCATAAGAGTTGAAAGTTATGGTTCATACCGTATTGAATTCTTCAATGATTGTTTGTTACTTTATACCTTATTCTCATTTTATAAGCTGAGGAATTGAGGAATTATCTCGTTTCAGTGCGTATCGTATTCATTGATGATTGCTTATTACTTTATACCGTATTCTCGTCTTATAAACTGAGGAATTGAGGAATTTTATTGCTTCATAGAATATGACGTTATTTGATGAATGTTTATTGTTTCATATCTTATACTCGTCTTTTAAATTGAGGAATTGAGGATTTTTTTTATTTTATTCTTTATTGATTTGATATTGTCTCAATTTGTTTATTTGATTAGCAATTAAATGAATATCATCTCTTAAATTATTTAATTCTTCATTTGTAAGATAGTTTAACTTGTTTGCTATAATCAATTGATTGATTACTTCCATTAAACTACCATACGCCATAGTTAAAAAATGTTCCCTATCCTTATTTGAAATTCTGTAATTACCTTCTGCAATATTTGATGAAACAGAAATACAAGCACGCCTGATTTGTGAAACCAAATTGTAATTTTCACGAACAGGAAAATTATTCGTCAGTTTATATATAGCAATTGTTAAATCAATTGAATTTTTCCAAACATCCAATTTTTCAAAACTAAACCGTTTAACATTTGAATTCATCTTAATATTTTTTATATCTTTATATTTTTCCTCATTTCCTCACTTCCTCATTTCCTCACTCCTCATTCATCAGTTCCTCAACCCGGTCATTTCGATACAATTTTGCTCCTTAAGTCACAAAATCTCTCAATGACCTACTCTTCACTCCTCATTTCCTCACTTCCTCATTTCCTCAGTTCCTCAATTCCTCAACTCATCAATTCATCAGTTCATCAGTTTCTAATAATTATTACTAAACAATAAACTTCGTATCGGTATTGATATATCTCAAAAATTCTTTTCGTACTTCGGGATTTTTAAATTTTCCGGCGTATTCGGCTGTCAAAGTCGACGAAGTGATATCTTTGATACCACGCGATACCAAGCACAAATGTTTGGCATCGACAATACACGCCACATCTTCGGTTTGTAAAGCAATCTGCAAGGCTTTGACAATCTGAACGGTCAACCGTTCCTGTACTTGCGGACGCCGGGCAAAATAATCGACAATCCGGTTGATTTTTGACAAACCCAAAACCCGTCCGCTGGAAATATATGCCACATGTGCCTTGCCTATAATTGGTAAAAGATGGTGTTCGCAAGTCGAAAAAACACTGATATCTTTTTCAACAAGCATCTCGCCGTATTTGTACTTGTTTTCAAAAGACGACAGTTTAGGTAAATTATCTGGATTTAAACCTCTAAAAATCTCCTTGACAAACATTTTGGCGACCCGTCGCGGTGTACCTCTCAAACTATCATCTTGCAAATCCAACCCTAAAATATCCAAAACATCGGCAATTTTACCTTCTATCAATTGCATTTTTTTTTCATCGGGAATATTGTTGGCGCCTTCTTTGACCGGAGTTGTAATACCAGCAAACAAATCTTCCCTGTAATTCTTGTGTTTTTTTGACATAAAATATCTTTGATATGTATGGAACAACAAAATTACAATAATTTTAGAAATGAAAATATTTTGAAATAAATTAAATAATTTTTCTTACTTTTAAAGCCGTAAAAATCAATCCGAAAAAATTCATCCGATGAAAAAAATCCACCCCAAAGATTTTAAAATCAAACCCGGTAAAAAAGTTAAAATTAAAGATTTGCCTACCAGAATAGATTTAGGCGCTGACAAAAAGAAAATTGAAGACGAATTGCGTAAAGTCCGCCGTAAAATTGCCGAAATTCAAACCAAGATTTACGCTTCCGGTACGCCTGCCGTTTACATCGGTATTCAAGGTATGGATACTGCCGGTAAAGACAGTTTGATACGGGAAGTTTTTAAGGACATCAACCCCAGCGGTATTGAAGTTTATGATTTTAAAAAACCGACACCGCTCGAACATGCCCACGACTTTATTTGGCGGCATTATATCACCTTGCCCGAACGGGGAAAATTCGGTATTCACAACCGTACTCATTACGAAGATGTATTGATAGCCCGTATTCATCCGCAATTGGTTTTAAATCAAAAAATTTATGGAATAAACAAATTGGAAGATATCGGTGAAAAATTTTGGAAAAAACGTTTTAGACAAATCCGTGATTTTGAAAAAATACAGGTAGAAAACGGTATGAAAATGTTTAAATTTTTCTTACACCTGTCCAAAGAAGAACAAAAATATCGTTTTTTGCGCCGTATCCGCCGCAAAGACAAACAATGGAAATTTAATGCCGCCGACTTGAAAGAACGCAATTATTGGGATGATTATCAAAAAGCTTACGAAGATGTATTGAACGAAACTTCAACATCTTATGCACCTTGGTACGTTATTCCGGCGGATGACAAACCTACGGCACGGTTAATAACCGCCCGTATATTATTGGATGAACTCAAAAAATTAAATGTTGATTTTCCTAAACTCAGTGATGAAGAAAAAGCCAAATTCGAAAGTTACAAACAAGCTTTGGAAAACGAATAAAAATTGTGATAATAAATATTAATCCTAAAAAAAGGAAATGAAGAAAATTAATTACTACGTTACTGTTGTTATTTACAATAATATTTTTACAAGCACAACTGTTTAGTTCCATCGGATTTATATTAAAAAAACTTGTAATTTATAATTACTTTACCAATTAAGCCGGTACGGGTTTTTCAAATTAAAGCACGTTGCCGGCTTTTTTAACCAAATCCGACTAAACTATGAAACTTAAAATATATCTGTTTGCCCTGTTGCTATGGGCAATACAATCCGTTATGGCTACGCCACCGGATAAAAAAACCTATAACCCAAACTATTGACGATATGATTCTGGCTATCCGATGAATCAAAAAAACTTATCAAATCCGCAAACAAGATGTTTATAAACGTTTAACAAACCGGTAGAGTCCTTACCAAAGTCACGGATATGGAAACAAAAGTCAATCTGCTTATACAAATAGACGCTTTGCAACAACAACTCAAAAGTTTGGCGGATGAAGAAGCGACCAATATTATTAAAAATTTAACCTTGCATATTGTCCTGTTGAAATCAACGGTAGTAATATGTAAGAAATTTTGTAAGGAATCAATGAGTATGAGTGAGTTAAAAGTTTATAAAGTTCGTAATGTTTTTTGTTTACTTTGATTTGGGGTAGCGTTTCCTGCGGAGCAATGCATACGAGAATATTTAAAAATTTTACAATAATTCATACACTTTTCCCGGCAAGGACGTAATGACATTTTTCAATTCCATTTGTAAAAGTACTTGTGCCGTTTTTGACACGGGCATTTGCAACATTACGGCGATTTCATCGAGGGATAATTTGGATTCGGCTTGTAATAAATCGAAAATCAATTGTTCGTCATCGGTTAAATCGACAAACAGATTCAATTGCGGACTGGCAGGTTTGACTTTGTTTTCTGTCCAACGTAACATATTGATAATATCTTCCGCCCGGGTGACCAGTGCCGCTTTGTTGTTCTTAATCAAGTTGTTACACCCCATACTAAAATTGTCGAAAATCCGTCCCGGTACGGCAAATACATCGCGGTTATACGAATTGGCAATATCGGCGGTTACCAAGGCACCGCCTTTTTCACCGGATTCGACGACCAAAACAGCTTCCGAAATACCGGCGATAATTCGGTTACGTTTTAAAAAATTGTTACGATCAACCGGGTCGGTGTGCCAAAATTCGGTTATCAATCCACCGTTATCGAGCATCTGACGGGCGATTTTTTGGTGAACACTGGGATAAATTCGTTGAAATCCGTGTCCTAAAACGGCTATGGTCGGCAAATCGTGTTTTAAGGCGTTGAAATGCGCTTCAACGTCCACGCCGTAAGCCAAACCGCTGACAATTACAGGTTTATAAGGGGCTAGCACTTCCATAAATCCGGCTACCACACGTTTACCGTAAGCCGTTATATTGCGTGTCCCGACAATACTGAGCATTTTCGGGCTGTTTAAATCGACATTGCCTTGATAAAAAAACAATACCGGACCGTCGGGAGCATGTTGCAAGCGATACGGATATTCCTTGTCAAAAATAGTGACCGCTTTTATCCGGTTTTGTTCGATGTATTTCAATTCATCCGATACTTTTTGCCATTCGTCAAATTGCCGTAAACTTTGTATCATAACCGAACCGATATCCTGTACATCGATATCGTTTCGTTTTGCCGCTTCAAATATTGCTTTGGCCGAGCCGAAATGCCGCAACAGTTTTTTGGCCGAAATATCGCCGATATTCTTGACTTTTTGCAAGGCTAAAAGATAATAAAGTGCTTCCGTATCCATTTACAAAAATTGTGTATTTTTAAAGTTTTAAATATAAACATTTTCAGCAAAACCGTTTTGGTGAAATTTTTGTGGTAAAATCGGTAAATTTTATTAGTTATGAAAAAGTTTTTCAATCTAGTTTTTTTAGTGATTTCTTTGAGTGTTACGGCACAAAATCCGTATTTTGAGATTAGCAAGCAAATGGAAATTTTAAACGATGTACTCAAAAAATTGGCGACCAATTATATAGACGATATCAATATTGGTGATTTGATGCAAAAAAATACCAAACGTATGCTCAACGGTTTGGACCGTTTTACCACTTTTTATGACGAACAAGGGATTTTGAACCAGAAAATGCGTCAAGAAGGACATTTTGGCGGTTTGGGAGTTAGGGTACATTATAAGGACAGTTTGATATTGGTAACAGACGTTTTTAAAGATACGCCTGCGGCTGAAAAACTCAAAACCGGTGATGAGATTTGGGCAATAGACGGTAAAAAAGTATCCGAACTGTCGAGTAAAGTCGCGTCCAACCTTCTCAAGGGAGCGGCGGGTAGTGAGGTGGCATTGGACGTTAAACGCAACGGTAAAATGTTGCATCTCAAAATCAAAAGAGCAGATATCAAACTCGATGCCGTTACCGGTACTTATCTCGATGGTGATATAGGTTATATCCGTTTTGTCAAGTTTAACAAACTGGCGGCAAAACAGGTCAAAAAAGCATTGCTCGATTTGAAAAGCAAAGGTGCTAAAAAAATAATTATCGATGTGCGTGGTAATCCCGGCGGGTTATTGAACGAAGTCATCAAAATCGTTAATTTCTTTATTCCGAAAGGCAAAGTCGTGGTGACGACCAAAGGACGTTTTGATAAATTTAACAAAACTTACAGCACCCGTAATCCGTCTGTCGATGAGGAAATTCCTTTGGTGATTTTGGTCGATAATCATTCGGCATCAGCATCGGAAATTTTGTCGGGAAGTTTGCAAGATTACGACCGTGCCGTCATTGTTGGAGATACAACTTACGGTAAAGGTTTGGTACAACGCACCTACAAGCTCAAATACGGTACTTATATGAAACAAACCATTTCGAAATATTATATTCCTTCGGGGCGTTTGATACAAAAAATAGATTATTGGCATCGCGACAAAAACGGTAAACCTACTTTGATGCGGGATAATGTTAAAGAAAAAGAATTCAAAACCACTAACGGCAGAATTGTTCATAATTTGGGCGGTATTGTGCCGGATATCGAACTGAAAACCGACATCAACGAATCACTTATCAAAGACCTGAAAAACAAAGGTATTTTGTTCGACTATGCCACGTGGTATTATTATAACCGTCCGCAACCCGCTAAGCCGGAAGATTTTAAACTGACGGACAAAGATTTTGAACGGCTGTTGCAATTTATGGAAGAGAACAACCGGTATCCCGAAAGTGATGCTGAAAAAATATTGGCAAAAGCCCGGAAAAAAGCAGAAAAAGAACATCAGGACGCTTCGGTTATCAAAATGTATGATGTGTTAAAAAAATCATATAAAACACAGAATATCAATTTATTAAAAAAACACAAGGATTATATATTATCCGAATTGTCCAAGGACTTAATCAAACGGTATTTTCAAAAGGACGCTTTGATAGAATACAATGTCAAACACGATGCGGTGATTTTAAAAGCAAAAGAAATTTTGAATAACCGGAATACGTATGATAGGATATTGAGGAATGAGGAGTGAGGAATTGAGGAAATGAGGATTTTTTAACCACATAAGACACATAAGATTTTCGATTTCAGATTTTCAATTCGGTCACTAAGCTTGTCGAAGTGTCAGATTTACGATTTTATTAAGCCCTGTTAGGGGCGACCTGTTAGTAGTAGATATATAATGAAAAACATTAAGTCCCGACGTCCGTCGGGGGCGATATCTTGGCAAATTCAAATAAATAATAATATCTTTTATGGTATGAAAAAAAATTTTATTTACGGTTTACATCCTGTAATGGAAGCTGTTAAGTCTGGGAAGCAAATAGATAAAATATTCGTTCAAAATAATTTAAAGGGACAGGCATCTCAAAATTTGTTGGCATTATTAAGAGAACACCATATTCCTTATAAAATTGTGCCGGTTGAAAAGCTCAATAAAATGACCCGTGACAATCATCAAGGTGTTGTGGCTTTTATATCTCCGGTAAAATTTGCATCGTTGGATGAAATTTTGGAAAAGACAACAGGTAAACCGGTCACATTTATTTTACTCGACGGAATTACCGATCCGAGAAATTTCGGGGCTATCGTCCGGACAGCTGTAGCCGTTGATGCCACCGGGATTGTTTTTTCTGAAAACAACAGTGCACCCGTCAATGAAGATGCGGTTAAAACTTCCGCCGGCGGTATCTTCAAAATTCCTTTAATTAAAGTCAAACATCTCAAAGATGCCATATTTTTGTTACAAGCTTACGGCATTAAAGTTTATGCTGCGACCGAAAAAGCGCAACAATTGGTTTACGATACGAATTTAAAAACGGATGTTGCAGTTATTATGGGTAGCGAAGGCAAAGGCATTCATAAAAGTTTGCTGGCATTGAGCGACGAAAGTATCAAATTACCGGTGCCGGGAGAGATAGATTCTTTAAATGTATCCGTAGCCTGTGGTGTTATTTTGTATGAAATTGTCCGGCAACAGTTATATTTATAAAAAAATTGTATATTTGCAAACTTGAAAAATAAAAATAACAGAATTATGTATGCAATTGTAGAGATAGCAGGGCAGCAATTTAAAGTGCAAAAAGACCAAAAGGTTTTTGTTCACCGTTTACAAGGAGCGGAAGGAGACGTAGTCAATTTTGACCGTGTTTTATTGCTCGACAACGACGGACAAATAACCATAGGCGCCCCGGTTATTGAAGGAGCGGTCGTAACGGCAAAAATCCTTCGTCATTTGAAAGGCGATAAAGTTATCGTATTTAAGAAGAAACGCCGTAAAGGTTATAGAAAGAAAAACGGTCACCGTCAATATTTGACGGAAATTGTTGTGGAAGAAGTTGTAGCATCAGGTTTTAAACCCGCCGAAAAAAAAGCGGAAAAAGTAGAAAAAAAACCTGAAAAACCGGCTAAAAAAGCAAAAGCGGTAAAACCGGAAGTTAAAGAAGAAAAGAAAACGGCTAAAAAACCTGTGGCTAAAAAAACCACTAAAAAAACCGCCAAACCGGACGATTTGAAAAAAATTGAAGGTATCGGACCGAAAATCGCTTCTATTTTGGCAGAAGCCGGTTATGATACGTTTGAAAAATTATCCAAAGCCGATCCTGAAAAGATTCGTGAAATTCTTTTGGAAAAAGGCGGTAAACGATATGCTATGCATGACCCGGCCACTTGGCCTAAACAAGCCGAATTAGCGGCTGCAGGTAAGTGGGACGAATTGAAAAAATGGCAAGATGAACTGGACGGCGGTCGTTCGTAACAATTTTTTTATTAATTTTGTAACCACTAAAATTTAATATTATGGCTCATAAGAAAGGTGTAGGTAGTTCTAAAAACGGTAGAGAATCGGAAAGTAAACGTTTAGGTGTTAAAATCTTCGGTGGTCAAACTGCCGTAGCAGGTAACATTATCGTAAGACAAAGAGGCACGAAACATCATCCCGGAAAAAATACTTTCATGGGAAAAGATCATACGATACATGCCGCTATTGACGGTATTGTAAAATTTGAAAAGAAAAAAGGCGGAAAATCTTATGTTTCCGTCATACCGGTAGAAGCTTAAAAATTGTTTTACAAAAAAAAAAATGATAGGGGCTGTCTTTTAAGGCAGCCTTTTTTAATTTTGTAAATTTATATCTTTGCTAAATACAAACCAATCAACTATGAAAAAAACAAAACATAAAGTTGCCGTATTGGGAAGCGGAAGCTGGGCAACGGCTATTGTTAAAATGTTGACGGAAAATCTCGATGAAGTCGGCTGGTATGTCCGCAGTGCTTATACCAAAGAACATTTTAAGTTGCATCATCACAATCCCAAATATTTACAGCAGGTATTATTTAATCCGGAACAAATAAAAATTAGTACTGATATCAATAAAATCGTATCATATGCCGATACCGTTATCATTGCCATTCCTTCGGCTTTCGTCAAAGCGGAATTGGATAAAATTACGGTAGATTTAAAAGGAAAAATTATCTTTTCGGCCGTCAAAGGGATTATTCCGGAGACCTTGTTGATATTAGGCGAACATTTGAAAAAATACCACGATATTTCCGAAAAAAACCTGGGTGTGATTGCCGGTCCGTGTCATGCCGAAGAAGTGGCGATGGAACGTTTGTCTTATTTGACTATCGGGGCTAAGCGCAAATCCGTGGCCAAGCAAATGTCTGATATGCTCGGTAGTTGGTTTATCAAAACGACTTATTCCAAAGACGTATTCGGTATTGAATGGGCGGCGGTTTTAAAAAACGTGTATGCCATAGCCGCAGGGATAGCACACGGTTTGGGATACGGTGATAATTTTCAGGCGGTTTTGATTTCCAATGCCATACGCGAAATGAAAAAATTTATCAAAAAAAATGTCGATAAACGCAAGCGGAATATCGATAATTCGGCCTATCTTGGTGATTTGTTGGTAACGGCTTATTCCATTTTCAGCCGTAACCGGACTTTCGGAAGTATGATTGGAAAAGGTTATACGGTTCGCAGTGCTATGGCGGAAATGCGGATGGTTGCCGAAGGTTATTATGCGGCGGAATCGGCTTATAAAATCAATCAAGATAAAGGTGATAAAAAAGCTAAAACCCCTATTATCGATACGGTTTACAGAATATTATACCAAAATGCCCAGCCGAAAAATGAATTTGTTAAACTTTCCGAAAAACTAAACTGATGATACAACCTTTTGATGATGCTTATTTTATGCGAAAGGCTTTACAAGAAGCCGAACTGGCTTTGGAAAAAGGTGAAATTCCCGTAGGGGCGGTTATCGTTTGTAACGGTTATATCGTTGCCAAAGGACATAATCAAGTGGAAACTTTAAACGACCCGACTGCACATGCCGAAATGCTGGCTTTTACGGCGGCGACCAATTTTCTGGGGAGTAAATACTTGAAAGACTGTACACTTTATGTCACTTTGGAACCTTGCCAAATGTGTGCCGGAGCGGCATTTTGGACGCAGATAGGCAAAATAGTTTTCGGTGCAAGTGACGAACAACGCGGTTATCAGCATTGGCAGTGCCGGGTTCATCCTAAAACCGAAGTAACCGGAGGGGTGCTTGCGGAAGAAAGCGAAGCCATTCTCAAAAAATTTTTTGAACAAATGAGAAAAAAATAAAAAAGCCGGCGATTTTGCCGGCTTTTAAATGAAAAATTTTTGATTTTATTTTTTCTCTTGATTTTCCTGATTCTCTTGTTTTCCTTGTTTTTGTTTTGAAAGTTCGTCAGCTAACAAAATTGCATTGTAAACATTGACCATTTTTCCTGATTTACTCAAAGAATTGAACAAAACCAAGTGCGGGTCACCTTCATAATCGTCTTCTTCGGGTCTGATGACTCTGATTTGCGGTGATAAACCGGAATCCATAATGATATGTTTTACTTCGGAAGCGGATAATTCCGGAAAACGGGAACGGATTAAAGCGGCAACACCGGCAACATTGGGTGAAGCCATTGATGTACCTTGTAAAAATTTATAGTCACTAAACGGTACTGTGGCGTAAATTTTCATTCCGGGAGAGAAAATATCCACGGTTTTTTTACCGTAATTACTAAACGGTGCTACCATATCGGCCCCATAATTGGGTCCGATAGCACCTACATTCAAGAAGTTGTCGGAAATTTCAGTACCGGGAGTATCACCGTCATTAGGATAAGAAATTTTTTCGCCATATTCATCCATATCTTTACCGTCATTACCGGCGGCATTGACAATCAATACATCGTGGTCGGCGGCATATTTGATGGCATCCCAAACCCAGTCTTTGTGGGGGCTGTAATATTTACCGAAACTTGTATTAATCACTTTGGCACCGTTATCAACGGCATATCTGAACGCCAAAGCGATATCTTTGTCGTATTCGTCACCATCTGGAACCGCTCTGACAGGCATAATCAAAACGTGGTCGGCAACACCATCACCACCGATGCCGTTATGTCTGATTTGAGCTATAATTCCGGCTACATGAGTACCATGTAATTCGTCTTCTTCGGGTGGAATAACATTGTTATTACCATAGTTTCTGTCATTGATATTATCAGGATC
Organism: Flavobacteriales bacterium; assembly: GCA_027039975.1. GTDB lineage: Bacteria > Bacteroidota > Bacteroidia > Flavobacteriales > Flavobacteriaceae > WGBX01. Next base: position 29,070 of record JALWFE010000096.1, read on the forward strand.
GTCGCCTTGGATACGGCCGTTGAAGTTGATATTCAAATTATATTTTTCTTGTGTTTCTACATATTTTTTAAAACGTTTTAAACGTTCAGGTGTTAAACCGGACAGATACATTTGTTTGGCTTGTTTGACCATAGGATCATCAGATTGCAAATTTTCAACGGCTTCTTTGGTCAATTTGTCGGTGCCTAAGGCTTCTTTAAGCGTTTTAACGGCATTATCGGCCATAAATTTTAAACGTTGGTATCTGGCTTTTAATTTGTCTAACTCATCCAATTTCTTAGTCAATTCTTTTTCGGCGCGTTTATACAGTTTGTACATTTCGTGGTCCTCCGGTCCTATACTGTCGATAGGCAAATCTTTCCATTGTTCACGGTATTTGGCAACAAGGCGGGTCAATTCCAATTGTTCGGGTCCGGCCATTTTGCCGTCGGTAGCTCCCAAAAAATTCCAACCGTGTACATCATCTACATAACCATTGCCGTCGTCATCAATACCGTTACCGGGAATTTCACCTTTATTGGTCCAAATGATATCTTTTAAATCGGGGTGATTGATATCAATACCGGCATCCACTACGGCAACTATAACTGTTGTTGCGGGCTTGTTTTTGAGTAACTCTTGATAAGCTTTTTCGGTGCTCATACCCGGCATATGACTGTCAAACGGGTTGGTATGTTGCCAGTTTTTTAAATCGTCATCACTAAAAAGCGATACAAATTGTTGCGGTAAAGGTTCAGGTGTTTTAACTTCCGTTCCTTCTGTTTTGGTGTCTTTTTGAACTGTTTTTTGGGTAGATCCACAGCTTGCCAGCAATAAAACGGCAATCACAGTCAGACTTAGTAATCTTAATTTATTCATTTTATTTTGTTTTAATCGTTAATAATTTCTTCAAATTTAAAAATTTTATCCAAACGAACGCCTTTTTCGGTGTGTTTTAAGGTACAAATTTCATGATAAGGGTCGTGTTCCAGAAATAATAACCATTTTTCATCGGCGGCCTGTCCGAAAATTTCCTGTCTTTCTTCCATAGTAATCAAAGGTCTTGTGTCATAAGCCATCACATAAGGCAAAGGGATGTGTCCGGTAGTCGGCAGTAAATCAGCCATATACACTATTTTATGACCTTTGTATTCTATTACGGGTAGCATTTGTTTTTCGGTATGACCGTCCACAAACAAAACATCAAAATTCAAGTCAAGGGATTTGGTTATACGGCCTTTTTCAGGTGTTTTAATGAAATTTAATTGACCGCTTTCTTGAATAGGCAAAATATTTTCGGGTAAAAAACTGGCTTTTTCACGCGGATTGGGATGAACCGCCCAGTTCCAATGTTTTTCGTTGCTCCAAAAACGGGCATTTTTAAAAGCCGGTTCGTAATAACCTTTTTCATTTTTAACAATAGAGCCGCCGCAATGGTCAAAATGCAGGTGTGTCATAAAAACATCGGTTATATCATCACGATGAAAACCGTATTTTTTTAACGTTTCATCAAAAGAATTCCGCTTGGAGGGTTTGTAATAACTGAAAAATTTTTCGGATTGTTTGTTGCCTAATCCCGTGTCTATTAATATTAAACGGTTACCGTCTTCGATAAGTAAGCTCCGGGTTGTCATTTCTATCAAATTGTCTTCATCAGCCGGATTGGTGCGTTGCCAAAGGACCTTGGGCACGACACCGAACATGGCACCGCCGTCCAATTTAAAATCACCGTGTGAAATAGGATATAGTTTCATTTTGTTTTAAATTTGACACGAATATACGTATTTTTGAGGAAAGGAAAAATATAGTTTGTAACCTTATGCTAATATTAACCGGAAAGTATCAAACCGTAAAGGAAATTAGGATAATATCTCAAATTTATATCTTTCTTTTTTAAGATAACTGATATAATCCGGTAAAATGGTTTTGAGATTTTCAAAGGCTTTACAGCTGTCGTGAAAAACGATAATATCACCCGGACGGGTATGTTTTTTTAAATATGTAAGAGCTTTGCCGGTATCCAAATTATTTGAAAAATCACCGGTAAGCACCGACCACATAATGATTTTGTAACCGGCATGTTTCAATAATTTTACTTGTGCGGGCGTAATCCGTCCGTAAGGTGGTCTGAACAGTTTTGACGGTGTTGTATATTGTGCTATCAGTTTTTCCGTATGATCTATACTTTTTTTATAAGCTTCCGCCGGTGTTCGCCAGCCGTTTTCGTGCCGGAATGTGTGATTGCCAATCCGGTGTCCGTCTGTGATAATCCGCTTAAAAATATCCGGATGTTTTTCAATTTGATTTCCGACACAAAAAAATGTCGCTTTGATTTGTTCCCGTTTCAATACGTCTAAAACCCAAGGTGTGACATCCGGAAAAGGTCCGTCGTCAAAAGTTATAAAAATCCGGTTTTCTTCAACGGAATAACGGTAAATCAGTTTACGGAAAAACCATTTGACCCAAAACGGCATCGAGGAAGGATACAAACGAATCATTTTTTAAAAAATTTCCGGTATTGTTCTGTCAAATTTTGAATACTTGCTTCAAAAGGAATAAAGCGGTAATCCAATTCGTCTATAATTTTTTGTGACGAATAATGCGGATGTTGAAACAAAGTGTTTAATAAAGCTCTTGAAGTAATGCCACGACCTGTCAACCGTCCCGCCCAATAGACAATTTCGGCGGCAAACCGCGGGAGTTTGTATTTTGGCGGTTGTTTTCCGGTAGCTTTGGCAATGGCAGTCAATAATTCCTTATACGATTTGTCATATCCCGACACGATAAACGATTGATTGGTTATATCCCTTTTCATCAATTCATACATAATTTTGACGACATCCCACACATCGACAAAACCGTTGCCGCCGGGCGGATAAAATCGCATACCTTTATGGATTTTTTGAATGATTTTACCAATACCGTTATCCCAAAAATATGCGCCCAAAATCACCGACGGATTGATAATCACAACCGGCACTCCTTCTTGTCCGGCACGCCAAACTTCCATTTCGCTCAAATATTTGCTGACAGCATAATCGCTGTGTTTTTCTTTCCAGTTCCAATGTGTCCGTTCCGTTACCGGATTGTCATAGGTTCCCAGTGCGGCAATAGAGCTAACGTGTAAAAATTTTTTGATTTTATGTTCAATCGATAAATGCAACAAATTAGCCGTGCCTTCCACATTGGTTTGCATCAAAATTTCCTTGTCTCCCGGTTTAAAAGAGACTTTTGCGGCTGTATGATAAATTCCAGTAACACCTTCAAAAACAGGTTCCAGAGAGGTGATGTCGGTAATATCGGCTTGTATCCAATCGATTTGTTGCCACAGTTTATCCGGTTCGGCACTGTAATACCGGAACAGGTTTTTGGTTTTATTTAAACTTTGCGGGCTTCTGTATATAGCTCTGACAGTCTCGCCTTTACGAGTCAGATAAAGCAAAAGATGAGAACCGGTTAATCCGGTGCCGCCGGTGACTAAGATCATAGCATTTGATTATAAAACGCAATATACAAAAAAAGACTGCCAAAAATGACAGTCTTTAATTTTGTTAGCGGTCCGGACGAGACTCGAACTCGCGACCCCATGCGTGACAGGCATGTATTCTAACCAACTGAACTACCGGACCTGTTTTAACAAAAACATCAAATACAATTACTTGTTTTGATTTGCGAGTGCAAATATAAAAACATTTTTTTAATTGACAAAAAATTTTCTATTGATTTCAAAAAATCAATTTCAAAAAATTTTTAATAATCTATCCAAAAAAACTTGAAATCCAACAAAAAACCCTATTTTCGCAACCGGATAATCATTAGCCAATTCATTATGTCTAAAATTCTTACTGTCGGTACGGTTGCCTTTGACGAAATTATTACGCCTTTTGGCGAAACAGGAAAAATTCTAGGAGGCTCTGCTTCTTATATCGCTATGGCGGCGGCCAAATTAAACCCTGATGTCGGGATTGTTTCGGTTGTCGGAAATGATTTTCCCGATGCTTATTTGCAAAAATTTACAGACCGTCAAATCGATATCAGCGGTATTGAAAAACTGGACAACGAAAAAACTTTTTATTGGAAAGGTAAATATCACAACGACCTGAACAAGCGCGACACTTTGGTGACGGAAGTAAACTGTTTGGCACATTTTAATCCGGTTGTCCCCGACACCTATAAAGATGCCGGATTTTTAATGCTTGGCAATCTGCATCCGGCGATTCAACAATCGGTTATCGACCAAATGACGACCCGTCCGAAATTGATAGCGCTCGACACTATGAACTTTTGGATGGATACGGCATGGGACGACTTGATGAAAGTGCTTAAAAATATAGACATTCTCATCATCAACGACGAAGAAGCCCGTCAGTTAAGTCAAGATTATTCGTTGGTGCGTGCCGCCCAGAAAATTCAGGACATGGGTCCTAAATATTTGATTATCAAAAAGGGCGAACACGGGGCTTTGCTTTTCCACGGCAAAAATATCTTTTTTGCACCTGCCTTGCCCCTCGAAGAAGTCTTTGACCCGACCGGTGCCGGCGACACCTTTGCCGGTGGTTTTGTCGGGAAATTGGCACAGCTCGAAGATGTCAGTTTTAATGCGATGAAAAATGCCGTTATCTGCGGTTCCAATCTCGCTTCGTTTACGGTAGAAAAATTCGGCACCGAACGTTTGGAAAACTTAACCAAATCCGAAATTCAAGACCGCCTGCAAGATTTTATCAATTTAACGCAGTTTGAGATTGAGTTGGTTTAGAATAAGCATCTTATTTACAATTCTCCTCTCCGCATGCAACACCTCCAACCACCGCATCGCCCCGCACAAGCCGGAGCAAGAAGGTGTGTTGCCCGGGCAATATATTCCGTATTTTGAATTGCCTGACAGCACGGGTAAAAAAATACCGGTGGAAGCAGGTATGGGCAAGGCGACGATTATCGATTTTTGGGCTTCGTGGTGCCGGCCTTGTCGTGAAGCGGCTAATCCTGCGTATCTGAAATTGTATGGAAAATATCATTCGCATGGGTTGAATATCGTAGGTGTTTCAACAGACCGACATACGTATTTTTGGAAAAAAGCTTTGCAACAAGACAGCTTACCATGGCTACAACTTATTGACAGCACCCGTCAAATTTTACAAATTTACCAAGTCAAAAGCTTGCCGGCGATGTATCTCATTGACCGGAACGGAAAAATTATCGGGAAAAATTTGTGGGGAGAGATTTTGGAGCGGAAAGTTGATAGTCTGCTTAGAGTTAAAAGTGAGAATCTGTATAAATAAAGACAATGAATAATATCAAGGTTATACTTTTATCAAAACTTACATTTTTTGCAAGTTTTGATAATTTTGTTTTGATAATAATGTCACCCCTACGGGGTTCAATGGTTATTTTTTTATTGTTATCATCTGAGACGAATGGCAATTCGTCTCTACATAACGGTGTTTTTTATCACAATGTCAGACGCACGGGTCGTGCGTCTCTACTTTCAACTTTTAACTTTCAACTTTCAACTATAACAATGTCACCCCTTTGGGGTTCAGTTATATACGACACACGACTCTTGCGTTTTTACAAACGTTATGAACATTTAACATTATGAACATAAAACTATAATAATCATCATTTCATCATCTAAAACAGCACTTTTCCGCTTTCCACTTGGCACTTTCCACTAAAAAACTCATCAATTCATCAGTTTATCAGTTCATCAAAACCCGGCGCTTCGGTACAATTTTGCTCCTACGTCACAAAATCACTCAGCGACCTAACTTTGTTTCCACTGCAAACTCTCTACCAAATGCATCACATCTTTTTCCAGATATTTAACCGCCGGCATAATAGAATCGTAATTGGGTTGGGCATAAAAATACAGGGAACCGTCTAAAAAATGTTTGACGCTGTCGGTAGCGTGAAATTGAATCTGTGAAGCGGCATTGCCAGTTACCCGGTTGATAGTAGCGTAAACGCTATCATTTTTGTTGACATAATCGCGGGTAATGATTTCATCGGCTTTGACGGTGTGTTCGTAAGTAAATTTTTCGGCATCGCGCAACAGTCCTTCCAAATTATTGTCAATACGGTTATAAGTCAAATATATTTTGGCTTTCATCGCCGGATATACCAAGTTGATTTTTTTATCCGAAATATGTTCTACGTTGGCAAGATGAGATTTTTCAATACTAAAATGTTCAAAATCAACCTTTTGATAAACTGCTTGCGGATATTCCAAGCGTAATTGGGCTTTGGGTTTGGGCATTACTTCTTCATTGGAACAAGCGGTCACCCAAATCATACCGGTGACAAAGATTAGAATCCGGAAAAAATTATATGTTTGTTTGGTTTGCATATCTTTTTAAAAAGCGGCATTACCCGGGTAGCGCGGATACGGAATAACATCGCGGATATTCCCCATACCGGTTACGAATTGTACCATACGTTCAAATCCCAGTCCGAAGCCGCTGTGGACAGCCGTTCCGAAGCGGCGTGTGTCGATATACCAATATAATTCTTCTTTGTCAATGCCCAAATCTTCCATTTTTTGCAGTAGCACATCCAAGCGTTCTTCCCGTTGCGATCCGCCTATAATTTCGCCTATACCGGGAAATAAAACATCCATAGCCCGGACGGTTTTCAGGTCGTCGTTGAGACGCATATAAAACGCTTTGATTTTGGCAGGATAATCATATATGATAACCGGGCTTTTAAAGTGTTTTTCAACCAGATAACGCTCGTGTTCGCTTTGTAAATCGACACCCCATTCGACCGGAAATTTGAATTTTTTCTTTTTAAACGGTTTGGAATTGCGCAAAATTTCAATGGCTTCGGTATAACTCAAACGGATAAAATTGTTATCCAAAACAAATTGCAGTTTTTCTATCAGCGCCATTTCGCTGCGTTGGGCTTGCGGTTTTTGTTTTTCTTCGTTTTTGAGTCGCATTTCCAAGAATTGCAAATCTTCATAATTTTTATCCAAAACCGCTTTGATGATATATTTGACAAAACTTTCGGCCAGGTCCATATCGCCGTGCAAGTCCATAAACGCCACTTCGGGTTCTATCATCCAAAATTCCGCCAAATGCCGGGTAGTATTGGAATTTTCGGCTCTGAACGTCGGTCCGAAAGTGTAAACTTTACCCAATGCCATAGCATAAGTTTCGGCTTCCAATTGTCCTGAAACGGTTAGATTGGTTTTACGTCCGAAAAAATCTTTTTTGTAATCTATTTCACCTTTTTCATTTCTCGGTGGATTGTCGATATCGAGGGTCGTTACTTGAAACATTTCACCGGCGCCTTCGGCATCAGCTCCGGTGATAATAGGTGTATTAACGTATAAAAATCCGTTTTCTTGAAAATATTGATGAACGGCAAAAGCCAACGTATTACGCACCCGCATAATGGCACCGAACAATGTAGTGCGAACCCGTAAATGAGCTTTTTCGCGTAAAAATTCCAAACTGTGCCGCTTCGGTTGAATAGGGAATTTTTCCGGGTCGGATTCACCCAGAATTTTCAATTCGCTGACCAAAACCTCCACTTTTTGGCCTTTACCCAAGCTTTCGACCAATTCGCCTTTGGCATAGATAGCGGCACCGGTATTGATTTTTTTACGAATATTTTCGTCAAATTGTTCCGGTTCTATTACCAATTGCAAATTTTGAATGGTAGAACCGTCATTAACGGCGATAAAACGGTCGTTTCTAAAGGTTTTGACCCACGCCCTGACTTCTACCGGTTGATTGAGTTGATCGGAATTTATAATTTGTTTGATCGTTTTCATAAATTGTATTGATTATATATTGCTTACAACATTTATAGAAATGACAAATTTAAGCAAATTACTTAAAAGTTGAAGATTGAAAAATTATCCTTGTTTACAAGTGTTAACGATAATTGAGTATTTACAATAAACCCGGGATTTTTTTAAGTTGTAAACAAAACTTTTGTTTTTTCGTAAAACGGCGAACACAAATACTAAATTATGTAAATTTGCATTTTAAAAATCAATTGTTATTCAATGAAATACCTTTTAGGGTTCCTTATTGTAATTATTCTTCTCAGCGCTTGTGCTCATGTCGGCAGGCCTACCGGTGGTGACAAAGATGTGACACCACCGGTATTGTTACGGGTGGTGCCGGCTAATGAAACACGGAATTTTAAAGGTCAAGAAATTATTTTGGAATTTGACGAATATGTTGTAATCCGTGATTTGATGAAAAATTTATTGATTTCTCCTCCGGTAAAAAATATGCCGGTAATAGTGCCTTCCGGAATACCTTCCAAACGTTTTAAAATCAAATTTCAAGATACACTTCAGCCTAATACGACTTATCAAATCAATTTTGGAGAAAGCATAGCCGACAATAATGAAGGCAATAAATTAAAAAATTTAAAACTGGTATTTTCCACCGGTCCTGTTATTGACAGTTTATCATTGAAAGGCAAGGTAATTCCCGTGCATTTTGACGATAAGCCAGAGGTTATTACGGTAGGATTGTATGATGCGTCAAAATTTACCGATTCAATTGTTTTTAAAGAAAAACCTTATTATGTCGCAATGGTTGACGAGGATGGTTCTTTCGATCTGGATTTTTTGAAAGCCGGAACTTACAAGATTGTTGCATTAGGTGATAAAAACCGTGATTATAAGTATCAACAGGATGAAGAAAGTATCGGTTTTTCGGATAAAACCCTGCATATTCCCGGCGATACTTTGGTTCATTTGTATCTTTTTAAAGAACCACCACCGTTGAGTATTGAGAATATTGAGCAACAATCAGCCCACCATACCGTTGTAAAATTCAAAGGTTACCCGGACAGTTTGAAGGTAACCGTAAAAACACCCTTACAACGTCAAGAAAGTTTTGTCGATAACGACCAATGGCATTTGTGGTATGATACTTCCGGGGACAGTATAAAATTGGAAATACCTTTACCGAGAGGACGGATCAAAAAATTTTACCGCAAACGAAACAACGATAAAGATTCTTTACAAACCGGATTTGTCAGAAATACCCGTCTTAATCCGTTGGATTCGGTGCTTATTTCGGGAAATATGCCCTTGGAAAAAATAGACAACAATAAATTGCAATTGCTTGAAGACAGTATGCCGGTGTCTGCCGGGTTACAAAAATCGGTAAAAGGACAATTTAAAGTGACTTTTGCAAAGAATTTCGGCAAAACTTATAATTTGACACTTTTGCCCGGAGCGGTTACCGGTTTTACCGGACAAAAAAATAAAGATACTCTTCGCACAAATTTTAAAGTTCCTAAAAAAGAGATGTTCGGTAAATTGATTTTGCATCTAAACAATGTGCATCAACGTCCTTTGTTTGTCGAGTTGATTAGTAATAAAAAAATAATCCGCCAAACACCTGTTCAAACCGGAAATGATTTCGTAATGGAATATTTGATGCCCGGGACTTACACATTACGCATTATTTGGGATACAAACCGTAACAATCAATGGGATACCGGTAATTATTTACGGCATATTCAACCGGAAAAAAGTTTTGAACCGGATAAAAAAATAGATATCCGTGCCAACTGGGATGTGGATCAATCTTTAAACCTTGACGGCTTGAAATAATCCTGGTATTTTTGATAAGCTTTTACATTATTGATAATAATTTATGTTTTTGTATTTTAATGATACAGCCCGTTTTCCAATTAGCTTTCAAAAGTGTATATTTGCTGAATATTTGACCGATCAATGGAATCAGACATTATCATAATTATCGTTTTACTGTTATTTTCCGCTTTTTTTTCAGGGATGGAAATTGCTTTTGTCAGTGCCAACCGGGTGCAATTGGCTTTGGACAAAAAAGATGAAGGGATTGTAGGTAAAGTTTTGCAAAAACTGACTCAAAAACCGTCCAATTTTATTACAACCATGCTGGTGGGAAATAATGTGGCATTGGTGATTTACGGTTTTTTTACCGGTGATTTGATTGTCAGATATTTAAAACAATTTTGGCCGGATATCAGCAGTTTTAACGAGCTGTTTTTACAAACTTTAATTTCGACATTAATCATTTTATTTACAGCTGAATTTTTACCGAAGGTTGTTTTTCAGCTATATGCCAATAATCTTCTCCGTATTTTTTCGGTTCCGGCTTACATTATTTATCTTGTTTTATGGCCGGTTACCCAGTTTATATTGCGTTTGTCCGATTTTATTTTAAAAATTTTTTTTAAAGCAGGTAATGACGATGTTCAAGATGCCGTGACCAAAGTGGAATTATCCAAGTTTATATCTCAAAAATTACAACACGCCGAACAACTGGAAGGTGAAGCCGACAAAGAACTTGAAATTCTCAATAACGCCCTTGATTTTGTCGATGTTAAAGCCCGAGAAATTATGATACCCAGAACAGAAATTGTAGCTGTGGAAGATACGGCGACTATTGACGAATTGCGGAATAAATTTGTAGAATCGGGTTTATCAAAAATCATTATTTATCATGACAATATCGACGATATAGTCGGTTACGTGCATTCGTTTGATTTGTTTCAAAAACCGAAACGTATCAAATCTGTATTAAGGGATGTATTATTTGTGCCTGAAACGATTTCGATACACGAGTTGTTGAAATTGATGACCAAAAAGAAAAAAAGCGTTGCTATCGTTTTGGATGAATACGGTGGTACTTCGGGTTTGATAACGTTGGAAGATATCATTGAAGAGATTTTCGGTGAGATTGAAGATGAACACGATAAAAACGAACTTTTTGAAAAACAATTGGACGAGCGCACTTTTATTTTGTCGGGACGGCATGAAATAGAAGATTTGAATAAAAAATATAATTTAGGGATACCCGAAAATGAAGCTTATGAAACCTTAGGCGGTTATATATTGTCAAAAATCGGAGAAATTCCCGAAGAAAATGAAGAATTTGATATTGATGGCAAATTTCATGTTAAAATTAATAAAGCTAACCAAAAACAGATACAAAAAGTGGTTTTGACCAAATTGGATGATGATGAGATGTAAAGACTTGTCAAAGTGATGTTACTGAACTGTCGGAGTGTCATATTCCACGACTTATTTGTACCTTTGCGATATGGATTTTAATTCGGTTATAGGTCAATCATTTTTAAAAGATTATTTTCAAAAAATAATAGAAAAAAACCGTGTTCCTCATACACAATTGTTTGTAGGAGAAGAAGGAACGGGGACTTTGCCTATGGCTTTGGCATTTGCCAACCGTTTGCTTTGCGGCGGGCATTCCAATTGTCGGAATAAGGTGGAAAAACTTATACATCCCGATTTACATTTTGTTTTTCCAACAGTCCCGACTTCGAGTATAAAAAAACCGGACAGTGAAAGTTTTTTACCTCAATGGCGTGAATTTTTAACAACCAATCCTTATGCCGGCTTGTATGATTGGATGCAATTTTTAGATGTGGCCAATAAACAGGGTCAAATACGCGTGGCTGATGCCGAGCACATTATAAGAAAAACAGCTGTTAAACCTTTTGAAGCCGGTTATAAAATTTTTATTATTTGGATGGTAGAAAAAATGAATACTGAAACGGCCAACAAACTGCTCAAAATTCTTGAAGAACCACCTGAAGACACAAAATTTATCTTAATTGCCGAAAAAACCGATAATATTTTACCGACGATTCTCAGTCGTTGTCAAGTACATCAATTTAATTTGATTTCTATTGAAGAAATTAAAAACGAATTGCTAAAACGCTTTGGTATTGAGCCTGCGCAAGCCGTAAAAATCGCCCATCAAGCTAATGGTAATTGGCATAAAGCCTTGCAACTTGTCTTAAATGAAGATACCGATGATTCTTTTCAAAAATTATTTATTGAATGGGTAAGGGTGGCATTTTTGGCTAAAAGTGATAAACAAGCTATCGCAAAACTGATTATATGGTCTGAAAAAATGGCAGGAGCGGGTCGCGAAACGCAAAAACAGTTTTTGGAATTTGCTTTGGAAACTTTTCGTCAAGCTTTGATGATTAACTATCAAACGCCTTCATTGGCTTATTACGATTTTAGTAAAAACGGGTTTGATTTAAAAAAATTGGCACCTTTTATACATTCTAATAATATTAAAGAGATTTTTAAATTTATTACAGATGCAATATATCATATAGAAAGGAACGCTAATGCTAAGTTGGTTTTTTTAGAATTATCTGTTAATTTGACTAAATTAATACATAAAAAAGAAAATATTTTATAAATTTTTTAATTATTTGTACCTTTGTTGCAAAAAGAAATTCATATTATGAAAAAATTATTGTTTATTTTATTTATAATAGCCGGTTTTAAATCATTTTCACAATTCGATTTTAGAAAATTTTACATTGCCGGCGGGATTACAGGACAGTATTTAACACATTCAAAATATACCGGTTATGATATTAATTTGACCTTTATACCGCGATATAATTTTGTTGAATTAAGTCATGAAGCAACATTATCGATTGAAGCCCGTCCACAAATTGGAATTGGTTTTAGAAATTGGCATATTGATAATGGCCGGCATTTAATTTTTCCTAAAAGGATGAGTTATGGTGTACCGGTTTTGGTAAATTTTAATTGGGGGTTAAATTCCGAAGATAGTTCTTTATATTTACTAGGGTTTTATGTTGGTGGCGGTTATAATTATACCAATGTTATTTCAAAAGATCCGTCTTATGAAGCTATTCACGGTTTTGTTATAGATGCCGGGGTCCACTTTGACGGTTCTCCTATATCTCACATAAGTTTTATGTACACTTTCGGGCAAAACGGCAACCGTGTTTACGGTTTTGGATTTTATTATGATTTTTAATCCTTATTGTTGTCTTGGTACCAAGAAGCATACTTGATATAACTGTTGGCAATCCGGTTGATTTCCCCTTGTACCAATTCCGGACTGATATCTTTGATTTTAACAGCGGGAATACCCGCATATACGCTGCCACTTTCCACAACAGTTCCTTTGGTTACAACGGAACCGGCGGCAATGATAGCATTGGATTCAATGACGGCATGATCCAATATAACGGCATTCATACCTATTAAAACATTGTCTTTAATGGTACATCCGTGAACCGTGGCATTGTGGGCAATAGAAACATTATTTCCGATATTGGTAGCGGCTTTTTTGTAAGTACCGTGTATTACGACACCGTCTTGAATATTGACTTTATTACCTATCCTGATGTAATTAACATCGCCACGGACTACGGCATTAAACCAAATACTGCAATTGTCTCCCGTGACAACATCACCTATGATTACAGCATTATCAGCCAAAAAGACATTTTTGCCGAATTGCGGTTTTTTATCTAAAACTTCTTTGATGATTGCCATTTTTGATGTGTTTATTATTCAAAAAAATCTTTTAATGCTTTGTCCCATTTACGGGGCTTATAGTTAAAAACTTTTTTAATTTTTTTTTTGGACAAAACCGAATAATCGGGACGTAAAACATATTTATTAAAGCGGACACTGTCAATAGGTTTTATTTTTTTATCTATTCCGGCATAAGACAAAACTTTTTTTCCGAACTTATACCAAGTAGTTTCTCCTTCATTGCTGAAATGATAAATGCCGTAATAATTTTTTTTAGGATTTGCCTCTACGGTCTTAATCATATACAATATGAAATCAATCAAGTCGGGAGCATAGGTCGGTGTTCCCGTTTGGTCGTTTACGAGTTTTAATTTTCTTAGAGTTTCGGCAAGTTCCAAAACGGTTTTAACAAAATTGCGATTAAACTTGGAATATAACCAAGAAGTTCTGATAATAAAATATTTTTTTAGATGTTGTTTGATGATAGTTTCTCCCATTAGTTTGGTGGTACCGTAAAAATTTAAAGGATGCGTCTTATCGTTTTCACGGTAAGGTTTTTTCTTTTGGCCGTCAAAAACATAATCCGTGGAAATATGCACCAAAGTTACATCATACTTTTTTGCGGCTTTTACCAGATTGGCTACACCTTTAACGTTTACGTTTAAACAGGCTTTCCTGTCTGTTTCCGCCCGGGTGACATCGGTGTAAGCGGCAAAATTGAAACAATAATCGAAATTGTTTTCTTTAAAAAATCGTTTGACGGCTTTTTTATCGGTAATGTCGAGTGTGTATTTACTTTTGAATGTAATATCAAAATCTATGTCCGGCATCATTCTGAGAGATTTGCCGAGTTGACTTTCGGCTCCGGTAACTAAAATTTTTATTTTATGGTCTTTCATCTTTATAAATTCAAGTCTTTTAAATATGGAAGATTTCGGTCTTTTTCAGATAAAATTATTTTTGATAAGTCGTATTGCCAGTCTATATTCAAATCCGGATCGTCAAAACGGATACCGGCTTCACTTTCAGGGTGGTAATAATTGTCTATTTTATAGAAAAACAATGAATACTTTTCCAAACTTAAATAGGCATGAGCAAATCCACGGGGTATAAACAATTGTTTTTTATTGTCAGCACTTAAAATGATAGAAAAATGTTGTCCGAAAGTTTTGGAATTTTTTCGCAAATCTACAACAACATCCAATACCGCACCATTTAATACGCTGACTAATTTGGTCTGTGCATAAGGTTCTTTTTGAAAATGAAAACCTCTTAAAACGCCTTTTGCTGATTTAGCCAGGTTGTCTTGAACAAAACTGACTTTTTGTTTGACGGTTTTTTCAAATAATTCATGATTGAAAAATTCGTAAAAAAAACCTCTGTTGTCATTAAAAACTTTCGGTTCAATGACGTATAAATCTTCTATAAAAGTAGGTTGTATGGTCACCGGGTGTTAGCTTTTTTTGATTGTTGATATTTATTTAAAAAGGTGTTAAAATCTTTTAGAAGTAAAAGCATTAAAACCAAAAGAAATCCAAATAAAGCAAATTTAAAATGTACATTATTCAATAATGATTTTTCTTCGATACCTCTTTGAGGCAAACTATTTAAAAATACAATGGCATTATCTGATTTGTTGATTTCTTCGATGGTTTTTTTCAATCTTAATAAAGCTTTTTCTCTTTCTGTAAAAAGATTATAAGATTCTTCAAGTCCTCCATTTGTAGCACCTTCTGATGCGGCAATCAAATTTATGGATGGTCCGCCACCTGCACCAGGTATTAACAGGGCTTTGTTATAAACCATTCGCATCGTATCAATATCCTGTAGTGATTTTAAAAAATTTTGTTTTTGAATATTTAAATACGATAAATAATTTTGCTTCCGTTTATTAAGAATAGTATCTTTATTAAACAAATCGATGATTTTTTTATTTAAATTTTCAAAAACACCGGGAGAAGTTGCTGTGATTGTTAATCTCCAATACCGGTTAAGATTGTCATTTTTTTTGATGTTTTTCTTAAAATCATCATATCTAAAAAAATTATAAACCGTAGTGTCTTTTGTCATCAAATAAGTTTCATATTCTTCGACAAGGAATAAATCATTAATAACAGGTTCCAATTTGAATTTTGTAAATTTTGAGACTTGTGAAGGAGGCAAGTCCAAAAGGTTTCCTAAGTTTTTCCAATCATAATTGTGTATTAAATCATTGATGGCATCAACCTTTTGTTGGAGGTTAAATTGGGCATCAAAATTTGTTCGCAAGGTAGCTTCACCATAATATGATTTTATATTTTTATTTTTTTTTAAAAATGAAATTGCCAAACCTATAAGAATACCTGCTATTAAGATGATACGGTGTTTTTTAAAATACAAGATAGTGTCTGCAAACGCAAAAAATAACCACTTTAACAGACTACCGATATTGCGGAAAAACGATTTAAAGAGACTACCAATAGCTGAAAAGAATTGAATAATATCTACTTCTTCGTGTTTGTTAGGTTGTTGATTCATACTCAATTAGTTTTAAAAATTTGCTGTAAAATTTTTTTTGTGATGATATAAGTGGGTTTGACCCCTTTAATACCAAGAGGTCCCGAGGCAAGGGTACTCCCGGTTTCCAAAGGATTATCGGAAGCATAATAAGCATATCGAACCTTTACGTTTGCATCGATATTGCCTCTGATTTTGGATGCCGATTGAATGGCTTTGTGATAATGAGCGCCTTCCATTTCCAATCCGATAGCGCGCCAAGTTGAATTTTTAAAAAAACTTAAAATATCTTTGTTTTGCAAAGATGTTCCGAGCACCGTTACCATAGTGCCTTCGTAAACATTGACTTTTTCATTTTCAAAATCTTTGGCTGACAGCTCATTATCAATTGGATAATTATCGGCGGTTCCTTCAAACATATGCACTTTGGGTATCATAATATCACCTTTGTCGCCTGTTAAAATACCGGCTTTCCCCATAATGGAAATGGATTGGACATTTAGATGTTCTTTTATCCCGTCTTCTTCATAAGGTTTTAAAAGTTCATCCATAACTTCAAATGCTTGTTCACCAAATGCATAATCCATAACGATAAGGACAGGTTTTTTAGTATCGTCCTGTTTGTAAAATGTATCGGGAAGAGAGGCATCTGTAAATTTTGAAGTATCAAAAATCTGAACATCTATATTGGTTCCCGATTGGTCTTTGAGATAAATCATACCGTTTTTCTTAGCTAATGCTGTCACTTTATCCCGCATTTTTTGATGTTTATCCTGGCTTAAATCTTTGTATAAAGCCATTTCATTTTTTTCGGTTTTAAGGGCATTTTGAGCAAATAAAACGTTTAAAACCGAGTGCATATTGGAACTGATGATGTGAATGGGGCGTTGCAAAAGATTTTGTTTGTGTAGGTGTTTTTTGATATTGTTTGCCCAAATTTCTCCGTAAACGTGGTGTCCTAGCCTTTCACGAAGTCGTGGTGCAAATTTGATTTCCCTTTTTTGTCCTAAATAAGCTTCATTGATAGCCAATTTTCCTAACCAATAAATCAATTGAAAAAAACGGTTTGAATTACCGGGTTCTTTAAATTCTTCATAAGCGTGTTTGGCTTCTTCGAAGGTACGACCTAAAAGGGTGGAGAGATAAGCGATTATCTGTTCGGTTTCTATTTTTTTCAATTTTTTATTTTCCAATACGACTTTTTCCAACGCCAACCATTCCCGGCCGGGTGTTCCCTCTTTATCGATAACTGCTTTTTCTCTGATCTTGTGTGATTCGATGAACAAAAATGTCAAATGGGTCAAAATATCATAAACATCCGATCTGCCGCGGGTTAATTCAACGTTCATTTGATCTTTGTCAATGCGGTAACAATGCCGTCTTCTTTTGGGCGGTATAATCGGTTTGAATTGTGAATGACGGTAGCCTTCGTTGTCGGTCATATAAATCACACGGCATTCTTCTATACCTTCCGGCAGACGGTCCATAACGTATTTTAATCCTTTAAGTTCGGCTTTTTCAGTAGCGATGTCACCGTAAATTTCGGGGCGTAGTGTCAACAATCCTTGTTTCAAAGTATTACCCGAGACCCCAAAAGGTTTGTAAAAGCCACGGTTAAGCAAATGCCGCATAGTAATGTACAAACGTTCAATGGCATTGGACGATTCACGGGCTCTGGTGCGTTTTCTTAATTCAGTCTTGTTCATAAATTCACTGTCTTCCGGCAAAGATAATCATTATTGATTAAATGATAAACTGAGGAATTGAAGAAATGAGGAAATGAGGAAGTGAGGAAATGAGGAAGTGAGGAAGTGAGGAAATGAGAAATTGAGGAAATGAGGAAGTGAGGAAGTGAGGAAATGAGAAATTGAGGAATTGAGGAATTGAGAAGTAAGGAGGATTAATTGAGAATTGAGAATTATTGATGAGCTGATGAATTGATGAACTGATGAATGAGAAGTAGGTCGCTGTGCTCCGTCGTGGGTCTCCCGACCCCGACGGGATATGCGCCGTTAGGTGCGAGGCTACCGGCTCCGGTTTTAATCTCTCTGTTTGATTGGTTGTATCAAACAATAAAATTTAATATTGTAAGAAATCGATAGCTTTTTTCAGGGCTTTTTTAGTTTGCGGGTTTGTTTCAAACCTGTAACTTGCTTTTAAATCTTTAAGAGCGTCGGTATATTCGGCTTTGATAAGTAAATGAGCGGCTTCGGCTCTGACTTCGGGATTGTTGTCGCGTAACAGCCCTTTGTTCCAACGGACTGCCGGACGGGAGCGTAATGCATATAAGCTGTCCATTGCTGATATTTGTTTATCAGGGTCATCTTCAAATAATTGCCAAAACAATTGTTTTTCGGTTTTTATCAATGCTTTGTCAAACAAAATGGCTTTGTGATTTTTATCAGGATGTATCCATTTGGCATCGTAGGGAATAAGCTCGTTCCCGGTAACCCAACGAGCCATACGCGGAATCATAAATCTTATACCGGGAGTAGATTCGGCGTGCCCCCCGATGGCAAAGATTTTTCCTTTGCCGTAATTTTGATGATACATAAACAATTTGCCCGGTGTCAAACCGACCGGGTCACCTTCGTTCGGATGAATGTCGGTCACGTAAACAGCTACCGGCTTAAAACTTTTTTCTTGATGAAGCGGTTCCATAATCGGACCGTCATAATATTGGATAAATTGGGGTTGATTTTTAAATTCGGGAAAAATTTTCAAACCTTCATCGTTGAGTTTGAATTCAATCAACCCGCGTCCGCGATTATAATGCGCCCGGTCGATGTGTTTGACATCACCTATTTTCAAGCTCGGATAACCTTCGGTTTGACACATCATATAAGCCCCGGCACAAATACCGATTGCACCACCGCCGTTTTTGATAAAATCAATAACAAATTTTTTACCCGTTTTACCCAAACTGTTTAACTGTTTACTGCCACTGCCACCGGGAAAAATTATGGCATCCGTTTCATTTAATTTGCCACTGAAAATATCAACCGGACTGATAGGATAAGCGTCTATTCCGGGATCAATTTTCAGCGCTTCAATGGTTTCGATTATACTTACAGCTCCTGCTCCTTCACCGCTATAAACACCAACCTTGATTTTTGGTGATTGTTTTTCTTGTGCAGGTTTCATATCTTTATAAACAACCGGTTCTTTACATCCGGCCAGCCAGAGAATGGCTATTATTGATAAAGTCAGGTATTTCATTTTTATTTGGTTATTTGAGGATATAGGTTATTTGGTTATTTGATTTCTTTTTTATTATTCAGACAAAATGTTTATGCAGCATACGTCTGGCGAGAGAGCATCGAAAAATCTTTTGTTAGTAAAATTTTACCGGAAAAACAATATTTTAATTTTCCGGATTAAACAATTTAAGATTAAACTCTTTAAAATAAGCATCTGTAATATACCGGTCTATCCAATCGTAAAATTCTTTCATTTGTTTACGGTCTCTTTTTCCTTTTTGATACCAGCCGGCGAGCATTTCATTGGCTTTGCGGTAAATGGTATTTTCATATTTTTTGGTAATTTGAACGATACCTGTTTCTTTAATGTTTACCAACGCATTGATATTGACATACTGGTGGTCTACTTTTCCCCATCGGATATTCATAATTTTATATTTTTTAAGATGCAAAGCCGCGTGACAGACAGGTGAATCTTTCAATTTTTTGTCGTACAATACCACTTTGGGCAACGGCACTTTGCTCACCCAAGCCGGCACCACCATAGATGCCATAGGGAAACCGACATTGGACCACATAGTCGCCAGTGCCGGGTTTTCACCTTTTTTTACACCTTGTACCACTACTGATGATGATGTGCCTGAACGCGGAATAAAATCTCTAAAATGAATATATTTAGGGGTGTTCGGCGGTAAATGATAATATTCTTCCAGCGGATTTTCCTTAATCAAGGCGTGCCACATATTTTTAGCCACATTTTGTTGGACATATTGTGCCGTAATACCTTCGTAAGTGGATACGGCTTGATAAAACAAATCGTTTGCCGAATTGTAACGGACATAACCACTGCTTTCAAATCCATAAGGACCCGTATGAGAGTAATTGGTACGGATAATATAACCGAAAGGGGCTACTTTGGGATCATTGGCATCGAATTTGGTATATTTATAATTGTTGATTTCATAATAAGCGGCACCACCTTGTGCATCTATAACGCCGAAATTGGCCTCCAAACCGGTAGGGCGTGGCAAGTTGTCCAATAAAGCTTCAAAATCAGCCAGTGTTTTACAGGTTGCCAAGGCTTGTTTAATAATACGTCCTTCATAACCTGTCAGTTTATCATTGTTATCCAAATTCAAATTGTATGAAGCGGAATTCATAATGGCAAAACCTTCCGAATTGACCCCTATCCAAACACTTTTACCTTCCAAATCTTTGGAATTAACAAGTCCGATATAAGCATATTTGCCATCATCAAAATAGCGTAGAGAATTTTGAACCGCCCAAGTATCACGGTTTTTCCACAATAACGGTCTGCCGTCGGCAGTATATTTGCCTGAAATTACAGCAGTTGTACAAGCATTTAAATCAAAAAAATGATTGAATAAAATAAAGATAATAAGTAACAGTCTTTTCATAAAGATTATTTTTAAAGAACCGAATATTTTTTTAATTAATACTCAAAAATACATTTTTTTTGAGAATAATGGCCCAACAAATGTAAGACACATACTTTATGCAGTAGATACGCCCAATTTGGCGAACATTCTACATATTCAAATAAAAATCTTTTGTCAAACGGATATAATCCCCGGTATAATTGTGTCTTGATATTTCAATGGTTAACCGGTTTTCTTCCGTTTTTGAATGAGAAGCGGATATTTTTACCAATATTCTTTTGATTTTGGCACCGGGATGTCCTTTAACGTAGCAGATTTTGTTCAAAAAGAGTTTTTCCAGCCGGATAATTTGTTGCAATTGTGATAATTTATCAGCAGGCAAAATCAACTGGATACTTCCGGATTTGTTTAACATTTTTTTAGATTTCCTGATAAGAGTTTCCAATGACAAATTAGACGAACGGCGGGCGAGATTTCTTTGCCGGTTTACATTTAGGGTTTGTTCGTCAAAATATGGGGGATTACTGATAATAACGTCGTATTTTTTGACAGATGTAAAGTGTTTAAAATCCGTTTGAATAAGATTTAGACGTTCTTTCCATTTCGAATTTTCAAAATTTTCCATAGCTTGCCGGGCGGCGGCAGGTTCTATTTCAACGGCATCTATTCGGGCCTTATGCTGTCTTTGTGCACACATCAATGCAATCAATCCTGTTCCGGTGCCGATATCGAGAATGTTTCCGGCTGTATCCAAGTCTGCCCAAGCTCCCAACAACACACCGTCCGTGCCGACTTTCATCGCTGTTTGTTCCTGGGCAATATCAAATTGTTTGAACTTAAAAATTTGTTTACGGGATTTCATCATTAAGACAATAAAGCAAAAACATAACCTATAATCAAGCCTGACGTCAAAATATAAACTTCACGCATATTTTTCAGCCAAATTTTTTGCAATACGGCCAAAATTATCAAAATTAAAATTCCCAAAATAATTTGTGCGGTTTCGATACCAAGGGCAAATTCAAGCACCGGTAATATTTTGTGTGATTGTCCGGTTATCATCATTTTAAAATCGGTGGCAAATCCCAAGCCGTGTATCAAACCGAAAAAGAATGAAAAATAATAATGAATACGGGTTAATACATGTTGATTTTTCCAAAGGATATTTGAGAGGGCTGTAATCAAAATGGTCCATAAAATCAAAGTTTCAATCAAATTTTCGTTTATTTTGATATATCCGAAAACTGACAAGAACAAACTGACAGTGTGGGCAAGGGTAAACAAAGATACCAATGTCAAAAGTTTTCGCCAGTCTTTAAAATTAAAGACCATTATCAAGGCTATTAAAAACAAAATATGGTCGGTGGAGGACCAACTGAGAATGTGATCGAGCCCTAATTTGAAATAAAGCTGAAAGTCAGTCATCGTTAGCAGGGTTATCAGGGAAAATATCCAAATTATCTTTATATGATTTTTTGTTTTTAAACAAATTGTCCATAAAAATCACCAAGGCGGGTAGCAAGAGTAAATTGGTAAACATAGCTATCAATAAAGTTAGTGAAATCAAACCGCCTAAGGCTTTGGTACCACCGTAACTGGATTGTAAAAAAGTGGCAAATCCGAAAAACAGAACGACCGAAGTATAAAACATACTAACACCGGTTTCTTTGAGTGATTTGTAAACGGACCGTTTGATACGTCCTTTGTGTAGTTTGAGTTCGTGACGCAATTTGGCCAAATAATGAATCGTGTCATCTACAGAAATACCGAAAGCGATACTGAAAATCAAAATAGTGGAAGGTTTAAGGGGGATACCGGCAAATCCCATCACGCCGGCAGTTATGAGCAATGGCAAAACGTTAGGAATCAACGAGATAAGAGCCATTTTTAAGGAGCCTTTAAACATCCAAACGATGAAAAGAAAAATAAGAAAAATAGCTAAACCGAGAGAGATTATCAGATTATCTATCAAATAATGAGTCCCTTTTAAGTAAAGTTTGGCTTGTCCTGTCATTAAGACATTGTATTTTTTTGCAGGAAAATATTTATGTCCTTTTAATTCGAGATAATCTTCCACCTTTTCCATTTGGTTGGTTTCGATATCTTTCATAAAAGCGGTTATCCTCAAATAACGTTGCAAGGAGTCGGTATAATTTTCCAGTAATTTGGTATTACCACCGCTATTTTTCAGATAAGGCAAAATAAAATTCTTTTCGTGAACGGACGGCAATTGATAGTATTGCGGGTCACCGTTATAAAAAGCTTGTTTGGCGTATTTGGCCAAATTGACTAATGAAACAGGGTTGGATAGTTCGGGCAAATCGGCAATTTCGTCTTGAAATTTATCCATTCGTTTTAAAGTAGGCAACCGTAATGCGCCTTTTTTTCTTTTGGTATCAATCATAAATTCCAAAGGCAAAATACCGCCAAACTCCCGTTCAAAAAATTTGATGTCCTTATAAAATTTCCTGTTACGCGGAAAATCGGCCAACATACTTCCCGAAACTTTAATTTTGGTAGCACCTATTATGCTGAGGATCATCAATAAAATAGCGACGCCGAAAATAGCTTTTTGTCTATGTCGAACCGTATCTGTCAGCCAATTGATAAATTTTACCAACCACGATTTTTTGTGATGTTTTAAATGACGGTCTTTGGGTGGTTTTTTGTAACTGTAAATTATCGGTATCAATAAGATAGACAAAAAGAAAATGGACAAAATGGACAGGGAAGCCACAGTACCGAATTCGCGTAATAAGCTGTTGTTTACAATCACAAAAGTGCCAAACCCGATAGCAGTTGTAACATTAGTCATCAATATGGCATTACCGGTATTGCTGATGACCCGTTGTAGTGAACGGGCTTGGTTGCCGTGTAAGATAATTTCCTGTTGGTATTTGTTGATTAAAAAAATGGCATTAGGCACACCGATAACTATGACCAAAGGCGGAATAACGGCTGTTAGAATACTTATTTTGTATCCCAAAGCGCCCATAATCCCGAATGACCACATAACCCCGATACCGACAATTAAAAGGGATATACCCAAGGGTGAAAAAGAGCGGAAAAATAATAAGATAATAATGCCCGTAACGATAACGGAAAAAATAATAAAAAACGGTATTTCATCTTCCAACACCTTGGCATTGAGCGATTTAATATAAATAAGTCCCGAAGCTTTGATATCCGTTTGCATCTTCTTTTTAAAGACACTAATTAAAGGTTGTAACTTATCATTGATAAATGAAATGCGTTTTTCGGAATTTACAATATCTTTTTTTAAAGCAACTACTGTTTGAACAGCTCCGTTTTTACTGTAAATCAACCCTTTATAAAACGGCAATGAGTCAAACAAACGGTTTTTGACGGCTTGGGCTTCCGCATCACTGTTTACAGGTTTTGTAAGGAATTGTTTAAGCACAAATTTTTGTTGTGCCGTATCTTTTTGCAAAACTTTCAAATTTTCAATAGAGACTACTTGGACTACTTCGGGAAAACTGCGCAATTTTTTAGATAAGTCATTCCAAGTGTTCAATTTGTCTTTGGTAAATAAACCGGAATCTTTGACCGCTAATAAAATAAGATTATTGTCGTTTTTAAAAACCTTTTTAAACTTTAAATATTCTTGTTGGTAAGGGTCATCTTCCGGCAAAATGCTTTTTTGAGTGTAAGAGACGGAAACATAACGCCATTGCGATACGAAGAAAAGCGTTATGCCTGTAATTAAAATCAAAAAAAACAATCTGTTACGTAAAATTAACCCGGCTATTTTATCCCAAAACCGCATTTTTGTAATTTTTAGCAAAATTACAATAAAGTTTTTATTGACATTGGAAAGAAATTTTAATTTTTATATCTTTATTATAGTTTAGTATAATGGAGTTTTAACTTTTAATTTATTAAATGGATTATTAGGATTTTTTTGTATTTTTATCACAAAATTTTTTTATGGAAGATATCAACACTTATTTATCACGACACAGGCAGCGTTTGTTGGACGAATTGTTTGATTTATTGCGAATTCCTTCGGTGAGCGCCGACCCTGCTTATGTTGCCGATGTTGAAGATGCGGCATTGTTTATCAAAAATGAAATGGAAAAGACAGGTTTGGATAATGTATCTGTTGAAGAGACACCCGGTTATCCTATTGTTTACGGTGAAAAAATTATAGCCCCTTCATTACCGACGGTACTCATCTATGGACATTATGATGTGCAGCCTCCCGACCCTCTCGAATTATGGGAATCCGACCCGTTTGACCCGGTTATCAAGAAAACTGATATCCACCCGGAAGGTGCGATTTTTGCCCGTGGAGCTTCTGACGATAAAGGTCAAATGTTTATGCACATAAAAGCCGTTGAATATTTGTTGAAGGAAAACAAATTGCCTGTAAATGTAAAATTTATGATTGAAGGAGAAGAAGAAGTCGGTTCGCCCAGTTTATCGTGGTATGTAACACATAATCAAGACAAGTTGAAAAACGATGTTATTCTCATTTCCGATACAGGTATGATTTCCAATGATATACCTGCTATCACCACCGGATTAAGGGGATTGACTTTTGTAGAGGTGGAAGTCACCGGGCCTAACCGTGATTTGCATTCGGGGCTTTACGGCGGGGCAGTGGCCAATCCGATCAATATTTTGGCTAAAATGATTGCCGGTTTGACCGATGAAAAAAACAAAATAACTATTCCCGGTTTTTATGACAAAGTAAAAGAATTATCACCGGAAGAAAGAACCGCTATGGCTAAAACCCCGTTTGATTTGACACAATATAAAAAAGAATTGGGTATCGATGATGTTTACGGTGAAGAAGGTTATACCACTCTCGAGAGGCAAAGTATCCGTCCCAGTTTGGATGTTAACGGTATTTGGGGTGGTTATACCGGAGAAGGCGCTAAAACCATTATTCCTTCAAAAGCTTATGCAAAAATCAGTATGCGTTTGGTACCTGACCAGGAGCCGGATGAAATTGCGGATTTATTTGAAAAATATTTTACACAATTAGCTCCAAAAGCTGTAAAAATAAAGGTTAACAAATTGCACGGCGGTTATCCGTATATAACACCAACAGACAGCCCGGGATACAAAGCGGCGGCTCTGGCAATGAAAAAAGCTTTCGGCAAAGAACCTTTGCCTATCTATTCCGGTGGCAGCATTCCTATTGTACCGTTGTTTGAAAAAGAATTAGGCAGTAAATCCATCCTTATGGGATTCGGTTTAAATTCCGATGCCATTCATTCACCTAATGAACATTACGGAGTTTTTAATTATTTTAAAGGTATTGAAACAATTTCTTATTTTTATGATTTTTATAAAGAACAATTAACTTAAAAAATTATACAATTATGGCTATTTTCGACGCTTATGAAAATGCGGAATTCAGAAACAGAATTTCGGTATTGGCAACCTTGGTAAAACTTTCTTTGGCAGACGGTGTGTTGGATGAAAACGAAATGAAAATTATCACCAAAGTAGCCAGGGATTACGGTTTAATAGATCAAGACCAACTTTTATATATCATAAAAAATTACGATAAATACACCATCGAACCGGCTTACAATTATGATGAACGTATAGAAGAACTTTATAATCTCACTAAAATTATTTATGCCGACGGACGTATGGACGAGGAAGAACTTAAAATCTTAAAAAATGCTATCGTAGCACTGGGATTTCCCCCGAAGAATGCTGATGTTATCTTTGAAACAGCCGTCGGATTGATAGCCGATGATGCGGATTTGGAAGCGTTTAAAAAGGCTATAAAAAAGGCCAATAAATAAGAATTTTTGGAATGGGAATTGGGTATTAAAGTCTCCTGTAATTTTTTTACAGGGGATTTTTTTATTTGGAATAGAAGTAATCGAAATCTCGCAAACTTTTGTAATATTCAATAACTGCTTTATAGTCGCTGAATTTGGTATCACCCGTATGTTCTTTGAGTTTTTTATACAGTTCTTTACGCCAAGCTTTTACGGTATTTTCACTCAATTTGTTCTTTTTAACATATTCAGACTGTGACATACCTTGAGCAATGCTTTCCCAAACATCCAAAATCTCAATTTTATAAAGCCCGTATTTTTCTTTTAAAAATTCTCTAAAATCCGTTTTCTTTATTTCCGAACCGGAGTTTTGTTCTTTTTGAAATAAAGAAGCGTTTAGTTTTTCAATTTTTTGAAGCATTTTTTGAAGCTCTTGCCGTTGGATGGCATATTTTTTATGATATTTTACCGCAAAAAACAATCCGGCAATAATCAAGGCTGTTAAAAAAATCAAACCGTATAATAATTTTTGTTTTTGTTGTTTTTCGTAAATGAGTTCTTGTTGCTCGGCTTTCATACGGTTCCTTAATATCATATTTTGATATTTGGTTTCTGTTCCCGAAAGGATTCTCAATCTGCGTTTATTGGTAGAATCGTTAAATTTGAGATGAAGTCGGAGGTATTTAAAAGCTTGCTCGTAATTATTTTTAGCTAAAAAAATGTCTGATAACAATTTATAATACGAGCTTTTATGTCTTATATTAAATTTTTGTTTTATCGTGTCATTTGCGGTTAAATCCAATAATACTTGGTAAGCCTTATCATATTTTTTAAATGCCGTTAAAATTTTTGCCAGTGTGATTTTTGCCGTTACCAGTTTATCTATAATTTTATGTTTTTCTGCTACTTCGATAGCCTTTTTTACACTCTCCAAAGCTTTATCAAACTGTTTAGTATGTAAATACACTTTGGCAATGTTATTATAAATACTACTGATAAAAGTGTTGTTGTTGGTTTTTTTAAAAAATTCCAAAGCTATTGAATCATGGTAAAGTGCTTTTTGAGGATTGTTTAATTTTTCATAAACAACTCCCAAAGCATGGTGGTTTGAAATGTTATAAATTTTCAATTTTATTTTGGCAGAATCTTGAAGAGCTTTTAAAAAATATTTTTCGGCTGTTTTGTAATTTCCCGTTGCAAAATATTTCCAACCGAGAATATTGTTAAAAAAACTGATTCTTTCGTAATCGTGAATTTTATACGCCAGATTAACCGTTTTGATATGGTAAATGTCGGCCAAACTGTCTTGATGGATATTCATATAAAGACGGGCCATATTGGCATATAAATTTATTAAAATTTTTTGTAAATCTTTCCGGGAAGTCGTATCGGTTTTTTTCAAAAGCGACAAAGCGTATTTGTAGTTTTTCAAAGCTTCGTCATACCGGTCTATTCTGTTGAAAATTCTACCTTGAAGTATAGAGGCTCTTATAGACCCCAACGGATAATTTATTTTTTTACAATAGTTTTTTAATTTTTCCGTCTCTTCAATGGCTTTTTTAAATTTACTTTGACGGAAAAATAATTTTGCTTTTGCCAGTTTTGCTTTAAAATAAAGTTCTTGTAATTGTTGATTATTTCTCGTTAAGTTTATAAGTTTATCCAAATATAAGTGCTTGGTCTCTGCATTACAATTGCATTTGTACAAGGAATTGACCAGACTGTCAAAGTTTTTTTCTTTTTGTTGAATGGTTTGTGCCGATTTTATTTGTTGTAAATACCGTTCAATTTTATTCTCTTGTGCAGATGAGAATAAATAAAAACTTAAAACAAAAGACAAAATCCAAAATTTTAATGTCATAAAATGAATGTTAATTGAGCAACTCAAATTTAAGAAATATCAAGGATTTTTTCAACCTGTATAGAAAGTTTGTTAAGAGAAAAACTGGATTATGAAGGGGAAAACGGAAGAAAGAAATCTTACTTTTGTTTTTTTTTGTGTTTTTTAGAAAACAAAAAATCTTTGTTTATTATGACTTTGTCTTTTTCAGGTTTTTGTTGTGGTACCAGTTTGTTCAAGCTGTCGGCTTTTTGTTTTAAGTCATTGTAAATTTCTTTATAAATGACAGCTAATTTTTCGGGGTGTTGGCTGTAATAGTCGGTTGTTTTTTTAAGGCTTAAACTATCGATGTCATATTTTTTATAGACCAAAAATATTGCATCGTTTTTTGTCGAATCTTTTTGAGGAAATTTTTCTTGGATTAAACCGGCCAAAATGATTTCTTTCAAAATTTGCTTGTAAGTCGGTTCGGGAATAAGTTTTTCCGGTTTATGTTTACATGCTTCCGCAAGTAGCAAGAACAAAATAATAATATACAATAGTTTTTTCATTTTTTTTAATCGCTTTTGCCGAAACGCATTTTTAACACACCCCAAATAGCTTCCGAAATAATACCGCCGTGCATTTTTGATTTTCCTTTTATTCTATCGGTAAAAATAATCGGAATTTCTTTGATAACAAAACCTTTTTTCCAAGCTTTATATTTCATTTCTATCTGAAAAGCATATCCGACAAATTCAATTTTATCAAAATTAAAACTTTGTAAAACTTCTTTTTTGTAACCGACAAATCCGGCAGTCGTATCTTTTACGGGTATGCCGGTAATCATTCTGACATAAATGGAAGCAAAATATGATAATAAAATACGTTTCAAATCCCAATTAACCACGTTAATCCGACCTTTCAGATAGCGTGATCCGACACTGACATCAGCTTCGTTTTTTTCTAAAACTTCCAACAATTCAATGAGTTTCACGGGAGGATGCGAAAAATCGGCATCCATTTCAAAGATATAATTGTATTGATGCTGAAGCGCCCATTTAAAACCTGCGATGTAAGCTTTACCCAAACCTTTTTTTTCAGGACGGTTAAGCAGAAAAAGTTTGTCCGAAAATTCTTTTTGTAACTGTTTGACAATTTGAGCGGTGCCATCGGGTGAATTATCATCGACGACCAAAATATCAAAATTACGTTTCAATTGAAATACCCGGTTGATAATATCCCGGATGTTATCCTTTTCGTTATAAGTAGGAATAATTACCAATGATTTTTTCATAGCCGGCATTAGTATGCTTTATCGTCTCCTTTTACTATATGGAACGCTGTAAATAAAATAATTTTTATATCGAGCCATAATGACCAGTTCTCTATATAAAATAAGTCATATTTTAACCGGTTGATGATATCTTCATCGGTTTTGACTTCACCCCGGTATCCTTTTACTTGTGCCAAACCGGTAATTCCGGGTTTGATGTAATGACGATTCATAAATTTATCAATTTTTTTTAAAAAACGTTCATTTTCTTTAACCATATGCGGTCGCGGTCCTACGACTGACATTTCGCCCAAAAAAACATTGATAAATTGTGGTAATTCGTCAATACTTGTTTTTCTTAAAAATTTTCCTATTTTGGTAACTCTGTTATCGTTTTTGCTGACTTGTTTAATATCTGCCAAATGGTTGGGATACATCGACCTGAATTTGTAACAGTTAAAAGGTTTGTAATTGATACCGTTACGTTTTTGTTTAAAAAATACAGGGCCTTTTGATTCCAATTTGATTAAAATCCCTAAAAGAGGCGTCAGCCAAGATAACAGGCAAACAATGATACAACCGGAAAAAACCAGGTCAAAAAGCCGCTTGATAAATTTATTAACAGGTTTGTCCAGCGGTGATTTATTGAGTGATAAAACCGGATAGTAATCAAAATAATCGACTTTAAGATGTTTGCCTAAAATTTCATTATTGTCAGGTATAAATTTAACAGACATAAAATGATTGTCTGCAAAATTTATAATATCTTTGATTTGCTCATTACTGCATTCCTTCAACGAACAAAAAATAACATCCACCGGATTTTTATTCAAATATGCTTTCAAATCATCATAATCGCCTTGAATATCAGGACTATCACCTTTGCCAAAAAAACTGTCGAATTTGTACCCGTAATCGAGACGTGTATCCAATATATTTTTAAATTTTATGGTTTCTTCATTATATCCGACTATCAAATAAGTTCTGACATTGCCGCCTCTTGACCGGTAAAATTTCAGAAAAACATAAATCAAAAACTTAAAAGCAAAAATTAGTATGTTGAGTATCAACAATTTTTTAAGCAAAAAATGATTTGACGGGTAAATGGTCAGAAAATGAAAAAATGTTACGATAGACAGGTCGAAAATCAGAACTTGTTTGAGGGTTTTACTGATAATTTCCGCCGGTTTGGTATTACGGTAAACTTCGTAAAATTTGGTAAAATAGCTGATAACAAACCAAATAGTATCAAAAATGATAAAAAATAACAATGGTTGTTTAAAGTCAAAATAGCTGATAAACAAAAAAATCAACAAGCTGTCTATCAAATAGATTGCAGGCAGAATCAGAAAAGAATATCTATGTGATTTTTTTCTTATCATTCTAAGCAAGTGTGTTTTGATACGCCATTGTAAATTAGTGAAAATTTGTTTAATATTTTAATAATTTCCATATTATTGTTCATAAAATTTCTTTCCATATTTTACGGGGTATATTGACTTGGGGGCGTCCTATTGAGGTATAATGAAAACCTAATTCTTTCATTCTTTCGGGGCGGTACAGGTTGCGACCGTCAAATATAACGAGTTGTTTCATTAACTTTTTCATTTTGTCAAAATCCGGTGTTCTAAACATATTCCATTCCGTACTAATCAAGAGGGCATCGGCATTTTCAAGAGCTTGATACATATTTTGGGTATATTGCAATTTTTCACCGTACTTCCGTTTGGTGTTTTCCATAGCTTCAGGGTCAAAAACTTTCACATTGGCACCGGTTTTTAGCAGTTCATCAATCATATACAAAGCCGGAGCTTCACGTATATCATCGGTTTCGGGTTTAAAAGACAAGCCCCAAACGGCAATATTTTTACCTTTCAAATCATTATCAAAAAAAGATTTTAATTTCGGAATTAAAATGGTTCTTTGACGATTGTTGATTTCTATTACCGATTTTAATAATTTAAATTCGTAACCGTGTTCCAACCCCGTTTTATAAAAAGCTTTGACATCTTTTGGGAAACAAGAACCGCCATAACCGACGCCAGGGAATAAAAATCTTTTTCCGATACGAGAATCGGTGCCAATGCCGATGCGTATTTTATCGACATCAGCGCCTACTTTTTCGGCAAAATTGGCTATTTCGTTCATAAAAGTAATTTTCATAGCCAAAAAGGAGTTGGCGGCATATTTGGTAACTTCGGCAGAACGCGGGTCCATTACGATAATCGGATTTCCCGTACGGACAAAAGGTTCGTATAGCAGCTGCATTTTATTCCGTGCTTTTTCCGAATCGGTACCGATAACCACCCGTTCGGGTTTCATAAAATCGTCAACGGCAAATCCTTCCCGTAAAAATTCGGGATTGGAAACCACATCAAAATCTTTACCGGTTTTTGATTTGATAATTTGAGTTACTTTTTCTGCTGTACCTACCGGAACCGTACTTTTATTGACGATAATTTTATAAGTATTTTGCGGATTTTCTTCTATAAACTCACCGATTTGTCCGGCAACCTCCAACACAAATGACAAATCAGCGGCACCATTTTCATCTTCGGGTGTTGGTAAAGCCAAAAAAATGA
Source organism: Flavobacteriales bacterium (assembly GCA_027039975.1). Classification (GTDB taxonomy): domain Bacteria; phylum Bacteroidota; class Bacteroidia; order Flavobacteriales; family Flavobacteriaceae; genus WGBX01. The sequence goes on from JALWFE010000096.1 coordinate 60,881, forward strand.
TTTCTCCGAAATCCACACCTTCTTTTAATTCGGTTGTAAATTTTAAACGTCCGGCTTTAATATTACGGCGAAAAAGTGTTTCCAATCCGGGTTCGTAAATCGGGACAATGCCTTGCTGCATTTTTTTTACTTTGTCTTTGTTGATATCCACACAAATAACTTCATTGCCCGATTCGGCAAAGCAAGTACCTGTTACCAGTCCGACATATCCGGTTCCAACCACCGTTATTTTCATAATCAATCATTATTCAATAAATCCATAATTTCATCCAAACGCGGCGTCAAGATAACTTCAATCCGGCGGTTTTTGGCCCTGCCTTGCGGCGTACTGTTGTCAGCAACAGGAAGATATTTACTGCGTCCGGCAGGAATCAAGCGTTTGGGATCAATATGTTCGTTTTTAAGTAGTTGACGCACTACCGAAGTGGCCCGTTTTACGGACAAATCCCAATTGTCTTTTATCTGACCTTTGCCGTGATAAGGCACATTATCGGTATGACCTTCTATCATCACTTCCACATCGGGATTGATAGAAAGAATATTGGCTATGGTTTTAATAGCATCACGACCACCGGGTTTGATTTTCCAACTTCCCGAATCAAATAGTAATTTATTTTCCATTGAAATATAAATTTTGCCGTTTTTACGGGTCACTTTTAAGCCTTGATTTTTAAATTTATCCAAGGCTCTGGTCAATGAACCTTTCAAGTTGTTGAGTTTCGCATCTTTTTTGGCAATTAAATCTTCCAGATGCTTTATTTTTTTGATTTGTTCATCCAATTCGGCTCTTTCTTTGGCCAATTCTTTTTGTTTTTGGTTTAATTGTTCAAGTAATTCTTGATTTTTTTTGGCTTCATAAGCCAGTGTTTGACTACTGCTTTTTGATAAAGCATCATAACTGGCTTTTAATTTTTTGTAAGTATTTTCTTTGGCTTGGTACAGCTTGTTCAATGTACTGTATTTATTTTGTAAATTATCATATTGAATTTGCAACCTTTCCAGCGTCGATAGACATTTTAATTGATTATTGGATAGAGAATCCAATTGGTCTTTAAGTTCAACATTTTCACTACGCATTTTGATGTATTTATCATCTAATTCTTTATATTTTTTTGAACTGACACAGGATGATAAAACAGACAAAATAATCAGAAATACAACTATTTTTTTCATAAGAATAATTTCTTTTTAAATATTAAATTTATTATATTAACTTTTTCTAAGGTTAAATATTGTATGCCCCAAAGATAATAAGATTTATCAAAAAGATGAACTGATATTAAACGGGAAAAACAGGAAAATCCGTGAGACAATATTCCACATTGATATTAAAAAATTTAACCGGATATTTTACGTTGAACAAACGTTGCAGGTCTTCAATATTTAAATTTTCTTCTTCGGGAATCATTAAAATATAACCGGCGAATTTTACTTTTGTAAACAAAAAGTAAGTTTCATGGGTGTCAAATAAAGAATCTGGGTGGGGTAAAGCATGCCGGATTTTATTGTTGATTAAACGAATTTTGTTGCCGGCAGGATTTTCCGGTGTAGCATAATTTTCAAAATAAATTTGTTGATTATTTCTTATAACTTCAATATCCGGTTGCAATTGAAGGTTCCAGTGAAACAAGCGGTTAAAATCAAAAGCCAGTTTATATACAGGTTGTCCGGTTTGTATACCTATCATCACATAACCGGGGAGTAAGGGAGAATCATCTGATTTTAGAATGTGTCTGATTTCATTCTTTTTTGCCATTTTTTTCAGGTTGAATAATGTAATAAGCCCGCCGCGCTGCTATTTCTTCGGCTTTTTTCTTGCTGGACGAACGGCCGTGACTAACTTTTTTATTGTTTAAAACAAAGTTAACACGAAAATAATTATTTTTACCGTTATTGCTGTCGTTATAGGCTACAAATTCCAAATCTTTGTGATTTTTTTGTGCCCATTCAACCATAAAACTTTTATAACTATTGATTTTTTTTTCGAGTTTTACCAAGTCGATATGTGAATCTATCATACTGGAATAGATAAATTTTTTGGCACCTTCATAACCTTTATCCAAAAAAATAGCACCGACCAAAGCTTCATATAAATTTCCTGAGATATCGTGTCCCATTTGCCGTTCGCTTAATTTGATATCCAAAAGTTTGGTAATATTTAATTTTTGTCCTAATTCGTTTAGATGTTTCCGGTTAACGATTTTGGAACGCATGACGGTCAATTCACCTTCCGTTGCATAAGGTAATTCTTTAAACAAAAAGACAGATACAACGGCTTCAATGATAGCATCTCCGAGAAATTCCAAACGTTCAAAATTTATTTTCCGGCCGTTTTCATCTTTCAGTCTTTTGGCTTTATGGGTAAAAGCTTCTTGATAAAAAGATAAATTTTGAGGTTTGAAAGGCAATATTTTTTCCAGTTGCCGGTGCAGATTGTTGTTACCGGCAAGTTTATTAAACTTAAAGATTTTATTTAAAAAGCGCAAAGCTAAATTTAATATTTTCCGAAAATAATTGAAGCATTATGTCCTCCGAACCCGAATGTATTACTGATAGCAGTGTTAATATCCCGTTTTTGGGCTTTGTTAAAAGTTAAGTTGAGTTTGGGATCAATTTCAGGGTCATCCGTAAAATGGTTAATGGTAGGAGGAATAATACCGTTGTTGATAGCCAATATGGATGCAATGGCTTCAATAGCTCCGGCAGCGCCCAGCAAATGACCGGTCATGGATTTGGTACTGCTGATATTGAGTTTATAGGCATGGTCGCCGAAGACTTCTTTGATAGCTTTAATTTCGGAGATATCACCAAGCGGTGTGGAAGTGCCGTGGACGTTAATATAGTCAATAGCTGAGGCTTGCAAATTGGCATCATTTAAAGCATTTTTCATAACTAGAGCTGCCCCTTTGCCATCGGGATGCGGCGCAGTCATATGGTATGCGTCGGCGGACATACCGACACCGAGAATCTCGGCATATATTTTAGCACCGCGTTCTTTGGCATGTTCCAAAGTTTCCAAAACGAGTGCACCGCTGCCTTCACCAATTACAAAACCGTCTCTGTCTTTATCAAAAGGTCTTGATGCGGTTTTATAATCATCATTACGGGTTGACAGGGCTCTTAAAGCATTAAAACCTCCGACACCGGCATTGGTAATAGCTGCTTCGGCACCTCCCGTTATCATCACGTCGGCCATACCGAGACGTAAAATGTTAAAAGCGTCAATAATAGCATTAGAAGAAGTAGCACAAGCGGATACCGTAGCGTAGTTAGGACCGTAAAATTTGTTTTCGATGGAAATAAGCCCGGCGGCCATATCCGAAATCATTTTAGGAATGAAGAAAGGACTAAAACGGGGCGTTCCATCACCTAAAACAAAATTACGAACTTCATCTTCATAAGTTTGCAAACCACCGATACCGGAGCCAAAAATGACTCCGGCTCTATCGCGGTTTAGTTTTTCATCATCAAATTCGGCATCTTTTATCGCCTCACGCGCTGCAATCAAAGCAAATTGCGCATACAAATCCATTTTACGCACTTCTTTGCGGTCGAAATAATCAGCCGGATTGAAATTTTTTACTTCGCAAGCAAAACGGGTTTTGAATTTAGAAGCATCAATACGTGTAATAGGTACAGCACCACTGACACCATCAATCAAACCTTGCCAGTAAGATGGTACATCATTCCCTAAAGGTGTTAATGCTCCTAAACCCGTGACAACAACCCGTTTTGTTTCCATAAGTTTTTTTTAACTTAGAGCTTCTTCAATGTATTTGATTGCTTGACCTACAGTTTGGATTTGTTCAGCTTGATCATCCGGAATTTGAATATTGAATTCTTTTTCAAAATCCATTATTAATTCTACTGTGTCAAGTGAATCAGCCCCAAGGTCAGTTGTAAAATTAGCTTCGGGGGTTACATCATTTTCGTCAACGTCCAATTTGTTAACGATAATTGCTTTTACTCTTGATGCAATGTCAGACATAATACTTATTTTTAAATGATTATTGTTCGGCAAAAATAAAAAACTTTGTAAATATACAAGTTTTTTTGAACATTTTTTTCGTTATTAACCGAAATCAACCCTAAATATTTGGTTTATACATTATATGTTATTTTATTAAAATAATCAACTTAACATTCAGGGAAACCGAACTTTCAACTTTATTTATACTTTTTTATGTAAATTAGCGTTTTATTAAATCAGGGTTATTCTTATCCGCCGGATTAAAATTAGATATAATGAACAAAAAATTTTTTGTTATTTTTTTGAGAACATTTGTTTTAGTCATTGTTTTAATACGTTGTTCTACACAACGCAATAATTTTATTAACAGAAATTTACACGAACTTTCTACTAAATATAACGTTCTTTTTAACGGCGAAGAGGCTTTAAATGAAGAAGTTAAAAGAATTCATGAGACTTTTCACGACAATTTTTTCGAGCTTTTACCCGTTGAGCGTTTTAATGCCGAATACGTGATTAGTTTACCCGGTCAAAATACCGGTAATTCCAATCTGGAACGTGCCGAAGAAAAAGCGGTAAAAGCCATCCAAAAGCATTCGATGGAAATACGAGGCGTCCAAGAAAATAATCAAATTGATAAGGCTTATTTACTTTTGGGTAAAAGCCGTTATTATCAAAAACGGTTTATGGCGGCGCTAGATGCTTTTAATTATGAATTGGATAACGATTTTAAATCGGATATCCGTCCGTTATTTAAGTTGTGGCGTGAAAAAGCCAATATCCGTATGGAAAATTACGGACCGGCTATCCGCAATTTGGAATTTTTAGCCCGGCAAAAATCCACACCGCAAGAGATAAAATCAGAAGCTTATGCATATGCCGGACAAGCCCTGATCAATATGGACAGTTTGCAACCGGCCGCTATCAACTTGCAAAAAGCCGCCTTTCTGGCAAAAGATAAAGAAAAAAAAGCCCGTTATTATTTTATTACGGCACAATTGTTGGAAAAATTAAAATTACGAGATTCGGCCGTTGCTCTTTTAAAACATATAGAAGAACAAAAACGTCCTCGTAAATACAGAATTCAAGCCGAATTGTTCCGTTATCATTTGTCGCTCGACAAAAAAGAGCAACATCCGGAGATGCTAAAATCTCTTTATACCAAGCTTAAACGGTATGAATTTCATAAATTTTATCCTTATATCAATTACGAAATTGGTGAAATCTTTCATTCCGAAGATAGTTTGAAACAAGCTATGATTTATTATACCAAAGCCGCCCGCTCTAATGATAAGTATCTCAAAGAAAAAGCTTATGAGCAAATGTCAAAAATCGGTTTTCAAAAGAAAGACTATTTGATGGCCGGTGCCTATTTGGACAGTTTACTGCAAGTAATGCCCAAAGAAACCTTAAAATACTTAAAAACCCGGCACAAACGCAAGAATATCGATGATATCATTGTTTTGGAAAAACTAATCAAACGTAACGATAGTATAATGAAACTGGTGCGTGCCGACAGTTTGACACGTGTCAAAATGATACAAGATTATATAGACAAATTGCGTCAAAAAGAGGCCGAAGAAGCACAAAAACAATCCGAACAAACGGATTTTTCACAAGTCACCCCCAAATACACGAGCTTTTATTTTTATAACAATGCTTTGGTAGAAAAAGGTAAAGCTTACTTTGAAAAAACTTGGGGCAAAATCAAATTGGCTGATATGTGGCGTTTGAAAAACAAAATGAGTGTGGATGATGAAGAATTGTCTGATGATGAAAACAGTGATGATGACGACCAAGTAAATGAAGATGATAATCAGCCCGAAAAAAATATGCCCGAAAAATATAAGGTGAGTTTTTACTATAAAAAAATTCCTTCCGATCCGGAAAAAATCGACAGCATACTCGGTGATTTGAATTATGCCCATTATCAAGTAGGAATGATTTATTATGAAAAATTCAAAGAACTTAAAAAAGCTAAGGAACATCTCGAAACGATGCTCAATTCCAATCCCAAACCCGAATTGATACCGGTGGCCAAATACAATTTGTATAAAATTTACAAGGATATGGGCAAAACTTTGCTTGCCGAACATTTGGCACAAGAAATAGTTGATAAATATCCCGGAAGTATTTATGCCGAATTGATAAAAAATCCGGACAAAATTTCCGAGCGTTCCAATAAAGAATTTCAACAAGCTTATAAAAAATTATACAAACTCTATGAAGCTCAAAAATATGACAGTTTGTTAAAGGCTTCCGCACCTTTGTTGGTCAAATTTAATTTTCATCCCGAACTGGGGAAAATAGAATTGTTGCGTGCTACGGCAATTGCCCGAAGCCAAGGATTGGCCGCTTATGAAAAAGCTTTGCAAAATATTATTTTGAAATATCCGAAAAGTCCTTATGAAATTGAAGCCAAAAAACGGATGGAGTTGGTCAATAAATACAAGAAAAAAACTTATACGGATAAAAAAAGTGATTCTTATAAATTGGTTATTCCTTATGATATTTTTAACCCGTCGGTTGATAATTTTACAGGTTGTATCGAAAAATTGATAGAAGAAACCAAAAGTACCCATCTTCATATTTCTAAAGATCCCTTTACAGCCGGGCAATCATTTGTGGTAATACACAATTTTTTCAGCGAACAATCTGCCGGTTATTTTGCCGATTTGCTTCAAAAAAAACCTTGTAAGCCTTATGATTATTTTGTAATTTCGTCGGACAATTATTTGATACTTCAGCTTACAAAGAAATTAAAAGAATATAAGGAGTTTTTAAATAAAAAGAAAGGTAACAAATCAAACGAAAAATAACACAAATATGTTTTCAGATAAGAAAAAAAACACATCAGAGACTACCAAATTACCTAATTACATAGGTGTAAATACCAAAATAAAAGGTGATATCAATTCAAAAGAAGATTTTAGAATTGACGGTCATTTTGAAGGTAATTTGACAACTACCGGCAAAATTGTTCTCGGTGAAAAAGGTATCTTGGACGGCAATATAAAATGCGGTAATGCCGAAATTTTAGGAAAAGTTTCAGGTGATTTGGTTGTAGATAATCTTTTAAGTCTTAAAGCAACGGCAAAGGTAGACGGAAATGTTGTAATAGGAAAATTGGCTATTGAACCGGGTGCATTTTTTAATGCCACTTGTCAAATGAAAAATGCTCAACCTGTGAAAAATGCCTCTTCCAAAACCAAATAATACCCGTAAATTCTTACAATTTACATCCATTCCGTTTGAAATGTTTCTTATTATTTTCGGCGGGTATAAATTGGGGGTTTGGTTGGATATAACATATCCGAACAAACAAAATCTCTACCTGATTATTTCAACTCTGTCGGCTGTTTTTATTGCAATGTTTTATATTATGTGGCGGGTTAAAAAGTTATTAAAATGAAATTGAAACGGTATTATTTATTTTTTTCGGCAATTATTCTCTTTGTCGTTACATACTTTTTGAATTATCTGTTTATTGAAATTTTTTGTGTTAAAAATACCGCTTTTGTATGGCAATTTTATTATTTTATTTCCGGATTAACTGCCGTTATGCTAGGAACATTAGTTTTAATGTTTTTCTTTAACAATCGCTATGTTGGTCATACCTTTATAGCGTGGACAATGATAAAATTGATGGCGGTTATGGCTTATTTTTTGATGTTTGTGTTTGATAAAAATATTGTTTTGACAGATAATGTTATTTACAATATCATCAGTTTGTATTTGATGTATTTGATTTATGAAGTTTTTTTTACGGTTTCATTGATAAAAAAAAACTTATTAAATTATATTCCGGCAGGACACTTGATGTAAAAACGGGATGCAGTGAAAAGAGTAAAAATTAAACAAAATCATAAATTACATCGTGAGGAATTTTTGAAAAGAATGTTTGTTTTAATTCTTTTGCAATATTTCCGGGATACAAGACATGCACATTAGCCCCGGCATCGAGTGTAAAACAGACCGGTAATTTTTTATTGTTTCTGATTTCCCTTATTAAATGTATAATCTTTAAAGTATCCGGTTGCATCAAAATATAATTGGGTTCGGAAGTCATCATTAAGGCGTGCAAACTCAAAGCTTCGGCTTCGGTGAGTTTGATAAAATTTTTCAAATCACCGGTTTTCAGGTATTCCGTCATTTGCAAAATACGGTCAAAAGCCTGCCGTTTTCGGATGTCTTTAAAAGGGTGGTTTTCCATTAATTTGTGTCCGGCTGTACTGGAAACTTTTTTTTGTCCTTTTTCTACCAACACAATACTGTCTCTGAAATTTTGAAAAACCGGATGTAATTCGAAATCCGGAACAACGGCATACAGGTCGGAACTATTTTTTATTTGCGGGTGGTGTCCCCAAATCATCACGGGATGCGCTGTGCTGCGAGCGGCACTTCCCGAACCGAGACGGGCTAAAAAAGAAACTTTTTTATCGTAATATTTTTCGGTTTGTTGCGGATATAATTGTTTTTCCAGTTTTATAATAATTTTTGCCAAAGCGGCAAAACCGCTGGCGGATGATGCGATACCGCTTGAATGTGGAAAAGAGTTATTGCTGTATATTTTCCATTGATAATCCGTAACAAAAGGCGCATAATTTTTAATTTTTTTAAAAAAAGCGGCAATTTTAGGTTCAAAATCCGGACGGTGTGTCCCTTCAAAATAAAATTTGAATGAAACTTCTCCTCCCGGGCGCTCCAACGGAGTCAATAAAGCGGTTGTTTGGGTCCGGCTTTTATTCAAAGTAAAACTTATGGAAGGATTTATAGGTAATTGTTCCCCGTGTTTGCCCCAATATTTGACCAGAGCGATATTGGAAGGCGCTGATGCTTTGATTTCCGTATCACCTGATAATTGTTTTGAAGGGTGTTTTAGTGAAAAATCTTGTCCGGTAAATTGCATATTATGAGTCTAAAAATTTAAATCCGGATTAACCGGTTGGATATCTTTTATGTGTAATTGCAGACTGACTTTGTTATTCCAATTGTTTTCTTCCACTGTGTATGCTATTTTTAAAGGCACGCCGGATTGAACTAATTTGGCTTTGTCTCCCATATTAAAAGCTATTCCCTGCATAATAATTCCTGATTTTAATTCGCGTAATGATACTTTGAGGTGATTGCCGTCTTTGCCGACAATTCTGCTGTATCCGGTATCATTAACACCTTTTGTTACAAAAACCGGTTTCATATTTCCCGGTCCGAATGGTGCCATTTGTCTGATGATATTGTAAAATTTGCGTGTAATATCTTTAAAAGTCAAATCCGTATCGATAACTATTTCCGGTATTTTTGACGATTCGGTGATTGTGTTTTTTACAACTTCTTCAAATTTTGCTTTGAATTTTTCAAAATTTTCTGGTGCTATGGTCAAACCGGCGGCATATTTGTGTCCACCGAATTGTATGATGTAATCTCGGCAAGCATCCAGTGCATCATAAACATTAAAACCGGGGACAGAACGGACAGAACCCGAAATGACACCGTTTGATTCAGTGCATACGATTGTAGGTCTGTAATAAGTTTCTATCAAACGGCTGGCTACGATTCCGATAACTCCTTTATGCCAATCGGGATGATAAACAACCGTAGAAAAACGTTTTTCTTCATTGTGTTCTTTTATTTGAATGAGGGCTTCATCGGTGATTCTTTGGTCATATCCGCGTCGTTTTTCGTTGTATAATTCTATTTCGTCGGCAAAACGGTTGGCGACTGCCAAATCTTTTTCCACCAATAATTTAACGGCTTCTTTGCCGTGTTTGATTCGTCCGGCGGCATTGATACGGGGTGCCAGCGTAAAGACCAAATCGCTGATATCAAGGGATTTCTCTTTTTTGGTACGGGATAAAGCCCGTAAACCGGCACGTGGATTTTTTTCAATTTGCTTTAATCCGTAATAAGCCATAATCCGGTTTTCTCCCGTAATAGGAACAATATCGGCGCCGATACTGACCGCTACCAAGTCCAGATAATGAATAATATCGTCCAGAGGCAATTGTTTTTTTTGTTGTAAAGCTTGTATCAATTTAAAACCGATACCGGCACCACTCAGTTCCTTATAAGGATACGGACAATCGGGTTGTTTGGGGTTGAGAAAAGCAAGAGCAGGTGGTAAAACATCTCCGGGAGTATGGTGGTCACCGATGATGAAATCAATTCCTTTTTCTTTGGCATAAGTGATTTTATCTCCGGCTTTGGTACCGCAATCCAAAGCGATAATTAATGAAAATCCGTTTTCAGCCGCATAATCTATGCCTTGAATGGAGACACCGTATCCTTCACTGTAACGGTCGGGGATGTATGTGTCCACTTTGTCGTAAAAATCGCTTAAATAGGAATAAACAATAGAAACTGCCGTAGTACCGTCCACATCATAATCACCGTAAACCAGTATTTTTTCATTGTTTTGAATGGCTTTTACAATCCGTTCGACAGCCTTTGACATACCTTTCATTAAAAACGGGTCGTGCAAATCTTCAATCTCGGGTCTGAAAAAACGTTTCGCTTCTTCAAAATTGCCAATACCCCGTTGTGCCAATAAATAAGCATTTTTTTCAGGGATATTAAGCTCATTTTGAAGGCGTTTTACAATTTCAAAATCCGGTTCCGGTTTATATTTCCACAGCATAAAATCGTTTTGTAAATTTTGTTTCCAAATTTACAAAATTTAAAATGGATAAAAAGATTTTACCGTAAAAGTTTACGGATAAATTTAATTGCCGTTTTCTAAAAGTGTAGGATTTTTATACCTTTTTTCCGGTTAATTTTTTCAATAGTTTTTGCCACCGGGATTGACGTTTTTTATCGAAATAATCCCCGTATCCGTAACCATAACCGTAGCCATAACCGTATTTATGGCCGTAAACATATTTTTTGAAGGCGGTTACTTTAAAATCATTATAGATAATACCGATATTTTTTATTTGTTTTTTCTTGTGTTTTTCATCGATATTTTTGACTAATGATTTCAAGGTATAATCTTCTCTTACGATAAAAATAGCTATTTCTGCATATTTTTGCAGTTCCATAGCGTCGGAGACCAAACCTATTGGCGGTGTGTCAATGATAATTTGGTCGTATCTTTTGGATAATTCTTCAAACAATTTGGCGGTTTGCTCGTTTAAAATTAACTCCGAAGGATTGGGAGGTGTTTTGCCCGAGAGTATTAAATCCAAATTTTCAATACCGGTAGGAATTATAATTTCGTCCACACCTGCCATACCGCTGAGGTAGTGCGATAAACCGGTATGTTCTTCTTTTGCTTCGTCAAAATATTCTTTAAGTTTGGGTTTTCTTAAATCAAATTCCAATAATACGGTTTTCTTTTTACTGATAGCTTGTGCAATGGCTAAATTGGATGACACAAAAGTTTTACCTTCACCTGAAATACTGGAAGTAATTAAAATGGTATGTGAATGATTGCGGGCAGGAAACATAAACCGTAACGCCGAACGTATGGACCGGAATGATTCGGTAACAATATCATTGGGATATTGTAGAACTGGTAAGTTGCCTTTTTTGTCAAAATGATATACTTGTCCGATAATAGGGGTATTTGTCAAATTTTCGACATCGGAAATATCGTGAACTTTATTGTCTAAAAAGAAAAGGACGGTGAATATGACTGCCGGAAGTAATAATCCGATAGCAAAGGCAACCAAAAAATTTATTTTTCTGTTAGGAGCAACAGGATCTTGTCCTACATCTTTGGCTTGGTCTATAATTTTCAAATCGGAAACATTGGATGCTTTGACAATTCCGGCTTCATTGCGTTTTTGCAATAAAGTATTAAAAATTTCTTGTTTTAAATCATATTTACGTTTGAGTCCTAGTAAAATTTGTTTTTCTTCGGGTAATTTGTTGATTTGAGCATCGATTTTACTAATTTTTTTATCGATTAAAGTCATTTCTTGATCGAGTGTATGAAGTGCAGAATGAACGGTTTGCAATAATGATTGCCGTAAGGATTCTATCTCTAAATCTATTTCTTTGATAACAGGTGCGCCGGGCTGAAAGCGGGTTAATTCGTTTTTTCTTTTGATAGCCAATTGCGTAATTTTCGCCACTTTTTCTATAATTGTCGGATCATCTATTCCTACTACCGTAGGAGCGGGAATATTTTCGTAGTTTGTTTTATTGTTTAGGTAATCGAGCAATTGTTCATAATACAATTTTTTCAAGGTAATACCGCTTTTGGTTTGATCCAAAGCGGATATTTTTTCAAACAGTTTGGTTGTAGGATCATCTAGGTTTAAAATAGTACGGTTTCTGATAAAATCTCTTAATTCACTGGCTGCGGCTGATAAGTCTTTTTGAATATATTGTAAAGTGGAATCGATAAATTTTATGGTATTTAAGGCATATTTGTTTTTGTCGTCTAATATTTGTTGTTGTAATAATTTGGTAGTGGTATTGAGATAATCGGCTATTTCCTCTTTGTTATGCCCCCTTAATTTTAAAATCAGAATAGAGGAATTTTTATCTTTATTTTTGACTTCCAACCGGTTTTTCATGTCGGATACTACGAGATTGAAATCATTTAGTGTCAAAACATAAACATCAGAATTACTGTAATTTATATCAGTATTTCGTAAAAAAGTTCCTGATAAAAATCCCAAATCAACCGGTTCTCCGAAATTAAAAGTTTTGCTAACCGGATGTACAGGTATCTGTTTTGATTTTTTTTCTTGGTATTGAAATAATGTTGCTTGTTCGTTTTCGGGTTTAAAATCGAGTTGAAATTGCCGGTCGTTTAATATTTTTATTTCAAAGGGTACATTGATAGCTTGCCAAGCGGAATTGTCAGGTTTAAAAATAAAAGGGCTGTTTTTATAAATGTCTATCAAATAATATTTTCCTTTTTTTCTATAAGTAATATAACTTTTTAATTTTTCAACAACTTTTTCATTATGAGTACGAGATTTAAAGGTTGTCATAACCAAATTTACTTTGTCGCTAACCCCCCCCCAGTTAAAGACCAGACTCATATTGGAAGTAAAAAAAGGATTGTTTTCGTCTTTAATAGTTACATAACTATCCAACTCATAAATATTTTGCATGTGCAAATTGATATAATAAGCAATCCCGAGAGCAATTAATATAGTAGCGACAAACCATTTCCATTTCGCCAATAATCTTAACAATAATTGTTTAAAATCAAAAGAAAGTTCTTCACTATCAAAAGAAAATTGATTGTCGGTATTCATAAAAAATTATTTTACGTATTTACTTAATAGTATAATGGTGGTAATCAATGATAAAGCTGAAATTGTAGCGGAGATACTTTGTTGTAAAGTAGCTCCGGTTCCCAATGTTTTTTGACGTAAGGGTGGTACATAAACAACATCATTGGGGCGTATATAAAAATATGGAGAATTTATAATGTTACTGTCGGTTAAGTCCAAAGTTTGTTTAACCAATTTATTTTCTTCACGCCTGATAACCACTACGGATTTCCGGTTCCCTACCAAAGAAATATCCGAAGCGTTACCTAAAATGTCAAACAAATCGGGACGTTCTTTGTACAAAACACCCGAACCGGGGTTTTTAACTTCACCTAAAACCGTAAAAGGAATGCCTGCCAGTTTGATTTTTATATAAATATCGTCTAAACTTCTGAATTGTGTTGCCAAAAGTTTTTTCTTTATGATATTTTTAACTTCTTTAAAAGTCTTACCTTCAACATAAATTTTATTTATTACCGGTAATTCGATATAACCTTGATTATCAACAGTATATCCTTCCAAATATAAAGTGCTTTGAGAATTATTGTTGTTAGTGGCGGCATTGTTCTGCATCTTAAAAAGACGTTCAATGGTTTCGTTACCGGATTTTAAACTAACATACAGGATATCATTTTTTTGAATTTTATAGGCGGTCGTATCAATTTTGTTGTCCGGTAATTTATCCTGAACGTATATTATATTTTTATAAGGTACGCATGAACTTACAAAAAACATTAAGAGAATTCCTATGACAAAAACGGAATACTTTTTCATAGATGTGATATTACAGTTTACTTTTAATGATGAAAATTGAATTACAAATATAAAACAAATTATTATAGAACAAATTATTTTACTTTAATTTGTCTAAATCCGGATACAAAAAATCATTGTAAGGAAACCTTTTAATATGAATTTTTCTAACTTCATTATATAATGTATCTTTTAATATATCAATATTGATTTTGTTTACTGCCGAAATAAAAACAACCGGATTCCCGGTTTTTGCCAACCAGGTTTTTTGTAAAATTTTGAGTTTATTTTCCGGTGTTTGAGGCAATAAATCAATTTTGCTGAATACGATAATTGACGGTTTGTCAGCGGCATTTATTTCCGATAAGATTTGTTGAACGGTTTGTATATGTTCTTCAAAATTCGGATGTGAGATGTCCACTACATGAAGCAGTAAATCCGCTTCCGTAACTTCATTTAAAGTCGATTTAAAAGATTCAATCAATTGGGTAGGTAGTTTGCGGATAAAACCGACTGTGTCGGTCAGTAGAAACGGGATATTGTGAACAACTATTTTTCTGACGGTAGTATCCAAAGTGGCAAAAAGTTTGTTTTCGGCAAAAACATCCGATTTACTCAGCAGATTCATCAAGGTGCTTTTGCCGACATTGGTATAGCCAACCAGTGCTACTCTAACCATTTTGCCGCGGTTGCCTCGTTGGGTTGCCATTTGTTTATCGATAGCTTTCAGTTTCTTTTTAAGTAAAGCTATTTTATCACGAACAATACGGCGGTCGGTTTCAATTTCCGTTTCTCCCGGTCCCCGCATCCCGATACCACCGCGTTGCCGTTCCAAGTGTGTCCACATACCGGCAAGCCGGGGTAACAAATATTGATATTGCGCCAATTCCACTTGTGTACGGGCGTAAGATGTCTGTGCCCGTTGAGCAAAAATGTCTAATATCAAACGCGTGCGGTCAATAATTTTTACTTGTAAAAATTTTTCCAAATTTTTTTGTTGTGCAGGAGTCAATTCGTCGTCAAAAATGACGCTGTCAATCTTATTTTCTTCGATATAATGTTTTATTTCCTGCAATTTACCCGAACCTAAAAATGTTTTAGGGTTAGGTTTGTTAAGTTTTTGGATAAAAGTTTTCAATACGGTTGCTCCGGCTGTTTCTGCCAAAAATGCCAATTCTTTTAAATATTCATTGACTTTTTCGCTTGAATTATATTGATTTACAACCCCTATCAGTATAACTTTTTCGTAAATTTTTCCTTTTTTTTCAAGCATTTTTCTTTTATTTGATAAATAAATTCATTTAATGTAACTATTTGCCAAATTTTTTTTTTATTTTTGTCATAATTATTAAAATAACAAAGTTATGAAAAGAAACAATTACTTTATAATGCTTGTGCTGTTATTTGTTTTCTTAACAACAAATATAAAGGCGCAACATGTTGATGCCGGCCCGGATCAAACTCTATGTAACGGTGAAACCCAAGTAACCTTACATGGAGAATTCACTACTGTTATGACGGGACGTTATCATGTCGAATCCATTCCTTTTAATTGGATTCCTATTGATAACACCGCACAAGATGTAATGATTACAGAATCTGGAACAACAATACCTTTGAGAATTGATGACAGATACAGTGATGTCATTGATTTACCGTTTTCCATCAATTTTTATGGAAACACTTATGACAAAATAGTTGTCGGTTCAAACGGGGACATTGTTTTTGAACCCGGTATTGCTACACAGTATGATGCTTGGAGTATTGATCCTTCCGAACTGATACCTAATCATACACTTCCATATTGGGATTCTTTTTCAAGCGTATCATATCCTTCTGTAATGGGAGCTTACCATGACATAGATATAAGTGTTCCTTACCCCTCAGAAGAACTTAAATATATGACTATTGGAACGGCTCCTAACCGCAAATTTGTTGTGATATATGAAGATATTCCGCAATTCAGTTGTAATAATTTATTAACATCCCAGGAAATTATTTTTAATGAAAGTGATGGTTCTATTGAGGTTCACATAAAAAACAAACCGATTTGTGCTACATGGAATGACGGATTGGCAGTATTGGGTATTCAAAATGAAGAATTATTACCGAATACCTGTGGTAATTATCCCGGTGATGCCAGCAATATTTTCTTACAGGACAGAAATACGGGTGCTTGGGAAATAGTTCTTCCGGAAGCTTATAAATTTGTTCCCGACCCGGCTCCGAGATTCAAATGGTATGATGATAATAATAACCTTGTCGGTTCAGGTCCCGATATAACGGTTCCTATCAGTCAAACAACCACATATACGCTTGAAGTACTTTATGAAGATTGTCATGGGGTTATTTTTAGTGAATATGACGATGTAACCGTAACTATTTTGCCGGGTCCCGATGTTTCCAATTTGCCTCAAACCGAGAAAATTTGTATAGGTGATTCAAAACCTTTGGATGGCACCGTTCAAAATGCTTCGGATTATACAAGTGTTTCATACCAATGGGTTGATGAAAACGGTACTGTTGTTGGTACAGAACCTGTTTATAATGTTAGTGCTCCCGGTACTTATACGCTTAACGTTACATTAAACGGAAGTTGTGTGACCAGCTTTGACGTTGTAGTTACAACATATCCGTTTGAATGCCGTGTTCCCGAAGCTATTTCTCCAAACGGTGACGGTAAAAACGACCAATGGTTTTTAGATTATTTGGATGAACGAACGGGAATAGATAAAGTGGAAATCTTTGACCGTCGTGGTGTTTTGGTTTATGAAAAATCAAACTATGTAAACGAATTTGTCGGTAAAAATAATGATGGTGAAGATTTGCCTTCTGCAACATATTTTTATGTTATAAAATTAAAAGACGGTAAAAAATTATCCGGTTGGTTATATATTTCAAGATAAAAAATAATTGATTATGAAAAAAATAATATTACTTATTGTTGGATTAATTTTCCTATCGATAGGAACTATCCACGCACAACAGTTGCCACATTATACACAATATATGTATAATATGAATATATTGAATCCGGCTTATGCCGGTTCAAGAGGACCGGAAGTTATTTCTTTCGGAACACTTTACCGTAACCAATGGTATGATGCACCCGGCAATCCAAAAACCTTAACAGCTAATGTACATGGTGCATTCAATTTAACTAATGGTGCAGGTTTGTCATTTATCAGTGACCAATCCGGACCGGTCAAACAAAGTTTGATCACTGCCGATTATTCACATACGCTACATTTTAAAAAGTCTCATCTGGCTTTCGGATTAAAAGCAGGGGTTAATTTGTTTAATGTGGATAATAATTATTATATTGTACACCCTAACGACCCTGTTTTGTCCAATACGCTGAGTGATAGCCGTTTGAATATTGGAGCAGGATTATTCTATTACGGAGATAATTATTATATTTCAATATCCGCACCAAATTTCTTAGCCAGTAAATATAATGGCGGTAACGGTTACAGTGCCAAAGATGAGACTCACTTGTTTATAGCCGGAGGTTATGTGTTTAATTTCGGTAAAACATTCAAATTAAAACCGCATTTCTTATTGTATAATAATGTCAGTCAAAAGATGCAAGCAGATTTGAATTTGAACTTTTTATTCTTTGAAAGATTCGAATTCGGCACATCATACCGTATAGATGATTCGGTTAATTTCTTATTCAATATCCGTTTGTTTAATAGTTTGCGATTAGGTTATGCTTATGATGTGCATGTTTCGGACATTTCCTTTTACAGTCCTATTTCCCACGAATTTTTCTTAAACTATGATTGGTCATACGGTAAAAAAGTTATGTTATCACCCAGATACTTCTAAAAATTATGATTATGAAAAAATTATATATACTTATTATATTGTTAACAATTGGACTAAATGCCGTTATGGCACAAAGTACACTTGTTAAAAAAGCAGACAAATATTACAGTCGTTTACAATATGTAAAGGCGGCTGAGACTTATGAAAAAGCAATAGCAAACGGAGATGTAGATGATCATGTATATAAAAACATCGCCGATGCTTATTATCAAATTTTTGATACTAAAAATGCCGAAAAATATTATGCTATTTTGGTAAAAAAATCGGATGATCCCGAAGTTTTTTACCGGTATGCTCAAATGTTAAAAGCTAATGGTAAATATGAAGAAAGTATTCCTTGGATGGAAAAATTCGCTAAAATGAAACCGGCGGATCACCGTGCAATTAAATTTAGAGAAAATCCGAATTATCTGCCGAGAATTTTAGAGCGTGGCAGTGATAAATTTGTTGTAAACGAATTGCCTAATATCAATACCGAGTATTCCGATTTTGGAGTTAAACCTTTCGGAGGTAAGTTGTATTTTGTATCTGCCCGTGATACTAAGGGTAAAACTTATGAATGGGATCAACAACCCTTTTTGGATATTTATCAAGCTGATTACGTAGATGGTGTAGTTTCAAACATCGAAAAAATATCCGGTGATGTCAATACCAAATATCACGATGGAACATTTTGTATCGCACCTGATGGAAAAACTTTGTATTTTACAAGAGATAATTATGTTGGAAGAACTTACAAAACAGATACAACGGGCGTTAGCCGTTTAAAATTGTTTTCGGCAAAATTAATTGACGGTGAATGGACAGATATCCGCGAGTTACCGTTTAACAATGATAATTATTCAGTAAGCCATCCTGCTGTCAGTCCTGATGGAAAAAAATTATATTTCTCATCTGATATGCCCGGAGGATTAGGACAATCCGATATATATGTCGTTGAAATAAAAAGAGGCCGAAATAATTTCGGAACACCTGTAAATTTAGGTCCTAACATCAATACCGAAGGACGTGAAAATTTCCCATTTATCAGTAAAGATGGAGATCTGTATTTCTCATCTGACGGGCATCCCGGATTAGGTGGTCTTGATGTATTTGCTTGTAGAAATGTTGATGGTAAATTCTCAAGACCGAGAAACCTCGGTGTACCTTTAAATAGCGGTAAAGATGATTTTGCCATATACATAGACGATGATACCAAAGACGGCTTTATTTCAAGTAACAGGGATGCTACCAGAATAGGTGATGATAATATTTATACAATCAAAAATATTAAACCTATCTGTGACGTTTTAATTTCAACAACGGTAGTCGATGCCAAAACCGGCAAACCGCTACCGCAAGCATCTGTAACATTGACTGATAAAGAAGGAAATCCGATTAAAACCAAATTAGCTGATAATGAAGGTCATGCAGATTTCTTAATAGAATGTGACAAAGACGTCATCGTGGAAGCACGTGCCGAAGAATACGAAAACAATAAAGCCAATGTTGTGGCTACCGATGAAGAAGAAGTGGATGTAAAAATTGCCTTGAATCCTATCGAAAAAATCATTACACCCAGAGAATTGGATATCAATACAATTTACTTTGATTTTGACAAATGGAATATCCGACGTGATGCGGCATTCGAATTGGATAAAGTCGTGGAAGCTATGAAAAAATATCCCGACTTGAAAATCCATATTGTTTCGCATACGGATATAAGAGGTACAAAAGAATACAATCAAAAATTATCTGAAAAACGTGCCAAAGCAACGATGGAATACATTATTTCCAAAGGTATTGATGCGTCCAGATTAAGTGCAGAAGGCAAAGGTGAAAGCGAGCCGGTGGTTAATTGTACCAGATGTACCGAAAAACAACATCAACTTAACAGACGTTCCGAATTTATTATTGTCACCGATGATAATAAATCCGGTGAATAATATCACCAAAATATATATTAAAGCCCGGTTTTATTGCCGGGCTTTTTTGTTGATACCAATAGAGATTATTTTTTAGTCTGTTGGTTTTGGTATTAGATTGTCAAATGCAAACCTTTTTTAGCCAGACGTAAATTCATTCCTTCAATACCCTGCAATCCTCCCGTATGTATAGCCAAGATTTTACTTCCTTTCGGAAAATAATCCCGTT
Source organism: Flavobacteriales bacterium (assembly GCA_027039975.1). Taxonomy (GTDB): domain Bacteria; phylum Bacteroidota; class Bacteroidia; order Flavobacteriales; family Flavobacteriaceae; genus WGBX01. The sequence goes on from JALWFE010000096.1 coordinate 80,798, forward strand.
TGATCAAATCGATAATACCGTAAAACATTTTACCCGTATAAACAGGATCTAACGGCAGATTGTGCAAAGAATAAGTCATATTGATAAAATCGACTAACTTTTTATCGATTTTGGCAAATCCGCCGAAATGATAATCACGGATAAGCTCCCAACCGGTTGCCTTGACATATTTGGCAATATTGTTATGTAAAAAATTTTCTTTAAGAGCCGGAAAACCCAAAACTTTTTGATGCGGTTTAGCCGAATTTATTAGACCGGCAATGGTTCCGCCGGTCCCGACGGCACAGGTTATGTAATCAAATTCTTCATCACCGGGCGTGAGAATTTCTCCGGTGCCTTTGACGGCCAACTCGTTGGTACCACCTTCGGGAACCAAATAAAATTTGCCGAACAATTGAAAAAGGTTTGAAATAAATTCCGGTTCCGTTTTTTGTCTGTATGCTTTGCGACTGACAAAATGTAATCGCATCCCTTGCGAAACGGCAAATTTTAAAGTCGGGTTTTGCCGAAGTGTTTGGGATAAATTTTCACCAAGCTCGTCACCCCGTATAACACCTATGGTTTTTATACCTAATTCTTTACCTGCGGCCGCCGTAGCAGCGATATGATTGGAAAAAGCACCGCCGAAAGTCAATATCGTATCGTAACCCTTGTTTTGTGCTTCAATTACATTATAATAAAGTTTGCGAAATTTGTTGCCCGAAACATTTTCGTGGATAACATCTTCACGTTTGACAACCAAAGTGATGCCTTTTTTACGTAAAAGGCAATCGTTAAGTTGTTGATTATAAGGTTGTTGTTGAGGAATTAATACAATCATTATTTAAACATCTTGAAAACCGGTATGAGTTATAAAAAATGATTATAATCTACACAAGATATTATTTCAACCAATTACGCAAATCGAATTTATCTGCAATATGTTGTCGTAATCCGCTAATCGGGATACGAATTTGTTCCATAGTATCCCTGTCCCTTACGGTGACGGTTCCGTCGTCTTTTGTTTGATGATCAACCGTTACACAATATGGTGTTCCGACGGCATCTTGCCGGCGATAACGGCGTCCGATAGCATCTTTTTCATCGTATTGTACTTTAAAATCCCATTTCAAATCGTCGATAATTTCTTTGGCGATTTCAGGCAATCCGTCTTTTTTAAGCAGAGGCAGTACGGCTACTTTGGTAGGGGAGAGGATAGCCGGGATTTTCATAACCACACGTGTAGAACCGTCCGGTAAAGTTTCGTCTTGTAAAGCGGCTGAGAATACTGCTAAAAACACCCGGTCAAGACCTATGGAAGTTTCAATAACATAAGGTGTATAGCTTTCATTGATTTCGGGGTCGAAATATTGCATTTTTTTGCCTGAATATTTTTCGTGTTGTGACAAATCGAAATCGGTACGCGAATGGATACCTTCCAATTCCTTAAAACCAAACGGAAATTTAAATTCAATATCGGTAGCGGCATCGGCATAATGCGCCAGCTTATCGTGGTCGTGAAAACGGTAGTATTCATCACCAAATCCTAGGGATTTATGCCATTTTAATCGGATGTCTTTCCACCTGTCAAACCACTCTTTTTGTGTACCGGGACGGACAAAAAATTGCATTTCCATCTGTTCGAATTCACGCATACGGAAAATAAATTGGCGGGCAACAATTTCATTACGAAAAGCTTTTCCTGTTTGTGCAATACCAAAAGGTATTTTAAGCCGCATGGTTTTTTGTACGTTTAAAAAATTGACAAAAATACCTTGTGCCGTTTCGGGACGTAAGAACAAATCTGTGGCATTTTCGGCTGAAGCTCCAAGTTTGGTGCCGAACATTAAATTGAATTGTTTGACATCCGTCCAGTTTTTACTTCCCGATACGGGGTCGGCTATACCAAGCTCTTCTATCAAAGCTTTAACATCAGACAAATCGTTGTTTTCCAACGATTTTGCCATGCGTTGCAAAATTTCTTTTTGCTGTTCGCGGTATTTGACAACCCGTGGATGGGTTGATACAAATTGTGTTTCATCAAAATCATCACCGAATCGTTTACGGGCTTTTCTGATTTCTTTTTGGACTTTTTGTTCCAATTTTTCGACGTAATCTTCTATTAAAACATCGGCGCGGTAACGTTTTTTACTGTCTTTGTTATCAATTAGCGGGTCGTTAAAAGCGTCAACATGTCCGGATGCTTTCCAAGTGGTAGGATGCATAAAAATAGCGGCATCCAATCCTACAATATTTTGATGAAGGCGGGTCATAGCGTGCCACCAGTAATCTCTGATATTGCGTTTAAGTTCAACGCCATTAGGTCCGTAATCATAAACGGCACTCAATCCGTCGTAAATTTCACTTGAAGGAAAAACAAAGCCGTATTCTTTGGCGTGTGATAAAACTTTTTTAAATTGATCGTCACTCATTTTTCAAAAATTTTTAAATATTCAGGTATTAAAAAAAGCTACCTTTGAGCAGACAAAGATAGCTTTAATGAATGAAATTTACAATTCTTTAAGCTTGAAGCCGGTTTAAAAAAGTCCGCCTTCCAGATTAAAATCTGTTGTTCCGACTTTGTGTCCGTTATGATAAATAGTTACGTCGTATTTCCCTTTGATAAATTCTCTTTTTTTGTCTACCGGCTTTACAAAAATGCAAACTTTTAAGGCTTTGTTTTCATAAATAACATCTTCCGAACCGCTTATTGGCACGGAATCACCATCAACATCTATAATTTCTTGACTACCGATAACTTCACCGTTAGGGTTAACAATCCTGACATAAAATGTCTGTTTGCCGGTTTCCAAAATATCATTTTTAGGCACGGTAAAACAAACTCTTATGTCTGTTGCCCGTTTGTATTTGGAAGTTTCAACCACTTTACCGGAACTTTTAATTTTTACTCCTTGGGCTACAATATTGGTAGGGTAAAGGATTTTAGCTTTGTTCAGTGTCTGAGATAATTGTTCGTTTTTGTTGAGCAAAGTATCATTAAATTGTTTTTGTTGTTCCAGATTGGTGCTCAAACTGTCATTTTCGGTTATCAAAAGCATATTAGCGGCCCGCAGTGAATCGGCAAGCTTGTATAATTTATCCCGTTGAGCTTTAAGAGCGGCTATTTCACGTTTATATTTATGAATAACATTAGCTGTAATTTTCTTTTGTTTTTTAATTTCTTCAATTAACGATTCAATACGGTTTTTGGCTTCTTCAAATTTATTTGAAAGTTCCGTTTTTTCTTGTAGCGCTTGGTCGTAATTTACTTTTAAATCTTCAAGCTCATTGATAACTTGTTCTTTTTCTTGTTGCAAAATTTGCTCGGTTTCTTTGGATTCATTATACATATTATAAGTATAGTAACCCAAACCTAAAATTCCTATGCCTAATAAGGCAACCAAAATTTTTAAAACAGGAGAACTGCTGTTTTGTGTTTCCATAATAGCTTGTTTATTTGTTAGTTAATATTATACAAAAATAAATTAAATTGTAATACTAACAACGATTGATATTGTAGAATAGTATAATTAACGTCTTATTTTTGTTGTCACGATAAAATCTTTTAAATAAAACGGCTCGAAATAAGCGGTATTTTCAAAATCTTTTTTTATAAATTTTTGATACGCTATATTATGCATTTGTTTTGCAGAAGGATATCTTATATCTGAAAAAATTGCATTTTTATGTTTTAAAACATTTTTCATTTTAGGGACGGCATCTCCAACAAAAATCACAGGTTTTTCATTAAGATATTTTTCAAAAGGATTATTTTCCAATAAATCGGCTTGCACATCCCTTAATAAACGGTATTGACTGTCAAAAACAGCACTGTAAACTTCCATACGCCGGGCATCGATAACGGGAACAATGTATCCGTTGGCATTATTGACTTTACGGGCTAATGTTTCCAATGTGGATACGGCAATCAGAGGAATATCCAAGCTGTAAGCCAAGCCTTTGGCCGCAGATACCCCGATACGCAAACCGGTGTATGAACCGGGTCCCATACTGACAGCTACGGCTTTCAAGTCTGACGGTCGTAAGCTGTTTTGAGACAGTATCCGCTCTATGAATACGTGCAATTTTTCGGCATGTGAATATGATTCACCGGCGTATTCCATAACATCAATTACCCGTTCGTCTTTTCCCAAGGAAACGGAACAATTTTTCGTAGCGGTTTCTATGTTTAAAATGTATGCCATTTCAAACAGGTCAAAATTTAAATCAAATTTTTAAAATTATAAAACCGGAGATTAATACCGTCTTAAAAATAAATAATGTAAAATGACTTTAAAGGGTATTTAGAAAGTTTATTTGTCTTTTTTCTCTTTGGTTGTATTGTTTCCGGTCGTTTTGTTATTTTTTGATGCTTCGTATTCGGCATCCAAAGCTTTTAAAACTTCGTCCGTAATATCTTGTTTGGCATCGCCGTACATCAGAGCGCCTGCACTGTTTTTACCGAAAATATATTTATAACCGTTCTTTTTTCCATAATCATCAAAGAAGTCGTATACTTTTTTGATAATTGAATCGGTTTGTTTTTGCATTTCGGCAGTCAACCTGTTGCTCTCTTGTTGTTGCATCTGTTGAATGATTTGTTGTTTTTGATACAACTCCTGATCTTTTTGACGGGCTTTGTTAGGTGCCATCTTTGAAGCTTTTTGTTGAAAATCAACAACTTCTTTACGCCAAGCTTGTACTATCGAATCATATTTTTTGTTAAAAGCTTCTTGTTTTTGTTTGAAAACCGCTTCTTGATCTTTGATACCTTTGTACTCTTTAAAAATGGTTTCTGTTTTAACAAAAGCGGTTTTGGCTTCTTTTTGACATGCGGTCAAAAAACTGATTCCTAACAATATTAAAAAAATTTTTTTCATAATTTGATATTTTAAATATGGGCAAATTTACGGCTTTTCTTTATCAGGGCAAATTTAAAATTGACTAATTACAAAAATTTTTATCTTTGTTAAAAACTAAGTTTAATGAAACCGACATGATTAAAATAATCATTAAACACACAACGAAATGATTATTTTAATCATCAAAGGTTACATCTGACTATAATGTTAAAATAAAAAATAAACAGATGAAACGAACATGAATTTTTTTAATCATAAAATACACACAAGTTTATGATTAAAATAAATTCATGAGAGTTCCTGAATGTATTATAAATTTTTATTAATTTTTTTTACAAAATAAAAATTTTAAACAGATGAAATATAAAAGAATACTTCTCAAACTGAGTGGAGAATCATTGATGGGAGATAAATCTTACGGTATCGACCCGGATAAAGTCAACGAATTTGTAAAAGAAATCAAAACTGTTTATGACAAAGGTATCGAGATAGGTTTGGTTATAGGCGGTGGCAATATATTTCGCGGATTGTCGGATGCCGGCAAGCAGATGAACCGGACGCAAGGTGATTTTATGGGTATGTTGGCAACAGTTATCAACGGTATGGCTTTGCAAAGTGTGTTGCTTCAAAACGGCATTGATACTGTTTTGCTTAGTGGTATCAAAATTGATAAAATTGCCGGTGAAGTCAGTCCGCTCAAAGCCAAACAAGCTTTATTAGGCGGTAAAATTGTTATTTTTTCGGGAGGCACCGGCAATCCTTTTTTTACGACTGATACCGCGGCGGTATTGCGGGCTTTGGAAATAGACGCCGATGCCATTCTGAAAGGCACCCGTGTGGACGGTATCTATGATAAAGACCCCGAAAAATATGATGATGCCGTTAAATATGATAGGCTTTCTTACGATGAAGCTTTACAAAAAGAGCTTAAAGTTATGGACAGTACGGCTTTTGCTTTGGCTAAAGATAACGGTTTGCCTATCGTAGTGTTTGATATGAATACCAAAGGAAATTTGGAAAAAGTAGTAGAAGGCAAAAATATTGGAACATTAGTACATTGATTGTCAAAAGAGCTGACAGGTTTTCAAGTAGGTTAAGTGGTTGTCAAAAAGATTTTGGTTATTAGCCCGTAAAATAGTAAGTTTGTTCGCATTTTTAAAAATTGAATTATGAGTATAAAAGTAAGATTGACCATATTTAACTTTTTGGAATTTTTTATTTTCGGAGCTTGGCTGTTATCCTTTGGAAAATATATGGGTGCTACGTTGCATTTTACGGGAGTTGAAATCGGCAAGGTATTTATGACGTTAGGATTTGCTTCATTGATTATGCCCGGTGTTTTCGGTGTTATTGCAGACCGTTGGCTCAGTCCGAACAAACTTTTTGCTTTATTGCATTTCGGTGGTGCGGTTTTGTTGTATTTTATGGCACAACAGTACAATTTTAACGGTTTATGGCTTTTTACACTGTTATATTTGATGTTGTATATGCCTTCCATAGGGTTGGACAACACAATTTCGTATTGTATTTTACAACGTAATGATTATGATGTAGTTAAAACTTTTCCGCCAATCAGAGTGTGGGGAACTATTGGTTTTATCATCGCCACTTGGATTACCGACGGATTCGGTTGGGGGCTTAATGCCAATCAATTTTATTTTGCCGCAGTAGTTTCTATTGTATTAGGTTTATATACGTTAACTTTACCTGATTGTCCAATCGACAAATCCGGTGAGAAAAAAACTTTGGTACAAGCATTGGGATTGGATGCTTTCAAACTGTTTGCCCAATACAAAATGGCTATTTTCTTTATTTTTGCTATGTTATTAGGAGCGGCATTGCAGATTACCAATATGTGGGGGGAAGCTTTTCTGCATGATTTTGGAAAAATCGATTCTTATAAAGATGCTTTTATTGTGAAACATAACGGTATCGTAATGTCCATATCTCAAATTTCGGAAACTTTGTTTATTTTGACCATTCCGTTCTTCTTAAAACGTTTCGGTATCAAAAAAGTAATGATAATGAGTATGTTGGCGTGGTTTTTCCGTTTCGGATTGTTTGGTATCGGCAGTCCGGTGGGTATTGGCGCCATTGCCATTATTTTGTCAATGATTGTTTACGGTATGGCCTTTGATTTTTTCAATATTTCAGGCTCATTGTTTGTAGAACAGGAAGCCGATAAAAAGATAAGAGCATCGGCACAAGGTTTATTCATTATTATGACAAACGGTATCGGAGCCATTATCGGGGCTTACGGTAGCGGTTTGATCATAGATGCTTTTACGAAAAACCATGTAACGGATTGGCAAAGTGTATGGTTTATTTTTGCGGCTTACGCTTTGGGAATTGCCATTTTGTTTGCCGTTTTGTTTAAATATAAACACGAGCCGGAGAAAATAGGGGAGATTAAACATTAGTTGAAAGTTGAAAGTGCCAAGTGGAAAGTGCGAAAGAGTTAAAAGTGCCAAGTACAAAGTGGAAAGTGCGAAATATAGGTCACTGAGTGATTTTGTGAGGAACGAGCAAAATTGTATCGAAGTGACCGGGTTGGAAGTTTAGGTTTTTTTAGTTGAAAGTGCTTAGTGCCTAGTGGAAAGTGCGAAGTGACAAGTGCGGATTAGTAGGAGGTAGCAAGTTGGATAAGAGATAAGGGATAAGAGATAAAGGATAATTTAGTGGAAAGTGCCTAGTGCGAAGTGGATACTTCGACAAGCTCAGTAACCGCACTTCGACAGGCTCAGTGAACTTTAAAATGGAAAATGAGATTTCTTCCCGCTCCCTACGGGCACGGGACAGGCTCTCGCTCCTAACGTCGCTCGTTCGAAATGACATTCGACACCCGGCACCCGACATCTGACATCGGACATCCGACATCGGACATCGGATATCCGATATCCGACTATCAAATAACCATAAACTAAATTAAAAATTAGAAATTAAAAGTATTATGTAATCATCAAAAAACGAAGTTTTCTTTGAAAAGAAAATCTGCACTTGGCACTTTACATAGGCACTAATAACTTATTTAACCAAATAACCAGATAACCAAATCACCAAATCATCAAATAACCAAATAACCAGATAAAAGATGGGAAGAGCATTTGAATTTAGAAAAGCCAGAAAATTTAAGCGTTGGGCTACGATGGCCAAAACTTTTACCAAAATAGGCCGTGAAATATCCATGGCTGTCAAAGAAGGCGGCCCCAATCCCGAGACTAATGCGCGTTTGCGTGCCGCCATTCAAAATGCCAAAGCGGCTAATATGCCAAAAGACAATATTGAAAGGGCCATCAAAAAAGCATCGGAAAAAGATACTGCGGGTTATAAAACCGTTTTGTACGAAGGTTATGCACCCCACGGTATTGCGGTTTTGGTGGAAACGGCCACAGATAATACTAACAGAACAGTTGCCAATGTAAGAAGTTATTTCAACAAGTATAATGGAACACTCGGCACCTCGGGTTCGGTGATTTTTATGTTTGATCACGTTTGTAATTTCCGTATCAATAAAGATAATTTGCCGGTGGATTTGGAAGAATTGGAATTGGAATTGATAGATTTTAACGTAGAAGAAATTTTTGAAGATGAAGATGGTATTTTGGTTTATGCACCGTTTGAAGAATATGGAAATATTCAAAAGTATCTGGAAGAAAATAATTTGGAAATTTTATCCTCGGGTTTTGAATATATTCCACAAGTAACCAAAAAATTGTCACCCGAACAACAAGCTGATGTTGAAAAATTGTTGGAAAAATTGGAAGAAGACGATGATGTCCAAAATGTATATCACACGATGGACACTAGCGGTTCATAAATCCGTTATTTTATTCTCAATTTTTGTCCTACTTTGATATTATTGCCTTTTAAGTGATTGAGTTTTCGCAATGTAGCGATGGGTACTTTGTAATTGACATGGATGCGGTATAAAGTTTCGCCCGGTTTTACAATGTGATAAACGGCTTTTGAATTTGTATTTCGGGCATTATTTCCGCTTGTTTCAACATTAGAAGTTTTTGGTATTTTAATCACAGTGCCAACGGCAATTTTATCATTTTTAAATCCGTTAACTGCACGTAAATCGTCAATTTTAACTTTATACATTCTACTTATTGAAAATAAAGTTTCTCCTTGTTTAACGACATGAAGGGTTAAATTTTCATCATTTGCACCGGATGAATTTTCTTCGTATTTTTGATTGTTAACAGTTTGTTTTTCAGAAGTTTCTGTTTTTGTATTTGACAAGCTGTTGTCTTGTTGCGAATCTCCGGGTTGTTCTGTTGTATCCGTTTGAGTCGTATTGTCGTTTTCCGTTAATACCAAAAGTTGTCCTTTATAAATGTCAAAATCGTTTAAATTATTGATGCGTTGGATGTCTTTAACGGGAATATTAAATTTACGAGAGATTGTAAATAAAGTTTCACCTTCTTGCACCTCGTATATAAATTTTTTCTTTTTATTGGCAGGGTCATTTTCATTATCATCTTCCACTTTGACACTCATTTGTGCCAGGACTTCTTTGTCCAATTTATCCAGATGATATTTTTCTATGATATAAATCAATTTATCGGGATAAGTCGGGTCGGTGGCATAACCGGCTTTTTTCAATCCTTTTGCCCAAGCTACGTAATCGGTAATCGGTAAACGGAATAAAAATGCATAGCGTTTGCGTTTGGCTAAAAATTGCGAATGATCTTTAAATGATTCTTCGGCATTATTATATTTTCTAAAACATTCTTGGGCTTTATTGTCGTCGTGTAAGATTTTTTCACCTTTCCAATTGTCGTGGCATTTGATACCAAAATGATTATTGCCTTCTACAGCCAAACGACTTTTACCGGAATTTGATTCCAAGATACCTTGTGCCAGAGTAATACTGGCCGGTACGGCATATTTTTTCATCTCCCTTTTGGCTATGTCTTTGTATTTGGCAATATAACGCAAGGTTGCCATATCCAAACCATTGCTGTTTTGATTTGAATTATTGATTCCGGTTTTCACCGTTTCTTGATTATCGTTTTTTTGGGAGGTCTCAACCGTTTTTTTTGAACCGCCACAACTGTTCAATATCAATAAAATACCACCTAAATACAAAAGTTTTTTCATAATCTGAAATTTGTTTGTGAAGCTCACAAAACTACTAATACACAAAGTTAATAAATTTTTAAGTAAAAATTTTTATATCGACATTTTTTAATATTTGTAAGATAAAAAATTAGCAAAAAAAATTATTAATGAATCAATACAATAGCAAAAACGCCGATTGCAATTAAAAATTTTACCAAAACGTAAAAATATTGAACGGTATCCGTTTTTAAATAAAACCATAAAAATCCGGCACCATACAACAATATGGAAAAATAAAAATAGTAACGCATATAACCGATATAGTCATATTGCAATAATCTTATTACCGGGATTAGAGTTAATGTGTTGATAAGCAACAATATATTCTTTGTTTTTTGTTCTCCGAATTTAACGGGAAGCGTTTGTTTGTTCTCGACAATATCCCCTTTGATATTTATAAAATCTTTCAAGATGTTTTTAGCCAAAAGAATCAAAAAAAGAAAGCCGGCGTGCCATAAAATAAATTCATTGACTTTTTTGAAATATAAAAAAATTGCAAAAAAAGGAAAAACAGTTAAAACGGTGAGCCATAAATTATTGATAAAAACTTTATTTTGAATTTTATGGGAGTAAAGCCATATCAGAAAAATATAAACACTAAAAAACAAGGCGGCGCGCCAAGAAATAAAAGCGGCGATTATCACCGACAAAAAATTTAATGTAAAATAAATATATAAGCGTTTTGTTTGAGAGAGTTGTTGTTCAATGATAGTTTGCCCGGGCCGGTTAATCATATCTTTTTTGATATCATAAAAACTATTGATAATATATCCCGAAGCGATACTGATAGTGGTAGCCAGTAACAAGGCAATAAATTTATGGTCGTTTAACAGTTGTAAAAAACTTTTGTCCGG